>JAFLDD010000001.1:310302-620605 GCA_017302575.1 Alphaproteobacteria bacterium | reverse complement strand
TCATGTGCGGGTCAGCTTTGAAGCGGAAGACGAGCGGCGCATCGTCTTTGAACATCCAGCGAAACACGTCAGGGAATACGTAAGGATTTGCCCATGGCATTGCGTGTGAATAGGAAAGCTGGCCGCCATTCGCAAAGGAACATTCCATCGCGGCGGCGCTCTGGCGCTCAAGTACGGTTACTTCATGGCCACGCTTGGCAAGTTCATATGCCGATGTGACGCCTAATACCCCAGCACCTAAAATACAAATTTTCATGATTGCCTCATTGCTACGATGTGGTTTTATACGAACTTGCATAGAGGAGCAATGGGGTGTGGATATTCAAAATATCGTCGTATTAACGGGGGCGGGGATTTCTGCCGAATCGGGCTTGCAGACCTTCAGGGGCAGCGATGGCCTATGGTGCGGCCACCGTATCGAGGACGTCGCAACCCCTGAGGCCTATGAGGCCAACCCTGCACTGGTGCAGGAGTTTTACAATATACGCCGCCGCCAATTGCGTGAGGTGGAGCCCAATGCTGCTCACCATGCCCTCGCAAAACTGGCGCGCGCTTGGAAAGGTGAGTTTCTTCTGGTGACACAAAATGTCGATGATTTGCACGAGCGTGGTGGCTCACCCGTCGACTCGTTGCTGCATATGCATGGCGAACTCAAAAAGAAACGCCATAACGAGACAAGTCGCGTGCTGGACTGCGATGAGGATTTGGCATCCGATAGTGACTGGCGGCCCCATATCGTGTGGTTTGGCGAAATGCCTCTTGAGATGGAGCGCATTTACCGTGCGCTACGAAACTGCGATTTATTCATCTCGATTGGCACATCGGGCAATGTCTATCCCGCCGCAGGGTTTGTGGCTGAGGCACGTCACGCTGGCGCGCACACCATTGAACTAAACTTAGAGTCGTCTTTGGGCGAAAGCCTATTCGCTGAGAAACGCTATGGTAAGGCAACTGAACTCGTACCCGCGTATATCGACACGTTATTAAAGTGACTCAGCAGTTTTCAGCACTTCTGCCGCGTGCCCAGTGACTGACACTTTAGGCCATACCGCCGCAACTGAGCCTTTTTTATCGATCAAGAACGTAGCGCGCTGGATGCCCATGTATTTTTTGCCATACATGCTTTTTTCCACCCACACACCATAGGCTTCGCACACGGAGCCGTCCTCGTCGGAAGCGAGCGTGAAGGGTAGGCAATATTTGGTTTTGAACTTGTCATGGCTTTTTACGGGGTCCTTCGACACGCCGATAATCACCGTATCGGTCTTTTTGAATTTCGCATCAAGATCGCTGAAATCCTTGGCTTCGGTGGTGCAGCCAGGCGTATCGTCTTTCGGATAAAAATAGAGCACGACATTTTTCTTACCCGCATAATCTTTGAGGGCTACATTACCACCACCATCCGTAGCCATGCTAAAAGCAGGTGCTTTGTCGCCCACATTGAGCGAAGATGATTCGATTTTCTTTGCAGCTTTCGCCATGATGCTCTCCTAAGCAGTTGGTAACAATTCATCCCACAAGGCACGCACACGCGCCTCAACTTCCATCACACGGGCTTTGAGTGCGTCAAAATCATTCGCCCCCATAGCCGCTGTCAGCAAGCGTTTAAGGCCCGAAGGCGCATCGTCGGTGATGATGCCCGCCTCCCAGGTCAAACGCAAATAGCTGAGCAGGTCAGATAGGAATAATTTTGCCTGAATCAAGTCGTTGGCTTTTTGTGCGTCGATAACACGAAGATTCGCGGCTTCTTGTAGCACCGCTTCTGCTTGCGCATGCCAAACGCTAGGGTGCGCCAACGCTTCACGCAAACAGAGATATTGCGCGATAAAATCAATATCGACCATGCCGCCGCGATGATGCTTAAGATGCCATGGATTAGTGGTGCGATGTTCTTTGGCAATACGTTCGCGCATTTCGCGCACGTCCGTCAGTAGTACGTTGTGATCACGCGCTTTACAAATATGGCTACGAATGACCGTGCCGAGTGTTTCGACAAACGACGTGCCGTGATGCGCAATGATGCGCGCTTTGGTGAGCGCCATATGCTCGTAAGTCCAAGCACTGTTGGTGAAATACGCGTCAAACGCTTTGAGGCTAACGGCAATTGGCCCGTCACTGCCGCCTGGTCTTAGGCGTGTGTCAACTTCATACAAGCGACCCTCGCGGGTGAGAAGGGTGAGAGCGCTGACAAGGCGTTGGCTTACGCGCTGCACATGTGCGCGCATTTCAGATGCTGCATCCCCCTCATCATCGTAAACGAATACTAAATCCAGATCCGAGCCGAAGGTCATTTCGCGACTGCCAAGTTTACCTAACGCCAATGCCGCAAACGATAATGTACGAATATCGGGCACATCTTCGGCGTAAGCATCCAGCACGCTATTGATGGTGGTCTGGACAATCACGTCCGCAAGGTCGCTGAGGAAGCAGCCAATATCGAGCGGTTTGGCAAGTTTCTTCAATAAATGCACGCCTGCCTGAAAGCGCTTCTCGTTATTATAAAGCCGCAAATAACCCATGCGCTGCTCGTAATTCTGAGTATAGGCGATGCGCTCATGCAGTAGCGCAGCCAATTGTGTTTTACTGGGCAGGGGCTGGAAGAAGTCAGCTTCGAGCACGCTTTCCAAAAGGCCAGGGTCTTTGCTGAGTGTGTCGCCAAGCGCAGGCGCAGAGCCCAGAATATCTGCCAATAATTCGAGCAACTCTGGTCGCGTATTGAACAATGTAAAAATCTGCGCACCTGAAGGAAGCTTGTCGATGAAATCATCGAAATGGAAAAATGCTGTATCGGGTTGTGCGGTTTTACTAAGGGCGGTCAGCACGGCAGGTATCAATTCGGTTAATACTTGGCGTGAACGCTTCGAGCGTGTCGACCGGCGATGGCCACGATGCCAGCCCTGAATAATATCTGAAATGCGGCGTGCTTCTTTATAGCCCATACGCTCAAGTGTTTTGAGCGTTTCTGGGTCTGCCTCTACGCCGGTGAACACCAAGTTCCCATCCACTGCCAATGGCTCCGAGCCTTGCATAGACTCGGAATAAATGCGGTGAACTTCATTGAGCACATCAAGGCAATAGCTTCGCAAATCCTGCTGCGAATTGTAGTTAAGAAAAATACGCAGCCACTCCATACCGTCGTCGGTGTCGGGTAGGGTGTGCGTTTGCTCGTCATTTCGCATTTGCAGGCGATGCTCAAGATTGCGCAGATACACATAATGTTGGTGCAAGCGCTCACGCGTAGCGGGTGCGACAAGCTCCGCCTCGACCAATTTGTCTAGCGCATCCAGCGTGCTTTGTACGCGCAGCGTTGGAATACGCCCACCCCATACGAGCTGCTGGGTTTGGACAAAAAATTCTATTTCGCGAATGCCGCCCATGCCTGTTTTAATGTTGTGCCCTTCAAGCGTAATGGTTTTACCATGTGACACATTCATTTGGCGTTTGATGGAGTGAATATCCGCGATGGTCGCGAAATCGAGGCTTTTACGCCAAATATAAGGCACAAGCTCACTCAGGAATCGCTCACCTGCCACAACATCACCCGCAATCGGGCGCGCTTTGATCATCGCGGCGCGTTCCCAGTTTTGCCCCACGGTTTCGTAATAGGTGAGTGCTGAGCCAACGGTAACAGCGGGTGGCGTTGACATAGGATCAGGACGCAGACGCAAATCAGTGCGGAATACATAACCATCCTGCGTGCGTTCTTGCAGAAGTGTCACCAAGTCTTGCGCGATTTTATTCATGAAAATTTGGGCATTGCGCTGCCCCGTGTAGGGTAGCTGCTCTTTTTCATAAAGTATGATAAGGTCGATATCGCTGGAGTAGTTAAGTTCCAGCGCACCCAGTTTGCCCATCCCTAAAATGATGATCCCGCTTTCTAGACTTGGGTTATCCATGTGTTTGGGGGCAAATTCACCACGCTTGGCTGCCGCACTAAGCAAATGATTTAGCGCTGTCTGCACGCAGCGCTCTGCGCAGGTAGAAAGCAATGCGGTCACATTTTGAAGTGACATTTCGCCCGAAATATCTCCCAGCGCGACGGCAAGTGAAATCTGTGCCTTGGAAATACGCAGGTGCTTCATCAAATCATCTGTTGGCTCCGCGATTGCCGCGACAATACGCTGTGCTTCCTCGCTATAGCCGTGTGTTAGCCCACTAAAGAACACATCCGGATATTTTTGAATCAAGCGTGATATATACGGCGAATTGCCAGCACTGGCTTGTAACAAGGGCTTTGCCGCCTTATGTGCCATTGGCGCAGCAAAGGTGCTTGAAAGCGTTTCCCATAAATGGGCAGCGTCGCGCTCATTGCTTGCAGCAGGTAAGTGAAGGGTGCTATCAGAGTGAGTAGAAACCATAGGAACATCTCGCCGCAATAACGCACATGGTCAAGCGCATTACGCATAGTCTGGCGTTTTTAGTCACACTCCTCATCTTAATCGTTGGGGGTGCGGTGATTCTTACGGCAGGTGGCCCTAAGCATATTTCATGGCTTAAACCCACGATCGAGCGGGCATTGCAGGTCAAAGGATCGCCTTACAAAGTAAGTATTGGCGATGTGGTGATTGATTGGCGGTCGCTGAATCGCTTTGGCGCGATTCGCCTTACTCGTGTCGAATGGCAAAGCTTGGACGGTCAGGTGTTCGCGACACTACCAGAGATGGACGCTACCTTGCGACTCCCCAATCTACTGATCGGTGATGTAAGTTTGGGTAGTGTCACGGTGTATAACCCTAAGCTTTTCCTCGTGCGGGACGAGCAGGGTGAAATCAAGCTTGGCCTTCAAGAGGACAGCGCAATTCTTACCATCCAACAACTTCTCGCACCTATGATGGCAGAAGATGAGCAAGCAGAAGAGGATGACGACAGTGCCGCTTCGATTCGTTTGCCATTCAAGCGCTTCGCAATTGAGAATGCCTACATGCAAATGAAGGACATGAAGTCGGGCAGTAAGCTCATTAGCTCGCCTTTTTCGCTGCGTGTCGGGCGTGATGATGACGGCATTTATGGCGCGATGTCCATGCCATTTGTACGCAAAGACACCAGCAAAAACGCCACCACTCACTATGTAGCCGGCACCGCGCAATGGAGCCGCGAAACCAAAGAATCCATCGCCAGCCTAAGCTTCGAACAGATGCCAGCCGACATGATTTGCATGTTCACCTCCTGCGGCCCAGTTAGTGATGTAAAAGGCAAAGTATCGGGAAGTATCAAGCTCGGCTTCAATAAAAAGCATGTGCTTGAGAATGCCGATATTACGATGAACACCGCCCGCACAATACTGACGATGCCAGAGTGGTTCCCTAAACCGCTTGATATTCGTGAAGGTCTGATCTCCGCGCGCTTAAGCAAGAACGCTAAGCAGTGGCTGGTTCATGAATTGAACCTCAAGCTGCCTGATACCGTAATTAAAGCCTCAGGCAATGGTATGAAGCACGCGGATGGATGGGCAGTGCAGGTGACTGCAGGTCTCACCTCGTTGCCCATGAATGCGCTCTATAAATATTGGCCCATGATGCTTTCGCCCGAATCGCGCACATGGGTGACCACTCACATCACGGAGGGTATCGCGCGTAAAGCAACGCTCCAAATTTCCCTACAGCCACAGGATTTCAGCGCGGAATTTTACCCCGACCACGCGATTCGCTCAGAGATTGACGCCGAGAATTTGACGGTTGATTATCTCAAAGGCTTCCCACCCGCGACTGGTGTGAACGGCCATGTTGTCTTCACCGGCGAGACGATGGAGGCCTCAACCACCACAGGGAAAGTGCTGACAGGCACTACGATTGCTGGGTCGCGCATTCGTGTGAAGAATCTCAATGCACCGTCCACACCTATGGAAGCGGAATTGAAAGTTTCCGCACCCGCGCGTGACGTTGCCAGTTTGCTTGCCCTCAAGCATTTCGTGTTCGAGGACGCACTGAAGCTTAATCCAGAAACCATTCAAGGAACGGTCGATGGCCAGCTTGCTCTGAAGTTCGACGCGTTTAGTGGCAATCCAGATGGTGAAGTGAATTTCGATAAAGTGGACTATGACATTAACGGGCTTTTAACGGGCATTAGCCAACCCGATCTATGGGGTAAGCTTAATCTGCAAGCGCTAGACGGTACGATGCGCGCTAGCAACGACGCCTTCGCATTCAATGGAACGAGCAAAATTGATGATACAAAATTAACGCTCGACGTTGAGCAAGAAGAGTCGGGGCCCATGGTGGTTGGCGTAAAAGGCACGCTTGGCTATAAGGACTTTGTCGGTGTTGGCTTGCCTAAAATGCGTGAAATTAAAGGCGGTAACGCGAAAATTGATGCGCAGTTAGAAGTCGGTGCGGATGACGCAATCGTCAAGCGCGCTGCAATTGATGTGACCGACTTGGAGCTCGATATCCCGCCGATTACATGGAAAAAAGCGAAGGGCGTAAAGGGCACGCTGAATGTTAAGCAGCTTGATAAGCACACCTATGCACCGCATGCCTATGGTTTCGATATTCGTTCAGACGATTTGCGCGCCAAGGGTGAAGTCGCGACTAAAGACGATGAGGTGGTCTATGTTTCTGTTCCGCGTTTGCAAACGAACCTGAATGATTTCCGAGTTAAGTATGAAGTGAAGCCTTCTGGCAAAGAAGTGCGGCTGAGTGGGAAGCGCCTCGACGCATCGGGCAGTTACGACGAGGAAGAGAATACGTTGCTCCAAGATTTCCCCGCACTTGATTTGGAGGTCGATCTAGATGAATTCGTGCTGAGCCAGACAGGCCCCACCAAGCGCGTGAAGGGCTATTTGCGTTGCGATAAGCAGCGCTGCACTAGCGCCGAGTTCAACGGCACCGCAGGCAAAAGCGATTTTAGTGCGACCATCGGCACAGTGAATGGTCAACGCCAACTAGAATTAAAAGCAGGCGATGCGGGCGATTTCTTGCGGGCGCTTGATATTACGGACCGTGTCTATAATGGCGCGCTGAATCTCAAAGGCACGTATGATGACACCCAAAATCCCGCGCCATTTAATGGCCGCTTCATTGTTGAAAAATTCAATCTGAAGAATTCACAGGTGCTAGGAAAAATTCTCAGCGTCGGTTCGTTCAGTGGTTTGGCAAACACCCTTACAGGTGAGGGTATCTATTTTGATAAACTCGCCGCGACGATGATTGCGCTGGGCGGCAAAGTCACCGTGAAAGACGGTAAGGCGAGCGGTAGCTCTGTAGGGTTGACGATTGAAGGTGCGCTCGACACCGCGACCACTGTGCTCAACATGAAGGGCGTGATTGTGCCCGCAAATTGGATCAACGGTTTCGTCGGTAAGATTCCAATTATCGGTATGCTCGCGGGTGGCAGCGACGAGGGCTTAGTAGCGTTCCGCTACACGGTGGATGGCAAATATTCCGACCCGCAAGTGTCCGTAAACCCGCTTTCAGGGTTCACACCTGGTTTCCTGCGCAATATCTTCAGCATCTTCGACGCACCACCGCCTGATGAACTCAAAGACGTGCAGCCCGAAGCCTATCCGAGTGAGAAGAAAAAGAAATAGAACTTGAGTTTAGCAAATAAGAGGCGCGGGTTCTTTTGCAAAAGAACCAATCATAGGCAGTGATCTTTGTGTAATAGCTTCATTGAGAGAAACTATGCCGTCAGGATTTGCTTCTCTCAAGATTTTAGTAATTCTTTGTATGACTACTTCATCATTTGTTTCGACCGCAAAATCTTTTCTATGATTAAATCTATTGGGAGGAAAGACTCTGTTCATATGAGATTGAACTGCTTCTTCTCTAATATCCTCAGGTAAAATAGTTGCGTAAGCTAAAAGATGTCCTTTTAAAGTTGCAAATTGAACGCGGTTATCAACTTTGCCGTCATCATAATCTAGAACCGTAATTAGTTCATCTCTAATAATGGGGACGATTTCTCTTGCTATTTCTTAAACCGATTTCTGTGCGTCTATATCATACGGAGGCATAAAAATATCCTATGTTAAACTCACACTGTAAAACATATCAGTTAACTTTCTCTTAAATTGGAAGTGCGTGGCTATTAAATGTTAATAAGCTTCTGATTCCACTAGAAGAAAATGCTTGGTTTTGCCCGCAGAGACTTTCACGCTCAAATCCGTCACAACGTAATTATCGTCTTTGATTTGTTCGTCGTTGATACGGAATCCACCACCTTTAATGAAGCGCCGCGCTTCACCATTCGAAGCAGCAACGCCCGCCGCAACTAATAGCTTGTAAGCAGGTACGCCGACATAAGCAGGAATTTTTGGCAGTGTCGCGCTGGCTTTGCCTTGCTCGAAAGTCTCTTGCGCGGTGCGCGCCGCTTGCTGGGCTGCTTCGCGACCATGCAGCAGTGCGGTTGCTTCTGTCGCTAGCACTTTTTTCGCTTCGTTGATGCCTGCTCCCTCAAGCGCACCAAGCTTGGCAATTTCGTCGAGCGAAAGTTCGGTGAACAGCTTCAGGAATTTCACGACATCGGCATCTTCCGTATTGCGCCAATATTGCCAATAATCATAGGGCTTCAACATATCCGCATTGAGCCACACAGCACCCGCCGCCGTTTTACCCATCTTCGCACCGCTCGATGTGGTGAGTAGTGGTGATGTGATGCCGAAGAGGTATTTATCCGAATTCATAGCAACTTCGTCGTAGGCTGCGGAAACATCTTCTTCGACAGTTGCGGTCTTTGATGTCTTTATCTGTGGCATCAACCTACGGCTCAATTCGATGCCATTAACAATATTTCCCCATTGGTCAGAGCCACCCATTTGAACACGGCAGCCATGTTTGCGATTCAGTTCTACGAAGTCATAGGCTTGCAGAATCATATAATTGAATTCGAGGAATGAAAGATTCTGTTCGCGCTCTAGACGCAATTTTACAGAATCCATCGACATCATTCGGTTCACCGAGAAATGGCGACCATAATCGCGCAGGAAGGCGACGTAATTCAGGTCTTTCAACCAGTCGTCGTTATTCACCATCACGGCGTCGGTCTTGCCATTGCCGAAGGTAATGAATTTGCTGAATACTTGCTTCAAGCTGTCCATGTTCGCTTGAATGTCAGCATCGGTCAGTGGTGGGCGTGACTCATCTTTGCCCGAAGGGTCACCGATTTTGGTCGTGCCGCCACCGAGGAGAACGATGGGCTTATTGCCCGTTTTTTGCCACCAACGCAGCAGCATGATTTGCAGCAACGAGCCAACATGCAGCGACTTGGCCGTGCAATCAAAGCCAATATAAGCAGTGGCTGGGCCGCTCTTCAGCAGCGTCGCTAACCCTGCCTCATCCGTCATTTGGTGGAGGAAGCCACGGGTCTTGAGAATTTCAATAAAATCAGCGCTCATAATTCACTCTTGTGATGCAATGGCATAACGTGCATCATATCTTCCGACAAGAGGAAACCATGTTTGATACGCCAGAGTGGGTAATTGGATTGATGAGCGGCACCTCCGCCGATGGGGTGGATGCGGCGCTGATTCGCACGGATGGCAAGAAACATGTCGAAGTTGGCCCATCCCTGATGTTGCCCTATAGTGACTTGGAGCGCGCCGATATTCTGGGGCTGATGAAGGGGCAGGGAGACCGCGCCGCCATTGCCAATGCGCTGACCCTCAAGCATGCGGAAGCGGTGAATCTACTCATCAAGCAATCTGGGCTAGCACGTGAGAATATTAAACTGATCGGCTTCCATGGCCAGACCATTCGCCATGCGCCGCATGAGGGCATCACCGAGCAAATCGGCAATGCGCCGTTGCTGGTCGCAAAAACAGGTATTTCCGTGGTGAGTGATTTCAGAAGCCGAGACGTAGCTGAAGGCGGGCAGGGAGCGCCGCTCGTGCCGCTTTACCATCGTGCTTTGGCAGAAAATCTACCCAAACCACTCATGGTCGTGAATATTGGTGGAGTCGCGAACGTTACTTTCCTCGGAGAGAACCGTGAAATTTTGGCGTTTGATTGCGGCCCCGGTAATGCGCTGATGGATGACTGGATGCTGCACCACGCCGCCACACGTTATGACGCGAATGGTGAATTAGCATCGCGCGGTGAAGTGGATAAAGGGCGTGTTGAGAATTTCTTGGCTGATCCGTTTTTTGCACTCCCTGCGCCAAAGTCGCTGGATCGCAATCATTTCCAATCCCGCGTGGCGGAGGGGCTGACAGCAGCAGATGGTGTGGCAACCCTTGCGGCCTGCACGGTTGAAGCGATTGCAAAGGCGTTCGAACACGTCAATGATACGCCGAAATCATTGCTCGTCACGGGTGGTGGTCGCCATAATGCAACGCTTATGGCAATGCTCACGCAACGCTTGCCTAAAACCAAGGTAGCGCCTGTTGAGTCGGTTAAATGGAATGGCGACACGCTCGAGGCCGAGGCCTTCGCCTATCTTGCTATGCGTAGTGTTCGCGGGCTTGCTTTAACACTGCCGTCAACAACGGGCGTAAAAGTAAAAGTAACGGGCGGCGCGTTTTATAAAGCCTAAGCCTCATTAATTGCCTTGATCAGATTATCAAGCGGCAAGTTGCGGCGCTTACGGTCAGGGCGCAGACGTGGACGCGCCTTGAACTCTTCTGTCTTGGTGAGGACGTATTGGTCCACCAATTCATAAAGCTGGTCCATGTTATTGCGGTAATAGTGATCCGCACCGTTGATGACTTTGTAATCTACCTTGGTGCCTTTTTGCGCTCGGAGTTTTTCAACCAGTTGTGCAACGGCAGGCTCGCTCACGATATCGTCGCGGTCGCCTTGGGTAATCAGACCCGAAGCAGGGCATGGTGACAAGAAGCCGAAATCATACATATTTGCTGGCGGAGAAATCGCCAAGAAGCCTTCGATCTCTGGGCGGCGCATCAGCAACTGCAGCGAAATCCAAGCGCCAAAGCTGAAGCCAGCAATCCAGCAGCTTGAAGCATCTGGGTTTTGCAATTGTACCCAGTCGAGCGCGGTTGCAGCATCCGTCAACTCGCCGATACCATCATCAAATTTACCAACTGATCGGCCAACGCCACGGAAGTTGAAACGCAGTACCGAGAAGCCAGCACGTGCAAAGCTGCTGTAAAGGCGATAGACAATCTTGTTATTCATCGTGCCGCCATAGAGCGGGTGAGGATGCAGCACCACAGCGATTGGTGAGTGCTTATCGGGATTATGGTGATAACGGCCTTCTAAGCGGCCTTCGGGTCCTTGAAAAATCACCTCTGCCATACGGTCTCCATCTCAGATGTATTTGATTTAGGCGCGGTGGTAGCGTAAACCCCATCGGGAAACAAGGTTTTTATGGCATCTATACGCGACGAAATTGATAGCATCATGGCACGTGACCCAGCCGCAAGAACGCGCTGGGAGGTGATTTTTTGCTATGCGGGTTTCCATGCAATCATGATTTATCGTAGCGCTCACTGGCTCTGGCAGCGTGATTTGAAGCTATTGGCGCGCGTGCTTTCGCATATTGGGCGGTTGGTAACGGCAATCGAAATTCACCCCGGTGCAACCATTGGTGAGAAATTCTTTATCGACCATGGGTTTGGTGTGGTGATTGGCGAAACGGCTGTTATTGGCAATCACGTGACCATGTATCATGGGGTTACGTTAGGCGGCACATCACTCAGCCGTGGCAAGCGCCACCCAACCATTGAAGATGAGGTGATTATCGGTGCTGGCGCTCAGGTGTTAGGCCCTATCACCGTGGGTAAGGGGGCACGCGTTGGCTCTAACGCGGTGGTAGTAAAAGACGTGCGCGCAGGGGCAACGGTGGTAGGTATCCCCGCCCATGAAGTCGAGGCAGTGCAGGAAACTCAAAGCTTTACCTCCTACGGGACGACGGATGGAAATGACGATCACGATGTCGTAAAAACCTTGCTTGAACAGGTCAAAATGCTTGAGTCACGCTTGCAAAACATCGAAAAACGTAGCATAGAAGCGGGCGAAGAAGCGGCAGCAACGCGCTGGGAAGCGAAGCAATAATGTTACTCTCGACCAAAGGTAGATACGCTGTAATGGCGATGGTGGATTTAGCCACCCAGAAAAACGACAGACCGTTGACGCTGGCGGGTATTGCTGAACGTCAGGAAATCCCGCTCGCGTATCTGGAACAGATTTTTGCTAAACTCAAAAAGCGCGGCATTGTAAAATCGGTGCGCGGTCCAGGTGGTGGATACCAGCTTGCAAAAGCAGCACATGATACGAATGTTGCCGAAATCGTTATAGCGGCGGATGAGTCGATCAAAATGACGCGCTGTAATAACGGTTCGCACGAAGGCTGCATGGCGCCTAAAACGCGCTGCCTTACTCATGATTTGTGGGAAGGTCTTGGTTATCAGATTTTCAACTATCTTAAATCCGTATCGCTAGCAGATGTGTGCGAGCGTAAGCTCAAACAAAAATTCCCCCTCGATCCTCAGGAAGCGGCGAATATGTATATGCTCGCTGAAATGATGCAGGACACGACGGCTCATGCCTAAAAGTTACCTCGATTACAACGCCACATCGCCGATGCGACCTGCGGTGATTAAGGCCATGCAACCGCATGAGTGCTGTGCGCTGAACCCGTCATCGACCCATGCGGCGGGGCGTGTTGCCAAAAAATTGCTGGAAGATTCGCGTAAAGCGATTGCCGATAGTGTGAGCGTGTTCGCCAACGAGGTGCTTTTTACAGGTTCGGCAACCGAGGCAAACAACATGGTGCTGCGCGGGTTTGACCGCCCTATGTTGGTTTCTGCGATTGAGCATGCCTCCATACTTAAAACGGCATCATTACTGGGTGGCGACACACTTCCCGTTGATGAAAATGGCATCGTGATACTCGAGGTGCTCGACAAGAAGTTGGCTGCACTGGGTCGTCCCGCGCTGGTGAGCGTGATGCTCGCGAACAATGAGACGGGTGTTATCAACCCCATCGCCGAGATTGCCGATATCGTGCATAAACATGGTGGCTTACTGCATACAGACGCGGTGCAGGCGATCGGCAAAATCCCTGTCGATTTCGGGTTACTGAAAGCGGATATGATGACGATTGGTGCGCATAAAGTCGGTGGGCCAATCGGTATTGGGGCACTGATTTTGCGCAATGACGTGGCGATCAAACCCTTACTGACAGGCGGCGGACAGGAGCTTGGGCGTAGAGCCGGAACGGAAGATGTGGTAAAAACCATTGGTTTCGCCGCGCTGATGGGCGAGGTGGCCAATTGCCCAGAAGCCAAGCAGCACGCCGCTTGGCGTGATTGGCTTGAAGCAGAATTAGGTAGCGTTGTATTCAGCAAAGACGCTCCACGCCTGCCAAATACCCTGCAAATCGCTATGCCAAACGTCAAAAGCGAGACGCAGCTTATGAACTTTGACTTGGAAGGTTATGCTGTATCGGCGGGCTCTGCTTGCTCCTCGGGCCGTATCGAGCCTTCTTATGTGCTCAAGGCCATGGGAATCACTGAGGAAACAGCAAGTTGCGCGATTCGTATTTCCATGGGCTGGAATACCACAGAAAATGACGTAAAATCATTTGCCAGTGCGTGGAAAAACACCTATGAGCGCCTTGGAAAACATAAGGCTGCCTAGCCTTGATAATAGTTGACCTTATTACTATGTTATTATAGTAAGCGGACAAAACAACACGAGATACAGAATGACCATCAAGTTTCCCATTTTCTTGGACTACCAGTCCACGACACCATGCGACCCACGTGTGGTCGAAAAAATGCTGCCGTACTTCACTGAAAAGTTCGGCAATCCGCATTCGCGTAGCCACGCCTATGGTTGGGAAGCTGAAGAGGCGTGCGAACTAGCGCGTACGCAAGTCGCAAGCGTTATCAATGCCGACGAAAAAGAAATCATCTTCACTAGTGGTGCGACGGAAGCAAATAACATTGCGCTCAAAGGTGTTGGCCATTTTTACAAAGACAAAAAGAATCACATCATCACCGTGGTGACCGAGCATAAATGCGTACTGGATTCAGCGCGCCATTTGGAGATGGAAGGTTTCACGGTTACCTATCTGCCCGTTAAGCCAAATGGCTTGATTGATTTGAAAGAACTCGAAGCAGCCATTACCGACAAGACATTGCTGGTAAGCGTGATGGCGGTGAATAACGAAATCGGCGTGATTCAGCCACTCGCTGAAATTGGGGCAATCACCCGTAAGCATGGCGTGCTGTTCCATACGGACGCAGCGCAGGCATTTGGTAAAATTCCGCTCGATGTCGAGGCGATGAATATCGACCTCATGAGCATCAGCGCGCACAAGATTTATGGACCAAAAGGTGTGGGGGCTCTTTATGTGCGTCGTCGCCCACGTGTGCGTTTAGAAGCGCTGTTCACAGGCGGTGGCCAAGAGCGCGGCATGCGTTCAGGCACCTTGCCAACCCCGCTTGTGGTTGGGTTTGGCGAAGCAGCGCGCATCGCGCAGGCTGAAATGGCCAATGACGCTTCCCGCGTGCGCTACCTGAGCGACAAGTTCCTGAAAGCAACGCTCGACGGCGTAAAAGACGTGTTCTTGAACGGTGATCGCGAACAGCGTTGGCCGGGCTGCATCAACCTCAGCTTCGCCTATATCGAGGGCGAGTCGATGATTATGGCGATTAAGAACCTCGCCGTATCGTCTGGTTCGGCATGTACCAGCGCATCGCTGGAGCCTTCTTACGTGCTACGCTCCATCGGCGTGGGTGAAGAGCTGGCGCACACCTCGATTCGTTTTGGTATTGGCCGTTTCACGACCGAAGAAGAAGTCGATGAAGCGATTAAAATCGTTAGCGGTTCGATCGAAAAATTACGTGCCATGAGCCCGCTTTGGGAAATGGTGCAAGAAGGTGTAGATATTTCAAAAATTGAGTGGGCAGGCCACTAATTATGATACGCATTCCAGATGTTATACACCACAACCCGATTGCGGAAATGTTGCATCGTGGCAAGGTCATACGTCAGGTGACTAACGAAATTATGGGGAAACTCGGAGACGAGCAGATAGCGGTGCTGGTTCAAGCGTATGCCGATAAAGGGTACGAAGGGGACCTTTATGGACTAGTAGAAAGCAAAGTGCACAAGTATGTAGCGCATAAATACAAGGAAAATCACGCTATCCAATGTGATGATGCAATGGTTGAAGAGGCAAAAGCCTTTGTAAAAGGCGATATTGAGATAACGGAAAAGGTAGTGAGGGATAGGTAATTGGCATGGCATATTGTGAAGAAGTTATTGCTTCCATCATCGCCTGATAAATACTGATTCCTTTGATAAGCGAGTAGACGATTAATGAATACTGAGCCAGAGCGCGATGATGATGAAACCGCTAAATATGCGGAGAGGGTATCTGTATTTCGTTCAATGAATGCAGCGTTGGAAAAGGCCTTGAAATATGCAGAGTTCACTCAAGATGAAGAAATCACACTGCCTTTGATGGGTAAGGCCCTTTCAGTGCGTGAGGATCAAAACTTTTATTCTGGCATACATGATGTTGCCCTTCACGTTCAAAATGAATGGGGTTTAGCATTTCAAGTGTGTCGGATGAAGGTAATGGAGCGCTTAACCAATGAATATATAAGAGACGGCGTTGATCCAGAGAATATTGATGCAAGAACCGCATTTAATACGCTTGTATCTTATTTAGATAACCAGCAAGAAACAGAGCGGGTGAATGCTGAATTTCGCCAAAGGAGTTTATAATGGCATACAGTGAAAAAGTGATCGATCACTATGAGAACCCACGCAACGTTGGTTCGTTCGATAAAGACGATAGTGATGTAGGCACAGGCCTCGTTGGTGCGCCAGCGTGCGGTGACGTAATGAAGCTGCAAATCAAAGTCAGCAAAGAGGGCGTAATTGAAGACGCGCGCTTCAAAACCTTCGGCTGCGGCTCGGCGATTGCATCCAGCTCGCTGATTACCGAATGGGTAAAAGGCAAGTCGATTGACGAGGCAGCGCAAATCAAGAACACCGAGATTGCGCAGCACTTGGCGTTACCACCAGTGAAAATTCACTGCTCGGTATTGGCTGAAGACGCGATTAAAGCGGCTATCAAGGACTATAAAGACAAACATCAGAGCTAGTCATGCAAGCGGGCAAAGCCATTTCCATCACCGATCGTGCTGCTGAGCAAATCAAGGCGCTCATTGCGCAGCGCGAGAAACCGCCTGTTGCGGTGAAGGTGGGTATTCGCACGCGTGGTTGTTCGGGCATGAGCTACACCGTCGAATATGCGGACGAAATCGGCAAGTTCGACGAAGTCGTGGAAGATAAAGGCGTGCGTGTGCTCATCGACCCTAAGGCGGTGATGTTCCTCATCGGCACCGAGATGGATTTTGTCGAAGAAAAATTCAAAAGCGGCTTCGTGTTCGTGAACCCGAACGAGAAGGGACGCTGCGGCTGTGGCGAGTCCTTCCACGTTTAGCCATGACCAATTATTTCACACTGCTTGGCATTGCCGAATCCTTTGATTTGGATATCAAGACGTTGGAAAAATCCTATTTCGATATTCAACGCGCGGCACACCCTGACCGACAGATTGGTAAATCAGAAGCCGAGCGTATCGTAGCGATTGAGCGTTCGATGGACGCGAATCAGGCATACGAAGCCTTGAAGAACCCACTCACCCGCGCCGAGCATTTACTGGCCCTCAAGGGCGTTCATGTGAACTCCGAGGCAGACACGGTAAAGCCTTCACAAGCGCTGCTGGTGGAGATGATGGAGCTTCGCGAGCAGATATCCGACAGCAGTGAAGATGGCCGAAAACTGCTCGAATTAGTGAGCGATATCCGCAAAAGTGCCGATGAATCGGTGGATGCGATTGCCGAGGCGCTCAGCGCAAATGACCTAGAACATGCGGCGCAATACACGATTCGCTTGCATTATTTGGGCAAAGCGGCAGAAGAGGCGCATATGTACCTCTATCGCATCAAAGCCCAGCACGCCCACACGCACGAAAGCCACTAATGGGACATTTATTACAGATTCACGAGCCAGGCCAAACGCCTCTCCCGCATGAAGACAGCATTGCGGTCGGTATCGACCTTGGCACGACCCATTCGGTGATCGCCATCGCCAGTGAGGGTAAGGCTGAGGCTATTCATGATGCGCATAGCAAAGCCATCATCCCATCGGTTGTGCAGTATATTGGTAAAAGCGCCATTGTTGGGCACGAAGCACGTCACGCTTACGCCGAAGGTGAAATGGATGTGTTGGCATCCGTCAAACGCTTGATGGGCAAGTCTGCGGCGGACATTCCAAAAATCGCCGACCAATTGCCCTATGATGTAGAAACGGGCGAGGGGCTTGTAAAACTGAGGCTGGCTGAGCGTAGCGTTTCGCCAGTAGAAGTATCTGCCGATATTTTGAAGCACATGAAATTATTGGCGCAAGAGGCGCTGGGGCGCGAAGTCACCAAAGCGGTGATAACCGTGCCTGCTTATTTTGATGATGCAGCCCGCACCGCCACCAAAGACGCAGCGCGCATCGCAGGGCTAGAGGTTCTGCGATTGTTGAATGAACCGACTGCCGCAGCACTCGCCTATGGTTTGGATTCGAATGCTGAAGGCATTTTTGCTGTGTATGATTTAGGTGGAGGCACGTTCGATATTTCCATTCTTAAATTGCAGCAGGGTGTATTCCAAGTGCTAGCAACGGCGGGTGATACGCAATTAGGTGGCGATGATTTTGACCAGAAAATTGCTGAATATGTTATTTCCAGAACCCATCTCGACCATTTGCAGCTTACCGAAATGAGCCAATTATTGGCAGCATCACGTGCCGCCAAAGAAGCACTAAGTACTGCAAGTGAAGCCATTGTTGATTGGGCGGGCGAGCGCGTAGGCGTGACGCGCGCGCAGATAGAGCAATGGATTTCACCACTCGTTCAACGCACGATCTTGTGTGCCGAACAAGCCATTCACGATGCGGGCATCAGTAAAGCTGATATTCAGGGCGTTGTCATGGTCGGTGGTTCAACGCGCGTGCCGCTTGTTAAAGCGCAAATGAAAGCATTTTTTGAATGCCCAATACATGATTCCGTTGACCCTGACCTAGTAGTAGCTATGGGCGCTGCCTTGCAGGCCGAAGCGCTGACCAAAGGTTCGAACACGCTGTTGCTCGACGTATTGCCGCTTTCACTAGGCCTTGAAACCTATGGTGGCATTGTTGAAAAGATCATCCCGCGCAATACGCCGATTCCCGTGAGCGTGGCGCAGGAGTTCACGACCTATCAAGATGGCCAGAATGCGATGAGCATTCATATCGTGCAGGGTGAACGCGAAAAAGTAAGCGATAACCGTTCGCTGGCGCAATTTATCCTCACCGACATTCCGCCGATGGTGGCAGGCGCCGCACGCGTCAAAATCACCTTTGAGGTTGATGCAGACGGGCTGCTTAGTGTGCACGCAAAAGAACAGGTATCTGCTGTTGAGCAGCGTGTAGAGGTGAAACCATCATACGGTCTTGCATTTGAAGAAATCGAACATATGCTGCGCGAAAGCATGGAGCATGCGAAGTCCGATATTTTAGAGCGCTTATTAATAGAAGCGCGGGTAGAGGCAGAGCGTGTGATGCTGGAGTTACAGCGCGCGATGGAGCTAAGTCCTGATCTGCTTAAGCAAGGTGAAGTGGCGATGTTCGAAGCGCAAATGCAAACCTTGAAAGCCGCGATTGCTGGTACGGACAGGGAGCGCATAGATTACGAAGTGCATCAACTTCATGCGTTGGTCGGCCCATTTGCTGAACGTCGTATGAATCATGCTATTGCGGGTGCATTAGCCGGTAAAAACGTAGAAGAAGTCTAAAAACGGAGACATAGAATGCCTAAAGTGACCTTTGTACTGCATGACGGAAGCGAAAAAGTGGTGGATGCGCCAAATGGCATCTCGTTGCTTGAAGTCGCGCACAAGAACGACATTTCTCTCGAAGGCGCTTGTGAAGGTTCGCTCGCCTGTTCAACCTGCCACGTGGTGGTGGACGAGGCATTTTATGGTGGTCTACCCCCAGCCAGCGACGATGAAGAAGATATGCTGGATTTGGCGTTTGGCTTAACGCACACCTCGCGCCTTGGCTGTCAAATCATGATGAATGATAGCCTCGAAGGCCTCAAAGTGAAATTGCCATCCGCGACCCGTAACATGATGGTCGATAAGAAATAGCCATGAATGAATTAACCCCTCCGCCTGTTAAAAAATCACGTACTCATAAAATTCTGATTGCTGTTGTGCTTTCCCTGCTGGGTGTAGCTGGGCTTGGCTATTACGCCTCGCGAGCGGGCCTTGATAAAGCGGTAGTTGAGCAGCAGCTTAATGCGTGGATTGAGCAAACAGAGAAGCAAGCCAAAGAGCAAGGCCAGTCAATTGATATTCGTTATGGCGACGTTGCCATCAAAGGCGGACTGGCGGACGGCCACGCGCTAATCAGCAATATTGAGGTGATCAATACGACTACGCAGGAAAAGAATCGGGTGACTGTCGAGCAGATGCGCTTAGAGCCACACAGCGCGGATTTGAGTGAAGTGAGCATTACATTCCTCACACCGATTCATGTATTCGAAGGCAATAATCGCTTTGAGAGCGCATCCTTGGTGAGCGAGCCGCCACTTGCCTTTACCGTCGAAAAAACAGAACATGATGGTGAAGGCTTCACCCGCATTACCAACCATTTCTCGCAAAAGACCACGCTGCGCTTTTTAGTTGGTCAAGATGCTAGCGGCGAGGAGGAAGAAACCCAAACGCTCACCCCGCGCTATGATACGATCGACGTGAGCATGAGCGAAGGTAGCCGTGGAGTAGTCACCACCCATGAAAGTCGCCCAGATTTGGGTAGCAGCGAACTGCGCATTAAAAATCTCAAGATCGTTCCCGTGGGTAATGAAGTGGGTACGATTACCGTAGACTCTATAACCAGTGATTGGAAAAACAGCCTCAACGATGAAAAAATCAACGTGGTTGAAATCAGTTCATCGCTTAAAAATCTCAGCGCGAACGAAAAATTCTTGCCATTTGCACCAGTGAATGCCGCCCTCAAACTGCGTTTTGAAGGCGCTATGCCCCAAAGCCCCGAGGCATTGGCGGCAATGCAATCTGCGCAGACATCGCTGAAGTTGGATGAATTCAGTCTCAGCACCAAGGACGCAACGATCAGCGCAACCGCCGACTTCGTTGCCAATAAAGAGGATATCCTGCCCGTGGGCATGGCAAATATCAGTATTGGCAATGTCCAATCATGGCGCAAGATACTGAAGCAACATAAGGTCCTGCGGAAAAAAGATGAGCCGCTCATCAATACGCTATTTATTCGCGTGGCGGGGCAGACGCTGCCTGACGCGAAAGATGTCAGCATTGATATTCAGCGCGCCCGCGAAGGCGCATTCCAGATTGGTGGCATCACCTTCGAGGAGTTGCTGGCGATTCTTTTGGGTAATATTAAAACCCCTCTCGATACGAAATTGCCAGAGCCAACAGCACAGGCAGCACCGGTGGACGCAGTAAAAGCGGAGTAATCAGATGGCTAAGAAGAAAGCATCTACGAAGAAGAAGCAAAAACTCCCTACATGGGATTTGACCCATCTTTATACTGGTATTGATGACCGCACCATCGTGCGTGATATCGCGCAGATCGCCAAAGAATCTGCAGCCTTCGCCAAGGATTACCAAAAGAAAGTCAAATCACTGAATGCGCCAGCATTTGCTGAGGCAATCAAGCGCTATGAGAAACTCTCCGACGCGATGGGTAAATTAGGTAGTTACGCCCAGTTACTGTATGCGGGCGACATGGCAAACCCCGCCATTACCCAGTTTTACCAGAACACCTCAGAGACACTTACGCTGCATTCCAGTAAATTGGTGTTTTTCACGCTCGAAATTAACAGCCTGTCTGACGAGCAATTGAACAAACATTTCAAAGCGTCCAAAATCGTGGCACATTATAAGCCATGGTTGGCGTCGATTCGCAGCTATAAGCCCTATCAGTTGAATGACGCGCTGGAGCGCTTCATTCATGAAAACAGCGTAACCATACAAAGCTGGACGCGTCTTTATGATGAGTCCAATGCGCGCTTGGAATTCAAGGTGAACGGCAAAAAATTGGCGAATGCGGAAGTGTTCGATTTGCTTTCCGGAAAAGATGCGAAGCTGCGTAAAGCTGCCGCCAAAGAAATTGCCCGCGTCTATCAAGAAAACGCACCACTCTTCACGCTGATTACCAACACGCTCGCTAAAGCAAAGCAGATTGAGGACGATACGCGTAAATTTGCGCGTCCGATCAGCAGCCGCAATGTCTCCAACCAAGTCGAGGACGAGGTGGTGGATGCGTTAATTAAAACGGTGAAAGCGAACTATAAGAATCTCTCGCATCGCTATTATAAATGGAAAGCCAAGCAGTTCGGCAAAAAGAAGCTCGACTATTGGGACCGTAATGCACCACTCCCTAAAATGGCTGATGGAAACATTCCATGGCCTAAAGCCGTCAACATTGTGATGGACGCTTACGAAGTATTCTCACCTACGTTGGCGGATGTTGGGCAGCAATTCTTCGAAGGAAACTGGATTGATGTGCCTGCGCGCAAATCAAAGGCATCGGGCGCATTTGCTCACCCAACGGTTCCTTCCGCGCACCCGTATTTATTGCTGAACTACCTCGGCAAAACGCGTGATGTGATGACACTCGCTCACGAGTTGGGGCATGGTGTTCACCAAGTGCTTTCCGCAAGCCAAGGCGCGCTGATGTGCGATACGCCGCTCACGTTGGCAGAGACTGCATCGGTATTCGGTGAAATGCTGACCTTCCAATCCATGCTCAGCCAAGAGAAGGATAAGAAGAAGCGTCGTGCGATGATTGCCTCAAAAGTCGAGGACATGTTGAACACTGTGGTGCGCCAGGTGGCGTTCTGCGAGTTTGAGCGCATGGTGCATGATGAGCGTAAGCTGGGCGAACTCTCGACCAAACGTATCGGTGAAATTTGGATGCAGGTGCAAAGCGAGTCGCTTGGCCCAGCTATCCAATTACATCCAGAATACAACGTGTATTGGATGTATATCCCGCACTTCATTCATACGCCGTTTTATGTGTATGCCTACGCATTCGGCGATTGCTTGGTGAATTCGCTATATGGCGTGTATCAGAAGGAAAAAAGCGCAGGGCGTGGCGTAACCTTCGCCGATAAATACGTGGACATGCTGGCAGCAGGTGGCACGTTGCGTCACAAAGAACTGCTCAAGCCATTCGGTCTGGATGCGTCTAAGTCTGATTTCTGGCAACAGGGATTAGATGTGATTAGCCAATATATTGACGAGTTGGTGTAACTCGCTATCGCGTATCGTCAATGGCGGCATAAAATAGATGCAATTGCCAAGAGGCCTTAGCCACGCACCATCCGCAATATATTGCCCGCGCAACGTCATTATTTCCGAGCGCGTTAAATCAGTTTCCACAACACCGATCGCACCTTTGACGCGCACGTCTTTCACGCGTGAATGCTGCTGAAGATCTTTAAGCCCGCTCCATAGAGTCGCTTCAATCACCTCTACTTGCTCGAGGCGTGGTTCTTGCTCAAATAAATCGAGCGATGCATTGGCCGCAGCACAGGCGAGGGGATTGCCCATATAAGTAGGGCCATGCATGAAGGCTTTTTCGTATTCACCGCTCCAGAATGCTTCGAATACTTCTTGGGTTGCGAGCGTTGCAGCAAGCGGCAAGTGGCCGCCCGTCAAGGCTTTGCCGACACACATAATGTCCGGCACGATGGCAGCTTCTTGACAAGCAAACATACTGCCCGTGCGGCCAAAGCCTGTCGCGATTTCATCGGCAATGAATAAAATGCCATGCTCGCGGCACACGCGGCGAATCTCGGAAAGAATATCCGCCGAATGGAATTTGAATCCGCCTGCGCATTGCACGAGTGGCTCGATGATAAGGCCAGCGACTTGCCCTTTAATGGCCGCAACGGTCTCTTCAAATTCGGCGAAGCTATATTCGTCGGTCGGTATATCGAGCGTATAATTTTTGAGCGTGAGGCTATCAAATGCGCTGGTGAATGGGCTTTTGCCAGAAACACCCATCGCGCCAATCGTGTCGCCATGATAGCCATGATTGAAGCAAATGAATTTAGTGCGCTTCAAGTCGCCACGATTGCGCCAATATTGCAGAGCCATTTTAAGCGCCACTTCCACCGCTACTGAACCTGAATCACTGAAAAACACGCGATCCATTTTGCTAAGTGCACTTAGGCGCGTGGCAAGCCTGTAGGCTTGCTCATGCGCCAACCCACCCAGCATCACATGGCTGAGTGTTTCAGCCTGTTGCTGAATCGCTTTTACGATATGGGGGTGCTGATAGCCGTGACACATGGTCCACCACGAGGCGATACCGTCGAGCAATTTGCGGCCATCGGCGAGGTGAATGTAGCTGCCTTTCGCGCCGACAACGGCTAAAGGCTCGTCCGCCGTTTTCATTTGGGAATAAGGTAGCCAGATATGCTGCAACCCTTCGTCCAACCAGTCTGCGGAGGATTTACGCGGCACTTGCTTCCGATGCGTTTTCAGGTGGCATAGGGTGAATGCCCAGTTTTGCGAACAGGCGCTGATCTGCTTCCGTATCCGGATTGCCGGTAGTCAGCAATTTCTCACCATAGAAAATGGAATTTGCGCCGGCGAAGAAACACATGGCTTGCATTTCATCGCTCATCGCTTCGCGACCTGCGGAAAGACGCACCATGGATTGCGGCATCAAAATACGCGCCACAGCAATCGTACGCACGAAATCAACGGCGTCGACTGGTTTTTCTTTTTCTAGGGGCGTGCCCTTCACCTGCATCAACTGATTGATCGGCACAGACTCGGGGTGTTTGGGCAAATTCGCCAAGGTGCGCAGCATTTCTGCACGATCGGTTTCATTCTCACCCAGACCCAAAATACCACCCGAGCAAACCTTCATGCCCACGTTGCGTACGGCCTCCAGCGTATCGAGGCGGTCTTTGAACGTACGTGTGGTGATGATGTTTTTGTAATGCTCTTCCGAAGTGTCGATATTGTGGTTGTAATAATCCAATCCAGCTTCTTTCAGTTGCAGAGCTTGATGCGCATCGAGCATACCGAGGGTTGCACAGGTTTCCAAACCCAGTGCTTTCACGTCACGCACGAGTGCGGTGACTTTTTCCATGTCGCGGCCTTTGGGCGAGCGCCATGCAGCACCCATACAAAAACGGGTCGCGCCCGCTTCTTTCGCTTTTTTGGCAGCTTCGAGCACCGTATCATGCTCCATGAGCTTGGTTGCTTTTACGGGCGTTTCGAATGACGCGCTTTGTGAGCAGTAATTACAGTCCTCAGGGCAACCGCCTGTTTTGATGGAGCAGAGGGTGCTGACTTGCACGGCATTGGGGTCAAAATGCTGGCGATGCACACTCGCCGCACGGAATAACAGGTCATTCAATGGTAAATCGAATAAACCCTTCACCTCTTCACTTGTCCAATCATGCCTTGTCATAGTATCTCCTTATCGGACGCGGAATATAGCCATTGGATTGGAAAATGCCAGCATTAGACGACATGGTAGCCAAACGCCTAAAAGACCTCGCTGAGCGTCATCAGCAGAGGGTTTTGCGTGATTCTACGCGTACCGAAGGCATTTATGTCGAACGGGCAGGGAAAAAATACATATCTTTCTCCTGTAATGACTATTTGGGGCTTAGCCAGCACCCCAAGGTTATTGAAGCAGCGATTGATGCTACGAAAACCTACGGTGTAGGGGCAGGGGCTTCGCGCCTGATTACAGGCAATCACCCGCTCTATACGCCGCTTGAACAAACCATTGCCGCAAAGAAGAAAACCGAAGCCGCATTGATATTGGGTAGTGGTTATCTCACTAATCTTGGGGTCATTCCCGCGCTTATGGGCAAGGGTGATCTCATCATCGCCGATAAGCTGGTTCATGCTTGTATTATCGACGGTGCGCAACTATCCGGCGCGACACTCAAGCGCTTCAAGCACAACGATATGGAAGATTTGGCGCGCCTACTAGCATCGCGCGGCGATTATGAAAATTGCCTCATCGTCACCGACCACGTATTCAGTATGGACGGTGACATTGCGCCCCTCAAAGCCATGCGCACACTAGCGGATAAGCATGATGCATGGCTGATGGCAGACGATGCACATGGTCTGGGAATCATCACGCCCGAAGCCGAGCCGCATATTTGGATGGGCACATTGTCCAAAGCCGCAGGCAGCTATGGTGGGTATATCGCCGCCAGCCAGAAGGTGATTGATTATCTCATCACCAGCGCGCGCAGTTTTATTTTCTCAACAGGCCTGCCGCCCGCAACACTTGCTGCCGCCAACGAAGCCCTAAAATTGATGACGCCCGAACTCGCTGCAAAAGCACTCGCCAATGCCAAACGATTCAATTCAAATGCCAAAACTACCATTTTTCCCGTGATTTTAGGCGAGGAACAAACGGCGCTGGAAAAAAGCAAACAGTTGGAAGCTGCTGGCTTCTTGGTGCAAGCGATTCGCCCGCCGACCGTGCCTGCGGGTACAGCGCGCTTGCGCGTGGCGTTTAGTGCATTACATACCGAAGCAATGGTCGATGATTTGCTAAAAGCGCTATGAAAACACTCACACTCAGTGGATGGACACAACCAGCCGATGCATTGTCACGCATCGTGCCGGACTCGGTGCATTTTGATTATAGTGATTATGCTAGCCCTGAGGAGAGTTTTGAAGGCCTGAAACCATTTGCGGATATCGAGCGCGTTGTCGCATGGTCATTAGGCGGCCAATTGGCGCTTCGTGCCATAGCTGCTGGTGTATTAAAGCCTAAAAAACTAGTGCTCATCGCGGCGCCATTTCAATTCGTTTCTGAATTCGGTATGGATGATTTCACGTTCAATCAATTCCGCACCAACTATGCGAACGACGCGGCTCGTAGTAAAACACGCTTTCATGGCCTGATTGCCAAAGGCGACAAGCACCACAGGGATGTTGTAACGCTCCTTGGCCATCACCCTGAAGTTGAAAACACGGCGCGTTGGCTGCCGTGGCTCGATGATTTGTCGCGCTTCAGTGTCGAAAATCTCAACGTATCTGCCATTCCTGAGCCGCTCATCATCCATGGAGAGAATGATGTTATCGTACCAGTTGAGCAGTCAGAAATGCTAGTAAAACATCTAGGTTGTGGCATATTAGAAAAGTGGAAAGAGTGCGGACACGCACCGCACCTACACGACACAGACACATTCAGAGCTAGAATTTCAGAATGCCTATAGAACAGCAACGTGTTGCCGAGGATTTTAATCGTGCCGCATTTTCGTATGATGCGCACGCAACGCTTCAGCACAGCTTGATGGTTGATGCGTGTCTGCTTGCTAGTGAATATTTCAAACCCAATTCCAAAATTCTAGATGTTGGCTGCGGCACAGGTGCATTTGCGTTGCATACGCGCGATTATAATAAAGAATGGAACGTTGTGGGCGTTGACATTGCGCCCGCTATGGTCGAGCTGGCGAGCAAATATTCCCCATGCTTCGTTGGCAACGCAACGGATCTACCATTCAATGAACTATCATTTGATGGCGTATTCTCAGGGGTCTGCTTGCAATGGGTAAGCGATAAGCAAAAAGCGCTAAGCGAAATGGCGCGGGTAATAAAACAGGGTGGGCGAGGGGTGATCACCAGTTTTGGTGCGCGTACCCTGCGCGAATTGCGTGATACGATGTGCGCCGTCGGTATGCCCTATAGTGTCATGGAAATGCCAAGCTTGGATGTATACGTACGTCTTGCAAAGTTGGAGGGCTGGAAGGTATTGTCGGCGCAGCAATCGACCACAGTTGAATATGTCGCTTCTGTTGAAGAAGTCATGCGCCAGCTCAAGCGCATTGGCGCTACGAACAAGCATAAGGACCGCCCGCGCCATTTATTCGGTGTACGCCGCTTTGAACGCATGCTGGGCGAATACGAAAAATTGGCGACACCGCTTGGCATTCCTGTTACATGGGACGTGATATCCCTTGTATTAGAGAAAGCATGACCGCTTCTTTTTTTGTTACATCCACCGGCACTGGCATCGGCAAGACATTCGTGACTGCCGCCATTGCACATCGCCTGAAAATTCCAGCTTTCAAGCCCATTTCATGTGGCGGTAACGAAGATAGCGAAGTGTTGATGGCTGCTACCAGCCAATCGCTCGATGAAACCACGCCGTGGCGCTATGCCGCGCCGCTTGCCCCCAGCATGGCCGCCCCGAAAGAGGGTAAGCGGGTGAATCTTGATGAGGTGGTGACATGGTGCAAAGCCCGCCACGGCCTTGTCGAAGGTGTGGGCGGTATCATGGTACCACTCAATGAGAGTGAAACCGTGTTGGACTGGATGAAGCAGCTTAATTGGCCGCTTATATTGGTAACGGGAAGTTATCTGGGAACCATTAGCCACACACTTACAGCGTTAGAGGTGCTGAAAGCCGCCAAGCTCGATGTGCGTGCGCTAATCATCAGTGAGTCACTAGAAAACAACGTAGGTCTGCACGAAACACGTGATGCACTTGCACAATTTGCTAAACATGTGCCACAACTTATAACGCTACCGCGTGCTGATTCGTGGAGAACCGCTCAAATGGAGATGGCATGGCTACGCTAGAATGGTGGAAAGATAAACTCGACCGCGCGCTGCTGATCAAGCCGCGCCCTCGCAAGGAGCCCTCAATTTACGCGACGTTCTATGAGCGCATGATGGCCTCGGCCATCGACATGGGCGTGATGATTTTTGCCCTTGGCCCCACGATGAATAGCATCAGCCGTAAAATTTATAGCCAAATGTCGCCTGAGCAGGTCGATGCACTCACCCAAACTACAACGATTAGTGACGCATTACACCAAGCGGCAGCAACGGGCTTTCTGGCGTTGTGGCTAGTAAATTCAGTATTGCAAATGATGTTGATTGGCGTTGCATATATTAGCTGTCAAATGCTTTTCAAGAACACTCCTGGCAAATGGCTGTTGGGCTTAAAACTCACCACTTCCGACAATCAGACATTTCCTGCTGTCTGGCGATTGGTGCTGCGCTTTATCGGTTATGGTATTGCGTGCCTGCCATTATTGCTCGGTATCGTGTGGATGAATTTTGATAAGCAATCGCGCGGCTGGCATGATTGGCTAGCGGGCACTCGCGTCATCACCACGCGCCCAGATGGTTGGTATTGGGCACAAACAAAGCGTGGATTCTTCTGGGCGAAAGAGCGCCTACTTCGCAAATAATCGGTTGGCGAACCAGCCCGCTACGATAGCGAGCAATATGCAAGCAATCCCGTAAAGCCATGGTTGGTGATGCGCTGTACGGAACAACCATGCATCCGCACCTGTTTTATACGCACGTAGTGGAATCGTCTGGCTGCTGACGATACTTCCATCCCTCACCAAATACGAGGTAACGGTATAATCGCCCTCAGCGAGAGAATCAGGAAAGGGGATAGTGGTGCGGAATAGAGTTTCACCAAAATAGCGGATCGGTGCGGTGTTGGTGTACCAGCCACGTCGTGAAAGCTCGCCAATCAAGCCAGCATCAAATACCGCATTGCTGCTGCTGTCCTTTGCAACCACATTGGTTGCGCCAATGCCTAAATAGGACTGCATGGCTGGGCTGAGTAATTTATCAAGCGGCTTGGTGCTTCCCACCGCGTAATACATTGGGAGTGGGCCATAGCGTCTGCTTTCGACATGCATCCACATACCCGCAATTTTTTCTTTGCGACGAATGCGTATATCGGCCTCTGGGCCGTGTACGACGATGACTAGCTCACCTTGCTCATTGCGTGCGCCGTAAAGCAGCAGTTCTTCACCACTAAATCGCTCATGAATCTGAATGCTACGCTTAGAGATATCCGAGACAAGCGGTGTATTGAAGTTTGCCAAAGGCTGAGCCATGGCCGCATTCGCCGTAAATAAAAATACACTGAGCAGGAATAATCTCATCGCTCAATCACCGTCAGCGTAAAAATTTCGGGTGGGGTAATAAATAGCCCGTAGCCCAGTCGTAGTGCCACCGCGAATAGAATCAGCGCGAGCAACGCGCGCAAGTAATGCACGGGTAAACGGTGCGTGAGGCGTGCACCCCATTGTGCGCCAACCACCGAACCCATCAGCAATAATATGGCTAATACCACATCCACTGTTTGCGTCGTAACGGCGTGAAGCAGTGTGGTAACCGCCGTGGTAAATGTCATGTGATATAGCGATGTGCCCACGACTACCGAAGGCGGCATACGTAACACATAAAGCATCATCGGCAGCATGATGAAGCCGCCACCAATGCCCATTAATGCGACGAGAAGGCCAGTGAGAATACCCATGCCGACAGGCAGTAAAACGCTATGCGTAACTTCCGAGCGCGCAAAATGACGACGCAAAGGCAGCTTCTCCAATATCGGAAAGAGAATCGTGTCCTCCACACTTTCGCGTTTACGCCCTTGGTGGTAAAGCCACGCCTCACGCGCCATTAGAATACCAATCAAGATCAGGATGGTCACATAAAGCAAGGTGATGATGAGGTCGATTTGACCAGCGCGACTCAGTGCTTTGAACAACACAATACCCAACACTGCGCCAATGATGCCGCCAACCACAAGGTGATTACCCATGAGCACGTCGACACGCTTATGTTTCAGATGGTTGAGATATCCTGAAAACGATGACGCGATAATCTGATTGGCAGAAGTGGCCACTGCTACTGCAGGCGCAACACCCATGAACATCAAAATCGGTGTGAGCAAAAATCCGCCACCAATGCCAAATAGGCCAGCGAGTATGCCCGTAATACCGCCAAGCGCGATAAGATCAAAAACGCTGGCCGAGATTTCGGCAATGGGGAGATAAACTTGCAACGACTATCTCAAGAACGCAGCAAAATATTGGCGCAGGCGTTTTTCTGCCTCGCTGTTAAATTGCGTCATCATTTCTTGTGTCATGGTGTGGAACAAGCGTTCACGTTCTTGCAATGTCGCCTTCTCATTAATCGAGCGCGAGCGAATCACATTCACGTCTCCTTCGGCGATAGCAACCGCATGCACCCCGTCATAGATACGGAATGTTGCGCGGAGCTTGCCGTCATAACGATCACTCTGATCGTCAGTGAAGAAGCCACGTAGTCCTTCGGTTTTAGGAAGCGGAACTTCCACCACCGAGGCTTCATCAATCGTCACTTCCATTAGGCCGGAGGTGCCCGCAGCTTGAAGCCTGTCACTCGCCCATTGTTTAACGGCGTTGGTAGGCGTCATGAAGAAGATATGCTCCACGTTCGGTGATTTCATTGGTGGTTCATATTGCTCCACCACGCGAATTTCGACGGCGGCTAAGCGAATCTTTGGCTGGTTCGCAAAGCTGATTGGTGCAAGGTTCTGTGGGGCAGGTGCTGGCTGGCAACCCATAAGCGCAAGCGCGCTAAGTGCGAATACTATTTTTTTCATAAGTTCCTCCGTGGTGAGACTATGTAGCAGTTCGCCGCGCTTCGGGCAACTTGGCATCGGGCGGGCGAATATATAGGGGCACTGCTTCGTGAAGTGGCGTGATATCCAAAAGCGGCGCGGCCTTACATAAGATCGCCGCATCAATCGGTGCAACCATGCTTGCTACATGGTCAATCAAGATATTCCCCACAACATGAGAGGTGCGAAGTTTCAAAGCACTCGGCGCAATCATGGTAATGTCGCAGGTGGCAACGGGTTTGTCGGTAAAATCGAATGACTGGTGGTAAAGTTCTCCCTTACCGGCGTTGAGCACCACATCACACGCCTGTCCCGCTTGCCAAGCGTAAGCTTCCGTTGTGGTAAGGGTTTTGAGTGGTGTCTTTGTCACCAAATGAATGCCATGTGCGGCGGCGAGTGCGATGCGAATGCCTGTGAACGTACCAGGGCCAGTGGTGGTAATAATCGCTGTAATGTCCTTATAGGCTAGATTCGCCTGCTTAAGCAGCGTATCAATCGTCGCAATTAATAGGGCGGATTGCTTCCCCGCAGGGATGGTCTGGCTATAGCACGCATCCGCCACGCGCAGCGCCACGGAACTATCGCCCGAGGTGCAGTCAAATGCTAGATATGTAGCCTTGTCATTCATGTGTGATGCTCTATATTGTAAAAAATACAAATGCAGGAGTTTTTTATGGCGGTATGCAGTCTTGAAAAAGAAAAATGTGGCCCATGCCATGGTGAAGGCAGCGCCTTAACGGCGGATGAGGCAGCAAAACTCATGAGCGAGCTAAGCGGTTGGAATTTTGCGCAAAGTGGCGCAGCTATCCATAAGCGCTTTGAATTTAAGGATTTTATGACTGCGCTCGCTTATGTGCAGAAAATCGCCGTTGTCGCTGAAGAGGAGGGTCACCACCCCGATTTAGGCCTAGGCTGGGGCTATGTAGACGTGACGTTGACGACGCATTTTTTCAACGCCCTAACCCGTAATGACTTTATCGTTGCAGCGAAAATCGACGCGCTATAAACAGCGCGCATGGCGAAGAAACTCTATATCAAGACCTATGGCTGCCAGATGAATGCGTATGATTCCGTGCGCATGAGTGAGTTGCTCGCCCCCATGGGTTACGAGCAAACTGACGCGCCAGATCATGCGGATTTGGTCATCCTCAATACCTGCCATATTCGTGAGAAAGCGGCCGAGAAAGTCTATTCCGACCTAGGTCGTATGCGCGACATCAAGCAGTCGCGCCCTGAACAGAAAATGCTCATTGGTGTGGCGGGCTGTGTCGCGCAGGCTGAGGGCGAAGAAATTGTGTCGCGCGCACCTTATGTGGATCTGGTTGTTGGCCCGCAATCTTACCAGCATTTACCTAATTTGATTCGCGAAACCATTCGTTCGAATACGGCAGCGATTAACCTCGCTTTTCCTGAGATATCAAAATTCGACCAACTCACGGAAGCGACGCTGACCCAAGGCTCTAGCGCGTTTGTGTCGATACAAGAGGGCTGCGATAAATTCTGTACCTTCTGCGTTGTGCCCTACACGCGCGGTGCGGAATATTCGCGCAGCGTGCGCGATGTGTTGGAAGAAACCCGTAAGCTGGTGGATTTGGGTGCGATTGAAATCACGCTCCTTGGTCAGAACGTCAATGCGTATCACGGCATCGGCATGGACGGAAAAGAGTGGGGGCTTGGTAAACTCATTCGCGAAGTGGCAAAGATTCAGGGTATCAAGCGTATTCGTTACACAACATCGCACCCAAATGATGTGGACGATGAATTGATCGCCGCACATGGTGATATCGAGATTCTCATGCCCATGCTGCATTTGCCGGTGCAATCTGGTTCGAACAAGATTCTCAAAGCCATGAACCGCAAACACACGGCGAGTGATTATCTGGTGGTGATTGAGAAATTGCGCGCGGCGCGCCCTGATATTCAGTTCTCATCCGATTTCATTGTCGGCTTCCCTGGCGAGACCGACACAGACTTCGAGGATACGTTGCGACTGGTCGAAACAGTTGGCTTTACGCAAGGCTATAGTTTCAAATTTAGCCCGCGCCCAGGAACGCCTGCGGCAGAAAAGGCGCAGCAGGTGGAAGAAGCGGTGCTTGATGCGCGCCTTCAAACCCTCCAAAACTTGCTGGCCGTTCAACAAGAAAAATTCAATAAAACCAAGTTAGGAACTACGCTTTCTGTGCTATTTAATCGCGAAGGTAGGCTTGAAGGGCAAATGCAGGGCAGGTCGCCATTCATGCAATCTGTGTATGTGGATAACGGCGCAGCCTATGCAAATCGCCTCGTTGACGTGCATATCACAGGCGCATACGCTAATAGTCTCAAGGGCGAGGTGATCAGCACTTCGCAGCGTCTTAACCCCCAGCAGGAGCGCGTAGCGCATTATGGCTAAGCCAGACAAAAAAACGTCCCGTGAAACTCAGTCCGTAAATATTTTCTTCGAACATAACCACTTCTTGCCAATGTTATATGGTGCGAACGACTCGAATCTGGAGCGTTTGGAGCAGTTGCTGCATGTAACGCTCGTCTCGCGTGGTAACATGATTTCCATCACCGGTCATAAGCGCGATATCGAGGCGACTGAGCAGGTCTTGCAGTCGCTCTACAAACAAATCGAAAGCGGTGCTGAAATTTCCGACGCTGACGTGGACGCGGCCGTGCGCCTGATCCCGCCCGTGCTGGACAATAAAAAACCAAAAGGTCGTGATGGCCAAGACTTAGAGACGGATGTTTATATTCGCACCCTCAAAAAAACCATCGCCCCCTATACGCATGTGCAAGCCAATTACATGCGCACGCTGTATGATAACGAGTTGGTGTTTGCATTAGGGCCTGCAGGTACGGGTAAAACCTACATTGCGGTGGCGATGGCGGTATACCAACTCATCAATAAAAAAGTGGAACGGATTATTCTCTCACGCCCAGCAGTTGAGGCGGGTGAGAAAATCGGCTTCTTGCCAGGCGATATCAAAGACAAAATCGACCCCTATATGCGCCCACTATATGACGCGCTGTTCGACATGATGCCCGCCGACCGCGTGCAACAGCACATGGATAATGGCGAGATTGAGCTCGCGCCACTCGCCTTCATGCGTGGCCGAACCTTCAGCAATGCCTTCGTGATTCTCGACGAAGCGCAAAATACCACCCGCACGCAGATGAAAATGTTCCTGACGCGTATGGGTGAGCGTTCGCGTATCCTGATTACGGGCGACTTATCGCAAATCGACTTGCCGAAAGACGTGAAGTCCGGCCTTGCCGATTGTATTCCTAAAATCGAGCATATCCCAGGCATCGACGTGATTCGCTTCAGTGACGGTGACGTGGTACGCCACCCACTGGCGAAGAAAATCGTGCAGGCCTATGACGAGTGGGAAGAAAAGAAAAAACAATTCGCCGAGCAGAATGACAATTAACTTACTCGTCGATGACCCGCGCTGGCGCAATAGTTTCAAGACGTTGCGCGTGGACGTGCTGAAAGCCGTGCGCATGGTGCTGAAGGACTATGACGTGAAGGGCGCAGTTGTAACGCTGAAGTTTTCCACCAATGAAGACGTTGAAACCCTAAATCACCTCTATCGCGGTAAGAAGAAACCCACCAATGTGCTTTCTTTCCCCAATGACGAGCCACCACTAGGTGATATCATCCTCGCTTATGAAACGGTGAAGCGCGAAGCGAAAGAGCAAAAAAAGACCTTCCGCGCGCATACGCTGCATTTGGTGGTGCATGCAACACTGCATTTATTGGGCTATGACCATGAGAAATCTAGAGAGGCAGAAGAAATGGAAGCGCTTGAAATTGCATACTTAAAGCGATTGGGCATTGCCAACCCATACGAATCCCGCTAAGTCTATTCAACCATATGCCCAGCTCAGACATAGAACCCGAATTACCTGGGTTAGAATCCAAATCCCATCACGGTAAAAGCGGAACCGCGACGCCGTCGCCCATGCAGCTTGCGATTAAATGGTTTCGCCATAAAGTAGTTGGCCGCGCTGAAAACACCCTCAAGGAAGCACTGGAAGAAGTGCTCGAGGAAAATTCCCCAGAGATGCAATCCATCAGCGAAGCAGAGAAGAACCTGCTCAAGAACATGATTCATTTCGGCGAATTGACGGTGCATGACATCATGGTGCCGCGCACGCAAATATTGGCGCTGCCAAAACAAACGTCGCTGGCTGAACTCAAGACTCACATTATTAGCATTGGTCATACGCGCATTCCTGTTTATGCAGAGTCGCTCGACCAGATTGAGGGATTCATCCACGTTAAGGACCTTTTCCCATTCGTGGCGGGAGCAAAGCCCTTCGATATCGCCATGGTGATGCGTGAGATTTTATTCGTGCCACCTTCGATGAAGATTGTCGATTTGCTGGTGCGCATGCGTATGTCTGGCTGCCATATCGCGATTGTTATCGACGAATATGGTGGGACGGATGGCCTCGTCACCATGGAAGATTTGTTCGAAGAATTGGTGGGTGAAATTCAAGACGAACACGACGAAGATCACGAAGAGCTGATGGTAGAGTGGGTGGGCGGTAACATTGTTGAAGTGGATGCGCGCGTGCCAATCATTCAGCTTGAAGAAACGCTCAATGAAAGCTTCCGCAAAGAAGGCGACGAAGTTGATACGGTGGGTGGGTTAGTCTTCTCGGCGCTGGGACGAGTGCCAATCAAGGGAGAAGTGCTGCATATTCACCCTAACTTTAAATGCGAAATTATTGCGGCAGACCCGCGTCGTATACGCCGTTTGCGCATTACCAAGCACGCATGATTGCCCGTTTCGTGAAGTGGGCAGAGTGGGTCCAAGCGCGTCAAGGCTGGCAGCGCACAGTCCTATTGTTCATTGCGGGTGCGCTTAGTGCATTAGCCCTTGCGCCTTATTATTTATGGCCCGTATTATTTGTCACGTTTCCGCATTTGCTATTGCAGATGGAGAAGGGAACCGCTCGCCAAACAGCATGGCGTTGCTTCGTATTTGGGTACGGTTTTTTTGTCGCAGGCACGTATTGGATAGCATTTTCATTGTTGGTGGATGCCGCGCAGTTCGGCTGGCTGTTTCCTATTTCTGTTTTCGGACTGAGCGCTGCTTTTGCCATATATTTCTTAGTGAAGGGCTACCTCTTCGCCAAGCTACGCACCACACATCGATTCGCGAACATCTGTTTATTTGCGGCGCTTTGGGTGGGGTTTGAGTACCTGCGTTCTGCGGGCATATTTGGTTTCCCATGGAATTTGCTGGGCTACACCTCCATGGCCTCTGAGCGTTTGTCACAACTTGCTTCCGTCACGGGAACATTTGGTTTGTCGTGGCTTATTGCGCTGTGCCTATTCCCGCTCATATATCGTAACCGCGCTTATATTTCAGCGATCTTGGCATTAGTGATTGCCGTCTATAGTTACGGCATATGGCGCGTACCAAGCAGCGCCGCGCCTGTCACCGAAACGCGTTTGCGTTTAGTGCAGCCGAACATCCCTCAAGAAATGAAATGGACAGACGCTGGCAAAGACCAGTCGATGCGCATTCACGGCGTGCTCACCCATATGCAGACCGACGCGCCACTAGCTGATGTCGTCATCTGGTCGGAGACGGCATTTCCATTCACCGTCTATGATGGCAGTGGCTGGTTCCATATGGTTCGCCATTTTGCGCCATATGGTGGGGCTTTTATTACCGGCGTCATTCGCTCGCATCGCGATGAGGTGTGGAATAGCATGATGGTGGTAGATAACAAAGGCGAGTCGCTTGATTATTATGACAAGCACCAGCTTGTACCATTTGGCGAATTTGTTCCACTGCGCAGTATATTGCCGCTTGAGAAAATTACCCCTGGCACCATTGATTTTTCACGAGGTGAGGGTGTGCGTACACTGCGCATTGTGGGTGTGCCTGCCTTCAGTCCATTGATATGCTATGAGGTGGTTTTCCCGTGGCTGGCCGCTAAAAAGGATGACCGCCCCGCATGGCTTTTGAATCTCACCAATGACGCATGGTATGGCGACACGGCAGGCCCATACCAGCACTTTGACATGACGCGAATGCGCGCCATTGAGCAGGGTTTGCCACTCGCAAGGGTTGCAAATACGGGAATATCAGCCCTCATAGACCCCTATGGTCGTATCGTTGGAAAATTACCATTAAATGAGCGCGGCATTATCGACAAAGCTTTACCAAAACAGTTGAATATTACTCCTTACGCGCAGTTCGCAGAAGCGCCTATTTTGCTGATATTATTCATTTTTATGTTGGTTTATATATCTTACTGGAGAGCAAGGTTACCTTAGGAATTTCTTAATAACCTTTAATTAGCTTGCGATATAAAACCAAAGCGTTTACTGAATCTTCTTCAGTGTAATTTAGGTTGTATACATACGTTATGAGTGATTCACATCCAGTCGACGTTCATGTCGGCAAACGTTTGCGGTTAAAGCGCACCATCATGGGGTTAAGCCAAGAGTCGATTGGCAAAGCCATTGGCGTGACGTTCCAGCAAATTCAAAAATATGAGCGTGGTATCAACCGCATGGGCGCTAGCCGCCTTTACGATTTTGCCAAGACCTTGAATGTTCCTGTTTCCTATTTCTTTGAAGGATTCGGTGACGAGCTGACCGTCGATAGCGCGGTAATGGGTATGGCAGAAGGTGAAGCACCTGCCTATGAGCATGAGCAAGTCAGTAGCCGCGAGACGATGGATATCATGCGCGCCTACTACAAAATTAAAAATCCCGCAGTGCGCAAACGCATCATTGAATTAATCAAAGCGGTTTCGGAAGAAAACGCCGACAAATAAGTTGACGTTACGGCGCAGTTCGTTAAGTTGCGCCCCAGAATTGGTGGGCATTTGGAGTTTGGCGGCCACCTTAAAAACCGGTCTAAGCATGTTCGCACTGCCAGCACTCCAGATTATTTTTGATAGGAGCTTCCTGTGAGTCAGTTTGAACGCAGTCATTACATTTTTACCAGTGAATCCGTCTCGGAAGGGCACCCCGATAAAATCTGCGACCAGATTTCCGACGCCGTGGTGGATGCATGCCTGACAGAAAATCCAGAAGCGCGCTGCGCATTTGAGACTATGGCAAGCACCAACCGCATCATCATTGCAGGTGAAACGCGTGGTGCTGATAAAGTGACCGCTAAGCGCATGGAAGAATTGGCGCGCAATGTCGTTAAAGACATTGGCTATGAGCAAGAAGGTTTCCATTGGAAAAACTTTGAGTTCCATAATCACGTACACCAGCAGTCAGCCGACATCGCGCAAGGCGTTGATAGCGGCGCGGACAAAGACGAAGGTGCAGGCGACCAAGGCATTATGTTTGGTTACGCGTGCAACGAAACCCCTGTATTGATGCCAGCACCACTTTATTATTCGCACCGTATTTTACAGGCGCTATCTGAGGGTCGTCGCAGTGGCAAGTTCGACAAGCTTGAGCCGGATGCAAAAAGCCAAGTGAGCTTGTTATACAAAGACGGCGTGCCTGTGCGTGCCAACTCGGTGGTTGTTTCAACCCAGCACAGTCCTGATATTTCACAAGCTGAAATCCGTGAATTGATTCGTGGCGTGGTGCAAAACGTTCTACCAAAAGGCTGGATGCCAGAAGAAAATGAACTCTTCACCAACCCAACGGGTCAGTTCATCATTGGTGGTCCAGACGGTGACTCAGGCCTCACGGGTCGTAAGATTATCGTCGATACGTACGGCGGTGCGGCCCCACATGGCGGCGGCGCGTTCTCGGGTAAAGATCCAACAAAAGTTGACCGCTCGGCAGCGTACGCTGCGCGCTATCTAGCGAAAAACGTTGTGGCTGCTGGTCTTGCTGACCGTTGCACCATTCAGCTTTCTTACGCCATTGGCGTATCACGCCCTGTGTCGTTCTTCGTGAACACGCATGGTGATGCGCGCGTGAACCCAGAGAAGCTCGAGAAGGTATTACAGCAATTGGTGAATCTCTCACCGCGCGGTATCCGTACGCATCTGCAACTAAATCGCCCAATCTATCTGCCAACTGCTTCGTATGGCCATTTTGGTCGCGAGCCTCAGGCAAATGGCGCATTTAGCTGGGAGAAAACGGACTTAGTCGCGGAGTTGAAGCGTGAGTTCGGCATCAGCAACGCAGCCTAAGTACCTATCGAGTTTTGGTCGTAATCGCGGGCGTAGCCTTCGTCCCTACCAGCAACAGCTGGTGGATGAGCTGTTGCCAACTCTAAAGCCGTCGATAGAGTCTGGCTATAAACGCTATGCACTGGAGATTGGTTTTGGCGCTGGCGAGCATCTAGCTGCGCAGGCTAAGCACAACCCCGACACGCTCTATATTGGGTGCGAGCCTTATATTAATGGCGTCGCCAAGCTGCTCACGGAAATTGACCAGCATAAACTCAAGAATATTCGCCTGCATACGCGCGATGCACGCGAACTGCTTGAAGTGCTGCCCGAAGCCATTTTCGATGAGATATTTGTTTTGTTCCCAGACCCGTGGCCGAAGGTGCGTCATAACAAGCGCCGCCTGATTAATCAGCAGACGCTCAGCATGCTCTCACGTGTTCATAAAAAAGGCGGTAGATTGCTGGTCGCTACCGACCATGTGGATTATTCAGCATGGATATTGGAGCATCTTCTGGCGCACCCTGATTATGAGTGGACGGCCAAGGAAAAAGCCGATTGGCAAACACCCCCCAAGGACTGGACAGTCACCAAATACCAGCGCAAAACCACCGAACAAGGCCGCGAACCCATGTTTTTTGAGTGTGTTAAAAAGTAACACGCGAATCTTCATCAAACCTTCACATGACTTTGATGAAGTGCATTTGTAGGTTGGCATCACAAAAAACCAATTATGAGGATGAGTATGTCGACCCCTGAAGAACGCGCAATTGCAAATCAAACATTACAATCAAATATCGTTGCTTATGGCTATACCGAGTTACGCCCCGGTGCCTATAAATGCAGCGTATTGTTGGATGATTCGCTGATTGGCACAAAAATGGATGGAAAGCCAAATCTCCTCGCTTCGTTTAAAAATCTTATCGTTGATGGGATTAAACTGAAAGCGATGGGAGAAGCAACGCACGGTGTAGTATCTCAAGATAACCGTACGCCGGTGATAAGCGTTATGGTAAGCAGCAAAGATAAAGCCGAAAGATTTTGTGATATGATTCAGGAGCTTGCGCCGAACTCAGCGAGAGCAGATATTGCGGCTTTGCGAAATATACAGGCTGTTAGTGCTGCGGGTCGTGCTTAGTACGTAAGAAATGGCTTGATTTTAGTGTGCCAAAACCCTAAATAGCCCCAACATTCAAATACACACACAAAGAGGTGGCCTCAACAAGCCGCCTTTTTTGTTACTTGGAGATACGATGAGCAATGTAGCTCAACAGGTAAGAGAACTCATAGAACCGTCGATTACGTCGATGGGGTTCAACCTCGTGCAGGTAAAACTCAACGATGGTAAGCATCGCTTACTGCAAATTATGGCCGAGCGCCCGGATGGTTCCATGACGCTGGATGATTGCGAAAAAATCAGCCGCCAGATTTCTGCGATACTTGATGTGGAAGACATTATCGACAGCGCATACCGCCTCGAAGTCGGCTCACCCGGTATTGACCGCCCGCTTGTCTCGCTCAAGGATTTTGAAAATTACAAAGGCCATAGCGCAAAGTTGGAGACCATTCTGCCAATCCATGGCCGCAAACGTTTTACTGGCACGATTAAAGCCATCGAAGGTGAGAACGTGGTTCTTGCTGTTGATAAAGAAGAATTCGTTATTCCGCACCGCGATGTTCAAGCAGCAAAGCTGGTGCTGACCGATGCATTGATTAAAGCCCACCAAAAGAAAACCGCCTAAAGGAGAAGAACAATGGCTGCACCACAAGTAATTCACGGCTCAACCGAGATGCTGCAAATCGCAGATGCAGTAGCGCGTGAAAAGAACATTGACCGCGACACCGTGCTGGAAGCAATGGAGAACGCGATTCAAATCGCAGGCCGTAAAAAATATGGTCAAGAGCACGACATCCGCGCTGAGATTGACCGCAAGACAGGTGCTATCACCTTGTTCCGCGTCATCACGATTGTTGAGGCAATCGAGAACCCAGAAGACGAAGCGAAGTTTTACACGGTCGCACAAGGCCAGAAAAAATTCCCTGGCTGCAAAGTCGGTGACGAGTTCCGTGACGAACTACCACCCATCGACTTCGGTCGCGTTGCGGCACAGACTGCGAAGCAAGTGATCGTACAGAAAGTGCGTGATGCTGAGCGTGAGCGTCAGTTCGACGAATTCAAAGACCGCATTGGCGAAATCGTCAATGGTACGGTGAAGCGTGTAGAATATGGCAACGTAACAGTAGATTTCGGCCGTACCGAGGCTGTGATTCGCCGCGATGAATTGATCCCAAGAGAGACCTTCCGCAAGGACGATCGCATCCGCGCCTACATTCATGACGTGCGTCGTGAGAAGACGGGTGCTCAGGTATTCCTGTCGCGTACCCGCCCTGAATTCCTCGCGAAACTCTTCATGCAAGAAGTGCCAGAAATTTACGATGGCGTAATTGAAATTAAAGCGGTTGCTCGTGACCCTGGTTCACGCGCTAAAATCGCCGTCATGTCGCATGACCCAAGCGTAAACCCCGTGCTTTCATGCGTGGGTGTGCGTGGTTCACGCGTACAGGCAGTGGTTTCGGAACTGCAAGGTGAGAAAATCGACATCGTGGAATATGCGGAAGATCCTGCGACCTTCGTGGTGAACGCGCTTTCTTCGGCAGAAGTAAGCAAAGTCGTGATCGACGAAGACTCAAACCGTATCGAAGTAGTCGTTCCAGACGATCAGCTTTCGCTGGCAATTGGTCGCCGTGGTCAAAACGTGCGCTTGGCTGCGCAGCTCACTGGCTGGAACATCGATATTCTGACCGAAGAAGCCGAGTCAGACCGTCGTACGCAAGAGTTCAACCGCCTCAGCGCGCTCTTCATTGAAGCACTGAACGTGGAAGAAGTGATTGCACACTTGCTTGTGACCGAAGGCTTTAGCTCGGTAGAAGAAGTTGCCTTCGTTCCGGTGGAACAGCTTGCCGACATCGAAGGTTTCGATGAAGCAGTGGCCGCAGAACTTCGCAATCGTGCTAATGATTATCTCGACACCAAACGCGCTGAGACCGAGAAAAAGCTCAAGTCGCTGGGTGTAGAAGAAGCATTGATGAAGCACGAAGGCCTCAGCCTCGATATCGTTGAGAAATTGGCAGATAATGGCGTAAAAACCATGGACGATTTCGCAGGCCTCGCAACCGACGAATTCATGGAAATCATTCCAAAATCAGGCCTCAGCATGGACGAGATCAGCGCGATGATTATGAAAGCGCGTGAATCTTGGTTCGCTGCATAACCATGCGGAGGAACGCAACATGGCAACGGAGGTTGAACGTCAGTGCATCGTAACGCGGCAGGTGAAACCTGTCTGCGAAATGATACGCTTTGTCGTCGGCCCTGAAGATCGCTTAGTGCCTGATGTTGCTGGAAAATTACCAGGCCGTGGATTGTGGCTGACCGCCTCGAAGCTGTCACTAGCGGAAGCGATTGCCAAACGTTCCTTCGGCAAAGCTGCCAAGCAAACCGTTGAAATACCAGACGGCCTGCAAGAGCTGATTGAGCGGCTATTGCAGCAGCGCCTGCGTGATGCGCTATCGATGGCACGTAAAGCAGGGCAGCTACTGAGTGGCCACGACAAGGTCATGGAAGCCCTTGCTAAGGGCGAAGTAGCGGCGCTCTTGCACGCTTCCGACGCAAGTGAAGACGGCATCCGAAAAATGAAAGCAGGTGACATTCCCTCTTACCGGAGTTTATCGCGCGCCTTACTTTCAGAAGTGACGGGGAAAGAGAATGCGGTGCACGTGGCTGTATTGAACGGCTCGGCTGGTGCATTTTTTATCGCAGAATTGCGCCGTTTCGCTTTATTTATGGAAGAAACTGGTTTATAGCACAACGCCTTAACAGAAAAGAACGACTGAACATGACCGACGATACCACCTCTAAAAAAGACGCACTGAAACTTTCAGCGCCTAATACGCTGTCGCTTACCAAGACGATGGAGGCGGGGAAGGTTAAGCAGAATTTTCAGCGTGGCCGCAGCAAGACGGTAACAGTTGAAGTCAAAAAAACCCGTACCTTTGCTCGTGGCAATGAAGGCGGCGCACCAATGGTTGAGGTGCAAAAGGGCGCTTCGGACGCGAGCAAGCAGCGTGTATTGAATCAAGCCGAGCGCGAAGCGCGCCTGCGTGCCCTCCAGCAAGCGGATAAACAAGACGATGCCTTGGCATACCAAGCCATTAATCCCGTTCGTTCGTTTGACGATGTTGAAGACGAAATTCTGGAATCCACCTCCACGGCGACTACGCCAATGGATGATGTGGCAGCGCGCAATTTAGAGAAACTGAAAAATGCGCCTTCCAACTCACGCCCAGCGCGCCCAGATTTGCCAGGTGCATTAAAGCGCCCAATGAATCCAGCGCGTGTCGCGGCTGATGAAGAAAATGAACGTGCGGCGGCAGCTAAGAAAAAGCGACTCAGCACCGAGCCAGACAATGAATATAAACGTGGCGGTAAAATGACCATTTCCCAAGCCTTGGGTATGGACGACGGTACCATGCGCGTACGTTCGCTTTCTGCGGTGAAGCGCCAGCGCGCCAAGGTCGCGAAAAAAGCAAACGTCATTCCTTCTTCGCAGCAAGAGAAAATCGCCCGTGAAGTAATCATTCCAGAAGCAATCACCGTTCAAGAGCTCGCTAACCGTATGGCCGAGCGTGCCGTAGACGTGATTAAAGAACTCATGAAATTGGGCACTATTGCCACCCCCCAACAAGCGATTGATGCAGATACCGCAGAATTGATTGTGGGTGTGTTTGGCCACAAATTCAAACGCGTGAGCGAATCAGACGTTGAGGAACATCTCAGCCAAGACGAAGACGCAAATGAGGCGCTGGCGCCACGTTCACCCGTCGTGACGATTATGGGTCACGTTGACCATGGTAAAACCTCACTGCTCGACGCGCTCCGTCAGACGGACGTGGTATCGGGCGAGGCGGGCGGTATTACCCAGCATATCGGTGCCTACCAAGTGCAAGTGCCAAGCGGCGATAAAATTACCTTCCTTGATACACCTGGTCACGAAGCCTTCACCGCGATGCGTGCGCGCGGCGCAAAAGTTACGGATATCGTGGTACTCGTCGTTGCGGCGGATGATGGTATCATGCCTCAAACCATCGAGGCGATTAACCACGCAAAAGCAGCAAAAGTGCCAATTATCGTGGCCATCAACAAAATCGACAAGCCAGGTGCTGACGTTAACCGTGTAAAAACGGCTCTCATGCAGCACGAGTTGGTGCCAGAAGATTTCGGTGGTGACGTGATGTGCGTCGAAGTTTCTGCGAAAGCAAAAACCAACCTCGATAAATTGCTCGAATCTATTCTGCTGCAAGCAGAGGTGATGGAACTTAAAGCTAACCCAGAGCGTCGTGCGACAGGCTCGGTCGTTGAAGCGAAGATCGACAAAGGTCGCGGTGTGGTGGCAACCATTCTCGTGCAACGTGGTACACTGCGTAAAGGTGATATCGTGGTTGCAGGCGCTGCCTATGGCCGCGTGCGCGCTATGCACAATGACAAAGGCCAAGACATTGAGGAAGCACCACCAAGCTTGCCAGTGGAAATCCTCGGCCTCGACCAAGCGCCAGACGCGGGGGATGAATTCTCGGTTGCTGAAAGTGAAAAAGCAGCACGTGATATTGTGGAATATCGTCGTGAGAAAGAGAAAAAGCGTATCGCTGTATCGACCGCTAAATCGCTCGACCAGCTATTTGCCGCCGCAGGCGAAAATGCAGTGAAAGAACTCAATGTTATCGTCAAGTCAGACGTGCATGGTTCCGCAGAAGCCATTGTTGGCTCACTTGCAAAATTCGATGGCGACGAAGTGAAAGTGCGCATCGCCCATATGGGTGTTGGTGCAGTGACAGAGTCGGACGTGATTTTGGCTCAAACCACGGGCGCAATCATCATCGGCTTCAACGTCCGCGCGATGCCGAAGGCGAAAGAACTCGCGGCCGCACAGAAAATCGATATTCGTTACTACTCGATCATCTATAACCTTATTGACGATATCAAAGCCGCGCTTTCTGGCTTGCTCAGCCCAGAGCTGCGCGAAAGCTTCATTGGCTACGCAGAAATTCGCGAAGTCTTCAACATTACCAAATACGGTAAAGTTGCTGGCTGTATGATTACCGACGGCCTCGTGAAACGTGGCGCGAAAGTACGCTTGCTGCGTGATAACGTGGTGATTCACGAAGGCACGCTCAAAACACTCAAGCGCTTCAAGGACGAAGTGAAAGAAGTGAAGTCTGGCTTCGAGTGCGGTATGGCGTTCGAGAATTACGAAGATATCCGCCAAGGCGACATGATTGAGTGCTTCGAAGTGCAATCGATTGCGCGCTCGGTGGAAGCAAAAGAAACGGCAAACGCCTAGGGGGCTCGCATGGGGGAAAGTAAACCGCCATCACAGCGCCAGCTTCGTGTTGGTGAAGAGATCCGAGCTGCACTCGCGCAAATCTTCATGTTCGGTGAAACCCACGTGCCAGAGCTAGATGGCGGTTCCATCACCGTTTCCGAAGTGCGCATTTCGCCTGACCTCAAAAACGCTACCGTGTTCGTGATGCCGCTTGCGGGCAGCAACAAAGAAAAAATCATGGAAGCGCTGAAAGAAAACGTAAATCGCATTCGCTATCTCATGAACCAGAAAGTCGTGCTGCGCTTTTCACCGAAGATTTTCTTCAAGCTCGATACTTCCTTCGAAGTGGCAAACCGTATCAACACGCTACTGCAATCCGACCGCGTGCGCCAAGACGTCACTAAAGATGATAAATAATGGGTTTTATTATCACATTTTTGTTGCTGATAGTCGCCGCCCTTATTCTCAAAAAAATTGCGATTGCCAATAATCTAAATAAGTGGGCTGCATATTTTTTCTATCCATTATTATCTGCCATAATATTATTCCCGATATCTAGATTAATGTATCATACTTGTGGTTTTGTAAGTGATTGTGACGCAGTTTTTTCGATGGCAGTTTTGGCTATTATATTTGCGCCATTCACTACCTTAGTAGCAATCGCGATATTGTATGTCGAAAATCGAAATATTAATAGATAGATGCATTGTTAGTGGGCGCCAAAAATAACATCACTGGCTGGCTGAATCTCTATAAGCCCATTGGCATGACATCCGCGCAGGCTGTCAACAAAGTGAAGTGGCTCACTAAAGCAAAAAAACTCGGCCATGCGGGAACGCTCGACCCGCTTGCGACGGGCATTTTGCCCATCGCCTTTGGTGAGGGCACGAAATGCATCAACTTGCTGATGGACGCGAAGAAGACCTATCGTTTCCGTGTGATGTTTGGCGAACGCCGCAGTACCGACGATGCAGAAGGCGAAGTCGTCGCCACCAGCAACCACATTCCAACCGAGGCGGATATTCGAAATATACTGCCCAAGTTCACGGGTGAGATTCTCCAAACCCCACCCATCTATTCCGCCATTAAGGTGGACGGCGAGCGCGCCTATGATTTAGCGCGGGCAGGGGAAGATGTGGCGCTGAACGCTCGTCCAATAACTGTTCATTCTATTGATTTTAAAGGATTTACCAAGCCTAATGAGGCCGAATTTGAGGCACTGGTGGGCAAGGGCACTTATATACGCTCCTTGGGGCGTGATATTGCCCAAGCGCTTGGTTCTGAAGGATATATCAGCCTGTTGCACCGCGCATCGGTAGGGCCATTCCATGAAGCACAGGCGATTTCACTGGATTTTTTGGAAAACTCTGCGCATATGGGCGCCACCTTTGAGGGGGCTACCCCTGATTGGTTGCTGCCCACCCGCGCCGCGCTGGTCGACATCCCGGCCGTGACGATAGGTGACAGTGAATGGCAACGGCTTCGCCATGGACATGTGCTTGAACGTCCGCACCCGCCAACCCCTTTAATGGGGCTTCTCTATAAGGAAGAACTGGTGGCACTCGCGGAAAGTGACGGCACGGTCATTAAAACGAAGCGGTTGCTGAATATTTTTTAAACCCGATGTCGTATGGAGAAGTCTCATGAGTATCACTGCTGAACGCAAAGTTGCAGTCGTTAAAGAATACGCTACCACCAAGGGTGACACTGGTTCACCAGAAGTTCAGGTGGCATTGCTCACCGAACGTATCAATAACCTGACCGAACACTTCAAAGGCCACGCGAAAGATCACCACTCGCGCCGTGGTTTGTTGATGTTGGTTAGCCGTCGTCGTTCATTGCTTGAGTATCTCAAGAAGAAAGACAACGCACGTTACAACGCATTGATCAGCAAACTCGGTCTGCGTAAGTAACACGATAAGAATACGTCTTGCCCGCGCTTCATGTACCGCGCGGGCAGGGCGGCTGTAAACGGTACATGAACAGGCTTCCCGCCTGAGGCACTGCGGAATAGATCGTTTTTATTTGCGGAATGAGGTGTACGGCATAGGGCTGGCACGGCGGCAGAGGGGAAGAAAGAAAGGAATGAACGAAATGTTCAACGTTACTAAAAAATCTATTGAATGGGGTGGTCGCACCCTGACTCTCGAAACTGGCCGTATCGCCCGTCAAGCTGATGGTGCTGTCATGGTCACTTATGGCGAAACCATGGTACTTGTTGCTGTGACCGCCGCAAAAGCTCCCAAGCCCGATATCGACTTTTTCCCACTCACGGTGAACTACACCGAGAAAACCTATTCGGCAGGTAAAATTCCAGGTGGCTTCTTTAAGCGCGAAGGCCGCCCAACTGAAAAAGAAACCCTTACGTCACGTCTGATCGACCGCCCAATCCGCCCAATGTTCGCGGAAGGCTTCTATAACGAAGTGCAAGTCGTTGCGACCGTGATGTCACACGATATTGAGAATGATCCAGATATCGCGGCGATGGTTGGTACCTCAGCAGCGCTTGCTATTTCTGGCGTACCATTCTTGGGCCCAATCGCTGGCGCACGCGTTGGTATGATTGATGGTCAGTTCGTATTGAACCCAACCAAGACCCAACTGGCTACCAGTTCGCTTGATCTAGTGATGGCTGGCACCAAGACCTCGGTACTGATGGTTGAATCAGAAGCACAAGAACTACCTGAAGAGAAGATGTTGGAAGCTGTTATGTTTGGTCACAAACATTGCCAACCCATCATTGAGCTCATCATTGCGTTCGCAGAAGAAGCAGCGAAAGAGCCATGGGACTTCAAAAAAGCAGAACAACCTGCAGAACTCGTTTCTGGCATTAAAGAAGTGGCGGAAGCTGGCTTGCGTGCTGCTTACAAAAAGACCGTGAAGCAAGAGCGCGTCGCAGCGATTGATGAAGTGAAGAAAGCGGTGAAAGAAAAGTTCGTGAACGAGACCACCAGCGAGAAAGTAGTTGGCGGCCTCCTCAAGAAGCTCGAGCAAGACATTGTTCGTACCGCAATCGTGAAAGAGAAAAGCCGTATCGATGGCCGTGGCCTTGCGGATATCCGTAAGATTGACTGCCAAGTTGGCATTTTGCCACGCACGCACGGTTCTGCACTGTTCACGCGCGGTGAAACCCAAGCCCTCGTGGTATTGACCCTCGGCACGTCGCAAGACGAGCAGATGATCGACGCCGTAGACGGCACGTACGATGAGCGTTTCATGCTGCATTACAACTTCCCACCATATTCGGTTGGTGAAGCAACGATGCTGCGTGCGCCTGGCCGTCGTGAAATCGGTCACGGTAAACTGGCATGGCGTGCGGTTCGCCCACTCATTCCAAGCAAAGAGCAGTTCCCATACACCCTGCGTATCGTTTCGGAGATTACCGAGTCGAACGGTTCATCATCGATGGCAACCGTGTGCGGTAGCTCACTCGCGATGATGGATGGTGGCGTGCCACTGTCGCGTCCGATTGCGGGTATCGCAATGGGCTTGATTCTTGAAGGCAAAGAATTCGCAGTTCTCTCTGACATCTTGGGCGATGAAGATCACCTCGGTGACATGGATTTCAAAGTGGCGGGTACTGAGCGCGGCGTAACCTCGTTGCAGATGGATATTAAAGTCCAAGGCATCACCGAGGAGATCATGAAGGTAGCACTGACCCAAGCGAAACAGGGTCGTACGCATATCTTGGGTGAAATGGGCAAGGCATTGACGGCGCCACGCACTGAAATGTCTTCACGTGCACCACGCATCACCACCATCAAGATTAGCAAAGACAAAATCCGTGAAGTGATTGGCTCAGGCGGTAAAGTGATTCGCGAAATCACTGAAACCACTGGCGCAAAAATCGACATTGCAGATGATGGTACCATCAACATCTTCGCAACGACTGGCGAATCTGGCAAAGCAGCGCTGGAATGGATTCAGTTCATCGTAGCGGAAGCTGAAGTGGGCAAAATCTACGATGGTAAAGTGGTACGCATCGTTGACTTTGGTGCATTCGTGAATTTCATCGGCGGTCAAGACGGTCTCGTGCACGTAAGCGAGATGGCTGACCATCGTGTTGAAAAAGTAAGCGATGTTGTTTCAGAAGGCCAAAGCGTGAAAGTGAAAGTACTGGATATCGATGAGCGCGGCAAAGTTCGCCTCTCGATGAAAGTAGTGGATCAGACAACGGGCGAAGACATGTCGGATCAGTACGAAATGTCAGGCAAGACCATGCGTCGCAAGAAGCAAGGCGGCGAATAGTCTTTACGTTAGACGAAACAAAAGGGGTGCTGAAATTTCAGCACCCCTTTTTTTTATGACTTTATGCCAGATTAAATGATTACTAAGGGCAGCCAGGTCCTGATGATGTCGTCATGCGTGACCCAGACGGTAATGCTATGCCGACTTCCTCTCCATCAATATTTGCAGTGAACCCGATAGCGCCTTCAGCAGTAAGGTTTGAGGACAGTTGCTGAGATTCTGTGTTGCAAGGCGTCAAAAAAGTAAGGTCCACGGGTGCATCTGTGGTAATACGGAATGATCCGTCTGCATTCACAGTGACTTCAACGTTGGTCAGAACTCTTTCTGCGGTTTCTTGGTTCAAAGGTGTTTTTTCGGCGCTCATATGCTTCTCCTCAATTGAATGTTGAAGAAAATATAAACTAAGAATGTGACAGTCTGATGACAAAACAAACAAAAAGGGCGCTCATTGAGCGCCCTTTCATCTCTAGAAGTAGAGAAGAAGTTATTTCTTCTTCTTAGCTACTTTCTTTTTCGACTTAACTACTTTCGAAGCCGATTTTTTAGCTACGGTTTTCTTTTTCGCAGCAGGCTTCTTCTTTGCAGTGGTCTTCTTAGCAGCTTTTTTCTTAACAGCCATGGTAATCTCCATAAAAAAGTTAACAACAACTCCTCTATACGCGTGAGGTGGTTAAAATTCTATGAACGAAATGCAGTTAGAACATTTTGCGTATGATTTTTTTGCATGTGTCTTTTGATTCGTTGCAACGATGCAACATAGATGTTGATGTGCGATGCATCACAAACAACAATCACTAGTATGTGCTGTCACACAATCTTCACAAAACGTGAAGCGCGCATTTGATATAATCTACGGATGTCGGATCCATCAGCAAACATAAAGTTCAAAGGCAATATCGAGATTACGCGAGCGCATGCGCCTGGAATATATGATGCTGTCACTGAGCTGTGCAAAAAAGCTGGCGTAGAAATGCCCAAGATATTCTTGCTTGATGGTAGTGGCACAGGGAATGCGTATCACCAATTTACAATGAATCATATTGCTGCTGCTTCAGAGCCGGCTCGAAAGCACTTATTGTTGGGGTGAGGCTTTCTAGAGATTATGGGGCACCATAATCTTGAAGCACTAGAAGTAAGTGATGAGATCAAGGCGGTCATCGCTCATGAAATTGGCCACTTCAAATCACAAGATACAAAGCTGCACCGAATTCTTCCTATGCGCATGTCTCCGCAAATCGGAATATTGGCAGGCTTCGCTGGCGTAGTGCTTTACGATCTGATCGATCGCCATATGAAAGAGAAAAGTAAAGAGAATCTAACGCCCGAACAAATGAAGAGCGAACAAGCCGCAGAAATGGATCGGCTGACAAAACCAGAAGAAGATGATTCCCCCGTCATGGAATCGATTGGCACGGTCGCAAAATATGTAGCGGGCGGGTTGCTTGGTGGTGCCATTGGTGTTGGCGCGTTTGCTTTAATGCATCGCCGTGTAGAATTTCGCGCAGACCGAATCAGCGCCGAGTTGATGGGGGATGGTAAGCCGCTAGCGCGGGCATTGAAAATGTATGCAAGCGGCATGCAACAAAGGGTGACCCCAGAAGTGAGAGAAGCAGCGCAGGCGCAAGATTGGTTTACCAAACTGCTGTCACAATTTACGCACCCGAAATTGCATAAGCGTATCGAAAAACTGGAATCATGGTCGCGTTAGGCGGATTGCTTTTTCAATAACTCAGCAATCAAGAATGCAAGCTCAAGCGACTGCGACGCGTTAAGGCGTGGATCGCAATGCGTATGGTAGCGATTCGACAAATCCAGTTCGCTAATGGCTTGCGCACCACCTAAACATTCCGTGACGTCTTGACCCGTCATTTCAAAATGCACACCCGAACCATGTGTGCCTTCGCCCGCATGAATTGCGAAGAACTTACGCACTTCACCTAAGATATCGGTGAACTTGCGTGTTTTGTAACCGTTGGGTGATTTGATGGTGTTGCCATGCATGGGGTCACACGACCAAACCACATTGCGGCCTTCTTCTTTCAATGCGCGCACGAGCGGCGGAAGTTTTTCTTCGACCTTGCCAGTGCCCATGCGTGAAATCAGCGTGAGGCGACCAGACTCGTTATTCGGATTAAGCGTGTCGCACACTTTCAACAAATCATCGCGCGTCATGCTTGGGCCGACTTTGCAGCCAATAGGGTTAGCAACACCGCGCAGGAATTCCACATGCGCCTCGTTTGGGTCGCGGGTGCGATCACCAATCCAAAGCATGTGCGCGGAGCCAACATAATGCTCGCCCGTGTCTTTATCACGACGGGTGAGGCCGGCCTCATAGCCAAGCAGCAGTGCTTCATGTGACGTATAGAAACGCGCCTCGGAAAGTTCTTCGCTCGTATCGAGTTGCAAACCCGTTGCGGTAATAAAGTCGAGACAGTCATTGATGCGCTGCACAACGTCTGCGAAGTGGCGACCTTGCGGCGAACCCGAAACGAAGTCCGCATTCCATTTTGACACTCTGTTCAACGCCGCGTAACCCGAACGCGCCAGCGAGCGCAGGAAGTTCAGCGTCGCCGCCGATTGATAATAGACTTGCAATAAGCGATCTGGGTCAGCCACGCGCTGCGCTGCGTCAAACTCCATGCCATTGACCATGTCGCCACGGTAGCTTGGCAAGTCTTGCCCGTTTTTGCTTTCGATACCTTCCGAGCGCGGCTTGGAGAACTGGCCCGCAATGCGCCCCACTTTAATAACGGGTGAACCCGCGCCATACATCAGCGCGATGGTCATTTGAATCAGCACTCGGAAGAAGTTGTTGAGATTCTTCTCCGAAAACTCGGCGAACGACTCGGCGCAATCACCGCCTTGCAGCAAGAAGGCACGACCATCGACCGCGAAGGCGAGTTCTTTCTTCAAACGACGAATTTCCTCCAGCGAGACAAGCGGCGGCACCGTCATGAGCTGCTTCTCGACCCGCGCCAGCGCATCCGCGTCCTTATAGTCGGGCTGCTGCTTGATAGGCTTGGCTCTCCAGCTATCAATGCTCCAATCAGGGGCTTGGCTGGCTTTTTCGGCGATGTTCGTCACTTTACTCATATAATTCCTTGCGCCCTAGGCCTCATTCGCCTAGGAAATGTGCGGTATATGTAAGGATAAGAAGGGTTTATGTCTAGGCATAGTTTTCATAGAATTAGCCTTTTTCGTTCGAGTCACAAAAAGTCCAGTGATAGGAGTAAAGCGACGCGGTGTAGTGATTCATACACCCTAGCTTTACGACGCCGCAATGGGCTTTTTGTGCCGAACCCTTTAGGGCAGCGAATATTTGACCTTTTGCGTTGTCGCGTCCTTTGCGCGTATGCTAAGGCTATGCGTCGCAGTCCGCTCCTAGCAGAAGGTCAAATATTGAGCTGTGAAACAAGGATAATTCTATGAATTCTATGCCCTCAATTGATGCAGAACATACGATAGCTTTCATGGGTGTGGAAGGGGCCAATGCCGATTTGGCCTGCCGCCAGAACTACCCCTATATGCAAACCATGGCCCTGAATTCCTTCGAGGAAGCCTTCGCAGCAGTCGAGGAAGGCAAGGCGAAATACGCCATGATCCCGATTGAAAACAGCCAGGCGGGTAGGGTGGCCGAAATTCATAATATCCTGCCGCGCACCAATCTGCACATCGTGGCCGAGCATATCCAGAAGGTGCAGCACCATCTTTATGGGGTGAAGGGCGCGAAGGCCGAAAACGTGACGGATGTTTACAGTCACCACCAAGGGCTGCTTCAGTGCCGCAAATATATTACGACACATAAACTCAAAACCCATATCCATGATAATACTGCAACGGCGGCAAAAGATGTGGGTGTGTGGGGCGACAAAACCAAAGCCGCTATTTGTTCGGAGCTGGCGGGCGGTCTTTACGGCCTCGACAAATTGGCCGAGAATATCCACGACGCCGAAGATAACGAGACGTTGTTCGTCGTAATGGCGAAAGAACCCGTGGACCCCAACCCCGAAGACGGCATGGTGCTCACCAGTTTATTTTTCACCCTGCGCAACATTCCTGCGGCGCTCTATAAAAGCCTCGGTGGTTTTGCCACCAACCACGTGAACATGATTAAACTCGAAAGCTACATTCGCGGTAGCGGCCTGCGCGAAACCGCGCAATTCTTCATGACGTTCGAGGGGCACCCAAGCCAAAAGCATGTGCAACTCGCTATCGAAGAACTCGGCTTCTTCACCCATAAGGTGAATGTGCTCGGCGTGTACCCTGCGGACAAAGAGCGTTATAGGTAGTTATTTTTCTCCAACTACAACAAAATATGTTGGAGTTTCTAGTTTTGCGAATAGTCGTATCCGAACGACTATTAAATCAGGACGATTGGTATGTTCTGAGTAAAAAGACACTTCATGCATAGATTGTTGTGGTGCTTCTGCTTTCGTCAAGTCGCCTACATACAATTTTGATTTTGTTGTATCTTGATTGGTTATAATTTTCTTTAAGAATGGCTTAAATCCATTCAATCCAAGTTCTGCACATGCAAAGCAATGAGCAATTTTACTTAATAGAAGTGAAAACTCGTGTGTTTGGAATTTAGCTTCAGGCATAACGGCAGCAATTTTAAACCTATCCACTACCCCTTGTAGGTATCGGTTCATGTCGCGTTCAAAAAAAGCTCCGCGAATCCAAAATTTTTTAGTTGCTGAGTCAAGCCTACCTTCTTGAGGCAAGTCAGACAAAACTAAAGGTAAATCATAATGAGGAAATAAAACCAAAAAAGGATAAGATTCCCTCTCAATCGGGATATAACTCCAATCTGATTCAGATGTAAGTTTGACTTTTAGAGGTAGTGTTTCTGGGCGCTCTTGAGGACGGCGCGTAGGCATATCGTAATACATTCTCAACGGACCGAGAATTATTCTCTGACATGTTCTTTCAAAAGAGGTGGTAATTTTTGCACAAGATTTGCAACTGGCATCAGGTATTTTCCAAGTGCCTCCAATGCCATAGGGTATTATATGCTCATCGGTAAGATTTAGCGTTGAATCGCAGTAAATACACAATCCAACTTTAGGATAAGTTTTTGGTGTGAGAGGCGGCAGAATGGATGAAAGATTAATCATCGACACATATTAGGTATAGGCGAATTCCTTGCAAGGGTTTAGCCATCAACAATAAACTTACTTCCCCTCAAACAACTTTAAATATTCCCCATAGCCCTGAAGCGCTAATTGGGCCTTAGGCACAAAGCGCAGGGAAGCGCTGTTGATGCAATAGCGGTGGCCGCCTTTTTCTTTTGGCCCGTCATTGAACACATGGCCAAGGTGAGAGTCGCTTGCTGCTGAGCGCACTTCCACACGTTCCATACCATGACTGCCATCGATTTTCTTGGCGATGATGCTTTCATCAATCGGCTTACTGAAGCTTGGCCAGCCCGTGCCGCTATCGAACTTATCGGTGCTGCTGAAGAGTGGCTTGCCTGTGTAGATATCGACGTAAATGCCTTCCTCTTTATTGTCCCAATATTCGTTCTGGAACGGGCGCTCGGTGCCATTCTCTTTGGTCACGTAATGCTGCATATCGGTGACGTTGGGCGTGTCTTTGGCATTGGCGCTCATGGCGGCTCCTATAACGAGGGTGCAAATAACGGCGGAAATACGGATAATCTGGTTCATGTCCATATATTCGTAGGTGGGTTGAATTGGGTTACAATTCAAGGGCTGGCCTCGGGAAACGTCATAAAATTGTCATACAAAACAAGGTGGTAGGCCTTTATAATAATTCCACAAACGAAAGGTGTTTTTATGGCCGATACTGAAAATGATGAAGGCGCAAGCCCACGTAACTTCGCAGCAGAAATGGATGCAGCCGAAACGCACAAAAAATGGGAATTTATGCAAGCGCTAAAAGAAGCGTGTATCGAGAAATGGCGCCCGATGCTGGACAAAATCCTCGAGGAATCCGCAACTAAGGGCGCGACGGGTATTACCAGCTATCACGATATTTTGAGCGTCTCACTCGCCCATGGTGGCGGTGAGGACGATATTCCCGAATATCACCAGTGCTATGTGCGCATCAGAGTGCCGAAGGGAATCAGAAACCAGCCAGAAATCACCGAGAATGTGGTGAGCATGATGAATGAGGGCGTCGTTAATATCGATCACGCGGCGATTCCCCACACCAATTCGGATGGCAGCAAAGATGTGCGTATCTGCGTGCAGGCGGGCAAATTAGGACTTATGGGTGACGAGGTCAGGGAACGCTTCGGCTGCGAACTGCCCGATTTGCGTGCTACCGGAATTTCCAAAGCCTAATGTTTGTTTAGTGTTGGCGTGCGGTGGTTGTTTGCTGCTCGTTGCGCAGTACATCTTGAACATAACGACGAATCGTTCGTTGCACCGCGTCGAGTGGCTCTAGCTTTTCTAGGTCGATATCTTCGTATAAATTCGTAATCTCTCCATCGGTGTTACAATAACCCGTGCAGATTAGCTGTTCGAGCTCGCGTGGCGTATCAAAATACGAAGTCTTGGAAGCTAGGTTCCATGCGCGCGCAACCGCTTGCTTAGGCTCATGGCTCATCCGTTTATAAACGTTATTTTCAATGATTGCTTCAATACGACTCAGTAATTCCTCGCGCTGTTCGGGTTGCAAGGGGGTGTCCATAATACGCTCAATGCCCTCATGGCGAAAATCACGATTATTGCGATCGAGATAACGATCAACCGTATCTTTCACCGCGCCATGAATATGCGCAATATCCTCTACGGATAGTGCGTCTAGGTGCTCCTCCTCCAACTCAAGCATCATATCTTGAAGTTCTTTACAGCTACTTATTCCACCGCGATTCAGTTCCGATGCCAAGTGCTCAATAACAGCCGCCGCATTTGGGAAATCTTTGCTAATTCTGTGCTCGGCAATGTATCGGCGCAATTCATCGGCGCGGATATCGCATTGGCGTGGCGTCATGGCGATGTCTAATTCACGTTCTACCCAGCTTGCTTGAGGCATATAAGTGCTCCATCGGTAATGGTTATATTCGCCGCCAGCCTAGCATTTAATAATGTTATAAATGTGAAGATTAGGTGAATATTGAGCCATTTAACCTTGTCTTGCGCCCAGCAAAAACCCTGCTATAAACGCGCAGTCCAAGGGTATAGGGGCAGTTAGCTCAGTTGGCCAGCCCTACGGCGCTTGAGTAAAAAGCTCTAACCAACTGGTTAGGGTTATGTATTGGGGGCGGTTAGCTCAGTTGGTTAGAGCGCGTCGTTGACATCGACGAGGTCGGAGATTCGAGTTCTCTACCGCCCACCATTAAAAATTACGAGAATCTCCAGATTCGACCAAAAGCTTAGCGAGGTACGAGCTTAGCGTTGGCGAGGAGGCGCTTAGCGCCGAGCATGTTCTCTACCGCCCACCATTAAAAAAGCCCCCCATTTGCATGGAAGGCTCTTTCACGAGCGTCACTTTGCGGGCTATGCTGCGAAACGATCCTCGTATCCATAATGCTTATAAAGATTGGTTCGGAAGTTAGGATTGGCGAAATCTGGCCAATGATCCTTGTCGAAGCCATCTGTCGTTTTAAGGCGATCTTTGGCGATGTTGAGCGTAAATTCTTTATCTTTTTGATTGAACGCCATTGCTTCTGGTGGAATGGCAAACAACTTGTCGCCCATACCTAAAATGCCGCCAAATGATAGCACATAATAGGTAATGTTATGATTGGAGCTATCAATCATGATATCTCTTACATGCCCGAGTTTTTCGCCTTGAGCGTTCTTCACGTCTTTACCGTCAAGCGACGATGCAGATATTAAATGATGATATGTCATAATAATCTTCTCCTGTGTTAATAGATGCAGCGAATTCTGCTAAAGGAGTATGATTGTTAGAACGTAAAGATGCGTGTGGGTATTCAGTGAAATACGTCATGAACACGTAAAGATGGTATCAATTACCGCCCACCACCTACGCCGCCGCCATTGCTGCCCCCAGAGCCGCTTTCGCGTTTCGATCTCTTTTGGATGCGGTCTTCGTAATCACCCCAGCGCATAACCTCTGACAAGCGATGCGCCCATTTTGCTTCGTGATCGGGGTGATTGGGTTGGGGCAAAAGTGCATCCGCATAACCTAATGATTTATGGCGCTCTGCCTTTGCGCGGCGTCGTTCCATAGCATCGAGGCTATCTTGGCCAGCGATTTTGCTGCTATCCTCAATAACTCCCAGCTCTTCGAGTGCTAAGCCTAAGCCATAAGGGCTCAGACCAATGATGCTATGGCCTGCACCCATTTTTCTCACATATTCAACGCCACGTAGTGCGCCTGTATCCTTCGTGATAACGAGGGTCACGCGGTCTTGTTCATAGTCGTTCGACTTGGCAATAAGGTAACGCTCCACTGAACGCTCGCCTTGATCGCGACGGAAGCGTTCGAATGCATCGTCGTCGCTAACAGCATTATAAAGTTCTCGATCTGAGTACATGGCTTGCATGATGCAGCGTTCCTGTGGTGAACAGTCCGCAAAGAACTTCTTAGCCTTACGTGCCAAATTCTCACGCTGAGCGCTGGCAACAACCATATCGACCGTGAGGTCATTAATATTGAACTTACTATTCTGTTCGCGGATTTTGCTCTCAGTATCAGCAAAATGCTCTACGTGCTTTTCATAAGTCTCACGTACACGATGACAGAAATCATGAACATCGCTCGGGCATATGGAGTGATCGCTGATATCGATTCCATAGCGTTCTGCCAAATAGCGCGCACCATTTGCAATGCGTTGTGTAGCTTCATCATTATTAGCCAGTAAAGCTGCTGCCTTGCCTGCAAAGAAAAGTTTATAAGCGCGCGAAACTTCATTCTCCACAACCAGCATGTGCTTATTTTCTTTTGCGAGATCTTCGTCGCCCTCTGAATGCTGTAAAAAGAAAGTTTCTAATGCACCGACAGGTTTTCCTGCGGATTGTAGGTATTGAGCTTTTGCGCGGATTTCAGCCTCTAAGAATTCTGGAAAGACGCGGCGGCGCGTCTCAGTACCAATTTGGATAGGCAGTACGATCCGATAATCACTAAAGATCGGTTTATAAATTGTATTACCAGATTGCCCGCCTTCAGTTGCGTAAGTAATCAGTTTATTAACGCCATCTAGCACCGCGCCACCCGCGCAGTTACTATCAACGATAACTTCAATTTTACTACGCCTTTTGAATTTCTTGGACATGCCGCAATTATAGCGGTCAAAAATAAACGAAATATGAAGGTTAGGTGAAAATTATGCGCCAGCAGGGCCGCCGTGCCCAGTGTTATCTGTTACGCGAATTTTCGAAACATCCACTTTCCCATTGCGCAGTGCCTGCGTGAAAGCTTCTGCGCTGGAATGGTCAAATTTTGCCACATCTTCTGTATTGTTAATGGTCACGCGCGACCTCCAATCACCAGTGGTCCCTGGTGTTTGCGGCAGTCGTTGGGGCGCAAATTTTGCTTGAGCGGCTTTAAGAAAATCATCGTCAGTAATAACAATCGGCGCTTTTTCGTCTGGAATGTCGATGGTGCGTAGCATTCGCCTTGCGCCAATATCGTCTGAAATTACTAGGCTGGTCGTTTTGTCTGCCTCTTCGTCGGGCAATGTCTGAATTGCTTCGGCTATACCGTACTCACCTGCATCGCTCATAGTATCTGAGAAAATATTGTATTTATGAAGGCTTCGGCTAAAACCGCCGACTAAATAGCAGGCTTGTATTAAGCATCGCTCTTTATCACTTAAACTATCAAAGAAATCTTTAGTTACTTCAGACATTTTGTTGATGACTTCACGGCGCGCCTCTAGATCAAGACCAGCTTTTGAGCGTGGTGCGTTTGTATTACCAATGCGATCATGTAAGCCTTGAATGGTGCTTACTACTTCTTCAGGAGTGAAGGTATCTATTGATATATTGCACTTATTGGCAATTTCGGTAGCGGTTTTTGCTAAAAGCTCTGGGTAATCTTTCTGATAACCTAAAACGCTATTCAATTTTTTAATAAAAAATGTTTTCCAAGCAGCAGATTCTGCAGTTTCTGGCACTACTAAATGCTCGCGGTGTTTCTCAAAGAATGCACGATTGGCGCGCGCATTCTCGATCGTACGTTTTACTTGCTGATCGCTTTCGGGCTGAGAGTCTCTGAATGAAACAGAGTCTTGAAAATCAGAAAACAAAACTCGGTTTGCTTCAATATTGACGATGGAAGGAACAATAATACGATAACTCGTGTAAATTTGGGGTCTTGTATTTTGCGCGTGCTCAATCATTTCATCTACGGCGGCGAGCACTTTAGGCTGCATACTGCAAGTATCGATATAAATATCGAGCCGCTTATCGCCCTTGAATGCGCCGCCTGATAAACTGAGAGTTTTCCGTGCCTTTGCCATGGGCGGATAATAAGCGTGAAAAGCTTTAAAAATCGTTAAAAAAAAAGAAAATTAGGCGCTTTTGGTCAGTAATCTATTGGCAAAAGGCTGGCTGCGAACCTCTTTGGGAAGGTTAAAATAGACATTTTCCTTCACTACCTCAAAGGGCTCGACCTTCACCACGCGTAGTGTCTCAAGGAAGGTAATCACGCGCTCCACCAACAATTCTGGCGCGGAAGCACCCGCCGACAACCCAACGCGCGAAATACCCGTGAGCCATTCGGGTTTAATGTCGGTGGCATCATCAATCAAATAAGCGGGAATGCCCGACTCCTCGCCCAAGTCACGCAAGCGGTTCGAGTTCGACGAATTGCGCGAGCCAACCACCAGCAGCAGTTCGACCTGCTTGGTCATTTCTTTCACGGCTTGTTGACGGTTTTGCGTGGCGTAACAAATATCTTTCGTCTCTGGTCCCTGAATGGCTGGAAACTTCGCTTTCAGCGCCGCGATAATGGTTTTGGTGTCATCCACACTCAAGGTGGTTTGGGTGACGTAAGCGAGCTTATCGGGCGTTTGAACAGTGAGTGCCGCGACATCCGCCTCATTTTCGACGAGATAGACGTTCTTCACGCGCCCGCTTGTGCCCTCAACTTCTGGGTGGCCCTCATGACCAATCAAGATGATTTCAAAACCTTCACGCTCGTAGCGAATCGCTTGATTATGCACTTTCGTTACCAGTGGGCAGGTTGCATCAATCACGGGTAAATCACGCAATTTGGCGCTGTTCTCGACTTTTTCCGAAATACCATGTGCCGAAAATACGGTGATGCCGCCTTCGGGAATTTCATCCACCTCTTTGACAAAGACAACACCCTTGGCACGCAAATCTTCCACCACCCATTTATTATGCACGATCTCGTGGCGCACATAGATGGGTGCGCCATAAAGCTCGAGTGCTTTCTCGACGATTTCAATCGCGCGATCGACCCCTGCGCAAAATCCGCGCGGTGCGGCCAATAATACGGTGAGCGGTGCTTCCATAGCCCTAGTCCCTAGCCCTTAGACGGGGTCTTTTCAAGCAATATGCGGCTGCGCAAGGTAAGATTCAGACTGCATTTCATGCAGGCGCGAGGCCGTACGGTGGAATTCAAAGTTTCCATCCCCCTTGGGGTAAATATCATCCGGCGCAGTAGCGGCAGTGGCAATTAATTTAACGCGGTGGTCATAAAGCGTATCAATCAGCGTCACGAACCGCTTTGCCTCATTGCGATGCTCAGGCGTAAGGGCAGGTATGCCTTGTAATATCAAGGTGTGAATTTGCTTTGCTAATACCAGATAATCATTGGGCCCAAGTGGTCGTACGCACAGCTCACCAAACGTTAGCCACGCAATACCTTGGTGATATTTTTCAATCAATAATTTGCGGCCTTGAATGTATAATTCAAGCTCGGAGGATGCGGCGTGATCGGTCAGCATATTCCAGCTTTCGATCAAGAAATCATCTGCCTCGCTATCACGTGGGAACACATAGGTGGCGCGCATCGCCTTAAGCTGCTTGAGTCGATAATCCGTCGCGCTTTTGATTTCGTGAATCGTTAGGCGCTTCTCGATAATATCAACGAACTTCAAAAATTGGTCGCGCTGCAAACCGCCTTGATACAAGTCGCGCGGGTGGCGGTTAGACGTAAATACCACAGTAACGCCAGCATCCATCAACCCACCAAACAAGCGTGAAAGAATCATCGCGTCAGTCACGTCGCTTACCTGAAATTCGTCTAAACACAGCACTGTTGTGCTATGGGCAATTTCGCGTACAAGGGTGGACATCAAGTCTTCTTCAACACTGACGCTGCGTAAATCATGCAAGCGTTTATGCACTTCCTGCATAAAGGCATGAAAATGCACGCGGTACGTTGGCAGCTTGTCTTTGATGCGCTCAACAAACATATCCATGAGCATGGATTTACCGCGCCCCACATCACCCCATAAATAAAGCCCGCCGCTCGATGGCAGTTTCGCCTTAGCAAATGGCAATAAGCGGCGTTTTGGCACAGCAGGAGGGGTGGTTAAACGCTGAAATAGCGCCTCAAGCACCTTGGCAGCAGCTAGCTGTGCCTCATCTGGCGAGAGCTTGCCTGCATCCACACGTGCACGATAGGTAGGAAGAAGTGTTTTCGCTTCTTGCGTCATGACTCGCTTTTAACTACGAAGTGAGGGTAATGCCAGACCAAATCAACGCATATACCCAGTTGCAGACCATGTTGCACTCATGGCGTGTCAAACGTCAGACAGTGGCGCTGGTGCCAACTATGGGTGCACTACACCAAGGGCACCTAGAACTTGTGCGCGAAGCCAAAAAGCACGCGCAGGCAGTGGTGGTTAGTATTTTTGTGAATCCCACACAGTTTGGCCCCAAAGAAGATTTCTCCAAATATCCACGCATGCTTGAGAAGGATATCGCGCTACTAGCCGAGGAGGGGATTGACCTCGTCTGGGCACCAAGCGTTCAGGAAATGTATCCCGAAGGCTTCGCCACGCTGATTCATGTGTCAGAGGTGAGTGAAGGGCTATGCGGCGCGATTCGCCCTGGGCACTTTAACGGGGTGGCCACGGTTGTCATGAAACTGTTCAACCAGATTAAGCCAGATGTCGCGCTATTTGGTGAAAAAGACTACCAGCAGCTTTGCGTGATACGCCGCCTAGTCACCGACTTGAACGTCGAGATAGAGATTATCGGTGTGCCCACCGTGCGCGAGAAAGACGGGCTGGCTATGTCATCACGAAACCAATATCTCAGCGCTGAAGAACGCAAAATTGCGCCCATACTTCATAAGACATTGGTGGAAACAGCAAAGGCTATCGCGCAGGGTGATGCGATTGACGCAACGCTCGAAGAGGCAAAGCACCAGCTTCATGTCGCGGGTTTTCATAAAGTGGATTACCTTGAGCTGCGCGAGGAAGAAACCCTTGTGCCACTCGCGCAATATGGTGTACCCGCACGCTTATTACTTGCTGCCCATTTGGGTACGACACGATTGATTGATAATGTGAGAGTCCTATGAACCAACAAGAAATACTCAGTGAATTTGAAGCGGCAGAAGCCATTCTCAAAGGCCATTTCATTTTATCATCGGGCCTGCATTCCGACACATACTTGCAATGCGCACGCGTGTTGATGAACCCAAAACGTGCCGACAGATTATGCAACGAGCTCGCTCAAAAAGTAACACAAGCACTGAAAGGCAAGACAATCGACCTCGTCGTTGCGCCAGCTATGGGTGGTGTGATTGTTGGTTACGAAATGGGTCGCCAACTCGGTGTTGAAACAATTTTCTGTGAGCGCGAAAATGGTGAATTCACTCTGCGCCGTGGTTTTGCAATTCCAAAAGGCGCGAATATCTTGCTCGTCGAAGACGTGGTGACTACGGGCAAATCATCCCTCGAAACGGTGGAGTGCATTAAAGCGCATGGCGGCAAGGTGATTGCAGAGGCATCGCTGATCGACCGTTCAGGCGGTGAATCAAAGAAATTGCCATTCCCGCTTATTTCACTGCTAACGCTGGATGTGGTGACCTTTAGTGCGGATAAAGTGCCCGCCCACCTTGCCAAAGTCCCTGCCATCAAGCCTGGCAGCCGTTGGTTGCAGAAAAAAGCGTAAGATTCCCGTTATTCGAGATTCAGTAGAATCGAGTCAGCCATGAGCCAGCGAAGCTGCGCGAAGGACTAGTCAGTATGACGATGTCCGGAGCATAAAAAACTACTTCGCGGGTGAAACCATCATCACCATCTGACGACCTTCGCTTGATGGTTCTTGGTCAACCTTCACCACGTCCTTCAGCTCTTCCTTGATGCTTAGCAGTAGCTTCATGCCAAGATCTTGGTGTGCCATTTCGCGGCCTCGAAAGCGCAGGGTGAATTTCACTTTATCACCTTCCGCCAAGAACTCACGCGCATGACGCAGCTTGATGCTTAAGTCGTGCTTGTCGATATTTGGGCGAACTTTGATTTCTTTAATCTCGATGACTTTTTGCTTCTTCTTCGCTTCCTGCTGTTTTTTCTGCATTTGGTATTTGTATTTACCGTAATCCAGGATTTTACAGACAGGTGGTTCAGCGTTTGGTGAAATCTCGACCAAGTCTAGACCTGCTTCTTCAGCGAGGCGAATGCCTTCTTTCACGGAAACGACACCGACCATTTCACCTGCAGCATCAATCAAACGAATCGATTGTGCTTTAATGTAGTGATTAATGTTGGGTTCATTCGGATCACGTTCTTTTTCAAAACGCGGTGTGTTCTCACGACGCGGCGGGCGCGGGCCAGAAAAATTATTCGGGCGTGGGCCAGTGTTGGAACGGAAGGGGGGACGGGAGCCTGCGGGTCTATTGCCTGGAGGTCTGTTACCGGGCGGTCTAGTATTCATAACGCGTCATAAGTTAGTTCATCTCCTTGGTTGTGAAACAGCCCCTATGCGGGTGGCTGAATTTCAGTACTTAGGGTAGCGATTGCCGCGCTAAGTGCAAGTGTTTCTTGGCTTTCTGAGCCCAAACGACGAATCGCGACAGTGCCTGCGTCCCTATCACGCCCACCCACCGCAATGATGAATGGCACTTTTTGCAAAGAATGCTCGCGCACTTTATACGTGATCTTGTTGTTCGACAAATCACTCTCAGCGCGAATACCTGCGGCTCTCAGAGCGCTTGTCACTTCGTTTGCGTAAGCGTCGAACTCATTGGTGATGGGGCAAACCACCGCATGGGTTGGCGTCATCCAGAGAGGGAATTTACCCGCATACTGCTCAATCAGAATACCAATAAATCGCTCGAACGAGCCTAAAATGGCGCGATGCAACATAACGGGGCGATGCTTATTACCGTCTTCGCCAATGTAATGTGCGTTCAAACGTTCGGGAAGAACGAAGTCCACTTGCAGTGTGCCGCACTGCCAGTCGCGGCCAATGGCGTCACGCAATACGAACTCTAATTTTGGGCCATAAAATGCGCCTTCGCCAGGGTTGAGGGTGTATTCCAAACCTGCGGCGGTCACTGCATCTTTCAATGCGCCTTCGGCTTTGTCCCACGTCGCATCCGTGCCCGCGCGCTTCTCAGGGCGGTCCGAGAATTTAACGCGCACCTCAGTGAACCCCAAGTCGCGATAGACTTCTTTGAGTAGGTCGCAGAAGCGAATCGTTTCTTGAGTGATTTGGTCTTCGGTGCAGAAGATGTGTGCATCGTCTTGCACGAAACCGCGCACGCGCATTAATCCATGTAGCGCACCTGAAGGTTCATTACGGTGACAATTACCAAACTCCGCCATGCGAATTGGTAAATCGCGATACGACTTCAAACCGACATTGAAAATTTGCACGTGGCAGGGGCAGTTCATAGGCTTGATCGCAAGATGCTTATCTTCCGATTCACTGATGAACATATTCTCTTTGAATTTTTCCCAGTGGCCCGACATTTCCCACAAGGTGCGCTCAACGAGGATAGGTGTTTTCACTTCGATGTAGCCATTACGCTGTAATTTGCGGCGAATGTAATTTTCAAGCTCGCGATAAATCGTCCAGCCTTTATCATGCCAGAATACTTGGCCCACTGCCTCTTCTTGAATATGAAACAGATCAAGCTCTTTACCCAGTTTACGGTGGTCGCGCTTTTCCGCTTCTTCAAGCATTGTGAGGTGTGCTTTGAGTTCTTTGTCGTTGGCAAAGGCGATGCCATAAATACGCTGAAGCATTTTGTTTTTCGAATCACCGCGCCAATAAGCACCTGAAATTTTGGTAAGCGCAAAGGCTGCGGTGATTTTATTGAAATGCGGTACGTGCGGGCCAAAGCACAAGTCGATGAATGCGTTATCACCTTCGCCTTGGCGATAGAGCGACACTTCACCATCTGGCGCGCCTTGAATAATTTCCGCTTTGTAGGATTCGCCACGTGACGTGAACAACGCAATCGCTTTCTGCTTTTCCCACATTTCACGTTTGACGGCATGCCCACGCTTCAAAATCTCGCGCATACGCGCCTCGATTTTTGGCAAGTCGTCGGGAACGAGTGGCGTTTCCAATTCAACGTCGTAATAAAATCCATGTTCAATGGTTGGGCCAATCGCCAGTTTAGCGCTTGGGTAAAGTTCTTTCACGGCCAGCGCCAAGGTTTGCGCGGTGATAGTGTGGCGAATGACATCGATACCTTCCGCGTCCTTCGCGGTGAGGATTTGAAACGCAGCATCATGGGTGATGGGCAAATATAAATCGCGCTGTACACCGTCGACTTTCATGGCAACGGCGGCCTTCGCCAAGCCTGCGCCAATTGATGCGGCGACTTCCTCGCCCGTAGTGCCTGCGGGATAGGTCCGCGCGGTGCCATCTGGTAAGGTGAGGGTGATGTCTTTGGTCTGTGCTGCGGCTTGCGCCATAAAAACTCCTAAATTGGGCGCTGAACTTAGGTTTTTTTAGGGGGTGGTGTCAAGCGGGCGAAGCCCATGAATGACGGTTAATACCTCGTCGACACTTAAATCCTGCAAAGATGTGCGTTGAATGCAATGCACATGCTCACCCGGAGGGGCGGATTTCTTGGGGTTCGACGCGCCCGAAAACAGTACCACCGAAGGGCAGCGTGAGGCCGCAATCACATGCATTGGCCCTGTGTCATTCCCCACAGCCATAAATGCGCTTCGCGCCAACACCGCTAATTGGGCAATGGTCGTGTTGCCGCAGAGGTTAATCGCCTGCGGAACGCGGTCAGCAATCATTTGCAAGGCATTGGCCTCAGCTTTGCCGCCGATCAAAACAGGTACAAGTTTCTTGGCAGCAAGTTCGCTGGCTAAGGCGGCATATTGCTCTGCAGGCCAGCGTTTTTCAGGGCGATGTGCTGCGCCACCCGCAACTATCAGTACATACGTCACGTCTGGTACGAGGCCGCGCACCTCGGCATTCAGCCAACGCAAATCAGGCAATCCGACATGATCGATGCCTGCAATCTGCAATTGTCTGCGGTAATTATCAAGCGCGTGGCGACCATGGCGCGCCTTGTCTTTATAGCGATGCGAGGCAAATTTAGCGATGCCACTAAAGAACGGGCGAGGACGCTTGAACAGCCACCAATAGCTTGTACTGCGTTGTGAGGTTTGCACATCATAGACAAAATCCCACTTCACACTATTAAGGCGTTTCTTGAGCCGTTTGAGGGCTTTGCGCTGGGTGATGCGTGGTTTGCTGTCGACCCAGATTTCGTCGAAATACGGACTTTGCGAGAGTAGTTCTGCGTAAGGTTTGGTAGTGAGGCAGACAATCCGAGCGAGAGGGTGGTGACCACGAATCGCTGCAAACATTGCGGTGGCGATAATCACATCGCCCAACGCACCATGTTTGATGACCAATATTTCCTCGTGATGACTCACTCCAGCAGCTCCCGATAAACTTGAATCGTCTTCTCTTTCATCTGTAGCACTGAAAAACTGCGTTGAATATGCTTACGGGCAAATACACCCATCGCGTGAACCATCTCTTCGTCACGCATGAGCGCATAACGAATCGTCTCCGCCATCGCATCGGCATCACCCACAGGAATCAGGTAGCCCGTTTCATTGTTAATGATAGTCTCACGCACCCCACCATGATCAAACGCGATCACGAGCTTGCCCATTGCCTGCGCCTCAATCGACACGCGCCCGAACGATTCAGGCTTCATCGAGGGGATAAGCACCACGTCGCTGAGTGAATAGGCTTCGTTCATGAAGTTCGTATTGTTGGCAAGTCTGACCTTGCCTTCAAGCCCCATGGCGATAATCTTTTGCTCCAACTCGGTGCGATACTCTTCGTGGCCATGGTCGCTGCCTGCCATCACGCATATAAATGGGCGGTCGCCAAGTTTCACTAGCGCTTCAAGCACAACATCCAGCCCTTTGATGCGTGAAATACGGCCTGGCACGAAAATGATTTTCTGCGCCTCATCTGGCAAACGCCATTGCTTGGTGAGTGCGATGATGCGGTCGGGAATAATTTTTTCAGGGTCAAATATCGTGGCATCCACACCGCGCGGAATAAGACGCAACTTGGTTGGGTCAACCTGATATTCACGCAGGATATGGTCATAAACAAAGCGCGAAACGGCAATCACTCGATCGGCTTTCACCATCACGCGGTTATAACTCTTCTTGAATGGCCCCTTAAGGCCATAGACACCGTGGAACGTGGTAACGAAGGGCGTCTTTGTACGTCGCGCTGCTAAATAGGCACTCCAAGCGGGTGCGCGCGAGCGTGCGTGGATCAAGTCCACGTCCTTGAGTTTCATGAGTTGCACTAACTTGCCCGCATTTTTCCAAATACGATAAGGGTGTTTTTCGTAAAGGGGCAAAACAAAATGCTCACCACCATGATAGGTGATGTGCGGAATCATTGCCCCGCCGCCAGAGGCAACGAGCGGTTTCATGCCCGCTTTGCGGATAGCGTCCGTAATTTCGACCGTGCCGCGCTCAACCCCGCCCGAAACAAGGCGTGGCAAAACCTGCAATATGGTATGGCGGTGACTCATGCCTCTGAAGTAAACAATCAGCGCGCACATACCAACTTCTAAATTGCGTCTGCCCACAGCCTCGACTATGCCGATGGGCATGACAATCAAGCACCATAAAAGCCAATCAGGTTATGACATTGCCTACCAACACCACGAAGGTAAGGGGGTGGGTGTCGTATTTATTCACGGGTTTCGCTCGGATATGGAGGGCAGCAAAGCTGTCGAACTCCACGCATTTTGCAAAGAGCACAATATTCCGTTCACGCGGTTCGATATTTTTGCGCATGGCGTAACAGGCGGTGATTTTCTGGATTATACCATCGGCCATGGCGTGCGTGATACGCTAGAGATTCTTGATCACATCGCCACGGGCGACCAGATATTAGTCGGCTCCAGCATGGGTGGGTGGATTATGCTTCGCGCCGCGCTGGAACGTAAACTTCAAGTGTGCGGATTAATCGGTATAGCCGCCGCCCCCGATTTTACGGAGCGATTCCCCGATAAAATGACCCCCGAAGAACGTAAAACAATCGAAGAAGAAGGTGTCATCTGGCGGCACAGCCCTTATTGGGGCAAGGACGTTCCAACAACCAAAAACCTGCTCGATGAAGGGCGTAATCATCTCGTGCTCGACCACCCCATTCCGCTCGATATCCCTATCCATCTACTCCACGGCCAACACGACGAAGACGTGCCATGGCAGCTCTCCATGCAAATCAGCGAAACAGTCACCAGCAGCGCGGTAGAGGTAACACTGGTGAAAGATGGCGACCATCGCCTCTCTCGCCCGCAGGACATGGAATTACTCAAGGACGCGGTGCTAAGAATGTATCGCCGTTTGACAGCGTGAGTGCTGCTCGCTACACAAACACAACAAAGGAAACCATATGAAACCCACCGCAAAACCACATAATCCCTGTTTCTCTTCTGGCCCATGCGCAAAGCGCCCTGGTTGGACACTCGATGCTCTCAAAGGCGGCGCACTTGGCCGTTCGCACCGTGCCAAAATCGGTAAAACGAAATTGAAAGAGGTGATTGACCTCAGCAAAAAGATTCTCGGTATCCCTGATGATTATCGCCTTGGTATCGTCCCTGCTTCCGACACGGGCGCGATTGAAATGGCGATGTGGTCGATGCTCGGTGCGCGCGGCGTGGATGTATTTGCGTGGGAATCTTTTGGCAAGACATGGGCAGGGGATTGCAAAAAACAACTCAAGCTCACTGATTTGAAACTCTACGATGCGCCATATGGTGAGTTGCCAGACCTCAGCAAAGCTGAATGGTCGCGTGATGTGATTTTTACGTGGAACGGCACGACCAGTGGTGTGCGCGTACCTAATGCGGACTGGATTCCTGATAATCGCGAAGGCCTCGCTATTTGTGATGCGACCAGCGCCGTATTCGCAATGGACGTGCCATTCAAGAAGCTCGATGTGGTGACATGGTCATGGCAGAAAGTGCTAGGCGGTGAGGGTGCGCATGGCATGATCGCCCTAAGCCCACGTGCGGTCGAGCGCCTCAAGACCTATAACCCTGCATGGCCACTGCCAAAAATTTTCCAAATGACCAAAGGTGGTGAGCTGATTGAGGGTATCTTCTTGGGCGAAACCATCAACACGCCTTCCATGCTCGCCGTGGAAGACGCGCTGGACGGTCTGCGTTGGGCAGAATCCATCGGTGGTTTGAAAGAGCTTATCAAGCGTTCGATGTCGAATCTCTGTGCAATCAATACATGGGTCGATGCTACACCGTGGATTACATTTTTGGCGAACAAGCCGGAAATCAATAGCTGCACCTCTATTTGCCTCAAGATTATTGACCCATGGTATGTTGGCTTGAGCGAAGACGCCCAACAAAAAGTCGCCAAAGATATCGTCTCGCTGCTCGATAAAGAGGGTGTTGCTTACGACATCGGCGCGTATCGCGATGCACCTGCGGGCTTGCGTATTTGGGGCGGCGCTACGGTCGAAACCAAAGACATCGAAGCACTGCTACCTTGGCTCGAATGGGCGTGGAATGAAGTGAAAGCAACCGCAGCCAAAGCAGCTTAATCTTCTGCTTTATGGCGAGTAGGCTGGCTCTTGCCATCGAATTTTACGATTTTTCTCTGGCTGCAACGGACTATATTTTCAATAGCAGCTTCTTGGCTAAGATTAGCGACAACTTTACCCATGATAGTTGCATCTGCTGGATGTATGAGGTCGCCCTCTTTATCAAGCACTCCTGCCTCTTTCATCATAAGCAATCCATATTCGATAACAGACCCGCAGAGAGCTTTATGCATTTGTGCGTCATTCGGGATTTTAGGGTGCACTTCGCGCAATGCACTATACACCGTATTTATGCCGCTTTCACCAGTTGCTGCCCTTAAAATAGCTGCAGTAAATTGACCTAAGGCCAGCTCTTTATCAAAATCATAGTGAGCACGAGCACAAGCATCGATCATTCTGGTGACTGAGTACGGGCTAAGAGCCGCATCCCTAGCTTGTTGCGGCGTCATGCCACGAGTAGGGTCACCTGCACCCTCTCCAAAATGGATAGGAACTACATTGTCGTCATCATTACCTGTATCACTCATAATATCCCTCTTGCGGTTTGCCTTCTAAACACGTTATACAGCCTCAATCTAATTTATAACTATTAAAAGCACGTTAATCGGAGTTATTATGCCTAAAGTTCTTATTTCGGATAAATTAAGCCCACAAGCCGTTGAAGTATTTAAGAATAAAGGCATTACGGTTGACCTTAAGACAGGCCTTTCGGAAGAAGAACTCGTCAAAATTATTGGCGAATATGATGGTTTGGCCATTCGTTCGGCCACCAAGGTGAACGAGATCGTGCTCGCCGCGGCGCATAAACTGAAAGTAGTTGGCCGCGCTGGTATCGGCGTTGATAACGTGGATGTGAAAGCGGCAACCGCACGCGGCATCATCGTGATGAACACTCCCTTCGGTAACTCTGTCACCACTGCCGAGCACGCATTAGCGATGATGATGTCGTTGGCGCGCCAAATTCCATCGGCCAATGCTTCGACCCATGCAAGTAAATGGGAAAAGAATAAATATATGGGCGTTGAGCTTGCGGGCAAAACCCTTGGACTCATTGGTTGCGGTAACATTGGCAGCATCGTGGCTGACCGTGCGCAGGGCCTCAAAATGAAAGTGGTGGCGTTTGACCCATTCCTTTCCGTTGAGCGTGCTGCGGCCATCAATGTCGAGAAAGTGGAGCTGGACGCATTATTAGCGCGCGCCGATTTCATTTCACTGCACACACCAATGACAGATTCAACCCGCCACTTGCTGGGTAAAGAGAATCTGGCGAAGTGCAAAAAGGGTGTTCGTATCATCAACTGCGCACGCGGCGGACTGATTGTGGAAGCCGACCTCAAAGCCGCCATTGAAAGCGGCCACGTTGCAGGTGCCGCGCTTGATGTATTCGAGGAAGAGCCAGCAAAAGACAATCCACTCTTCGGAATGGAGCAGGTGGTTTGCACCCCACACCTTGGCGCTTCTACCAATGAAGCTCAGGAAAACGTAGCCATTCAAGTGGCGGAGCAAATGGCGGAATACCTCACCGTTGGCACGGTAACCAACGCCCTCAATATGCCAAGCGTCTCAGCAGAGGACGCGGCGCGCCTCAAGCCATACCTTGATCTGGCGGCACGTTTGGGTGGCTTTGCTGGTCAAATGACCAAGTCTGGCCTCAACAAAGTGTCGATTGAATTTGAGGGCAAGGTAACCGAACTGAATACCAAGCCACTTACGGCGGCGGCGCTTAATGGCCTGCTCAGCCCGCTTATGGAAGGCGTAAATATGGTGAATGCTCCAGTGGTAGCCAAAGAGCGCAATATCGACGTTTCCGAAATTCGCCATGAGCGCACGGCGCATTACAAAACCCTGATGCGCGTTACCGTACATTCAGACAAAGGAACCTTCAGAGTTGCAGGCACCTTGTTTGGTGATAAGCCACGCCTTGTTTCCGTCAATGATGTCGCGCTGGAAGCGTCCCTCGGAAACCGCATGCTCTACGTAAATAACGAAGACAAACCGGGGCTTATCGGTGGTTTGGGCAACTTGCTTGGTGAAGCAAAAATCAACATCGCTAACTTCCACCTTGGCCGCAACAAAGAAGGTAGCGACGCCGTGGCTCTGCTAGAGGTGGATGATGAGGTTTCGGCTAAAATCCTCGATAAAATCGCCAAATTACCTAGCGTGAAGGCAGTAGAATTGCTCAATTTCGCTTAGTGCTGCAAAAATACAACATCCTGTTGTAATCAAGCACCAGTGTGACCTAGTTGCATGTGGATAACTGGCAAATAGCCTTTTGCTGTGCCTATATGGATCACGAGGCAGGTTGCTCCAAAAAATACCGCGATGCCGTTAAGTAAGCCTTAACTCTTCGCTGGTACTTTGGGTGCAACAGAGGAGTTGTGACCATGTATATTAGTGTAAATAAATCAACGACCACGCGTCGTCCTGTTCAATACGCTGCCCTTGCCTCGGGCACGATCAGCCATGTCTGGTCGGAAGAAGAAGAGTATAGCACCTTGAATCGCCGCAAAGTGCGCGTCGAGCTCAAGCGCGAATCGGACATCCAGAAAAAATCCGCGAAGTAGCTTTTATTCCATGTGCTGGCCGCCATTGACGGAGAGGGTCTCTCCCGTAATGAAGCCTGCCTCATCCGCTACTAGGAAACATACAGCGCGGGCGATTTCTTTAGGTTGGCCCAGACGACCGACTGGAATCTGCGCCACAATCTTTTTGACCACATCTTCAGAAACAGCCTTCACCATGTCGGTTTCGATATAGCCAGGAGCTACGGCATTCACCGTAACGCCCTTAGCAGCGCACTCACGCGCCAGCGCCTTGGTAAAACCAATCACCCCCGCTTTAGCAGCAGAATAGTTGGTCTGGCCGAATTGACCAAGCTGACCATTGATGGAGCCAATCGTTACGATACGACCGTAGGAGCGAGCGCGCATCCCCTCGATCACTGCGCGTGACATGTTGAAAAGTGATTTGAGGTTGGTGTTAATCACCGCGTCCCAATTATCTTCGCTCATTTTATGCAAAAAGCCGTCACGCGTGATGCCAGCGTTATTGATGAGAATATCAATCGGCCCAACATCCGCCTCGATGGTGCGAACGGCAGCTTGGCACTCGTCATAGTTGCCAACGTCAAAACGAAACACAGCAATGCCTGTTTCCTTTTTGAAAGCTTGTGCGGCTTCTTCATTGCCATGGTAACTAGCTGCAACCTTGCAACCAGCTTTTTTAAGGTCAATCGCGATTGCTTTACCAATACCGCGTGTACCACCTGTTACGAGTGCGACTCTGCCTTTCATGAAACTCTCCCTATGCAGCTTTTTCTACGCACATAGCAATGCCCATTCCGCCACCAATACACAAGGTGGCTAGGCCTTTTTTCGCACTACCACGATTCATTTCGTGCAAGAGTGTTGTAAGAACGCGCGCCCCCGAAGCGCCGATGGGGTGACCTAAAGCAATCGCACCGCCATTGACGTTCACCTTGCTTTCGTCCCAACCCATGCCGCGATTCACGCTGATAGCTTGCGCCGCGAATGCTTCATTCGCTTCAATAAGGTCGAGGTCTTTGATCGTCCAACCCGCTTTTTCGAGAGCCTTCTTAGACGCAGGAATCGGCCCCGTGCCCATGATGGATGGGTCAACGCCCGCCGTCGCCCATGATTTGATAACCGCGAGAGGTTTCAAGCCGCGCTTATCTGCTTCGGCGCGTGTCATCAGCACTACGGCAGCCGCACCGTCATTGAGGCCGCTAGCATTACCTGCCGTCACGGAACCGTCTGGCTTGAATGCAGGGCGTAACTTGGCGAGTGACTCTGCTGTTGTGTCGGCACGAATGAATTCATCTGCCTCCACGACCGTGTCACCTTTTTTACCTTTGATGGTAATTGGAATAATTTCAGCTTTGAATTTGCCTTCTGCTTGCGCTTTAGCGGCTTTCTGTTGGCTAGCCGCCGCGAACTTGTCCTGATCGTCGCGGGTGATTTGGAACTGCTGGGCAATATTCTCTGCCGTAATGCCCATGTGGTAATTATTGAATGCATCCCACAAGCCATCAACAATCATGGTATCGAGCATTTTACCATCACCCATCTTCACGCCATTGCGAAGCTGCATGGCATGTGCGGAACCGCTCATCGACTCTTGGCCACCTGCAATCACAATCGTTGCATCACCATTGAGAATCGACTTCATGCCTTCTGCCACTGCGCGCAGGCCTGAACCACAGACTTGGTTGATGGTGTAAGCCGTTGCTTCTTGCGCAACACCGCCGTGAATAGCAGCTTGGCGGGCAGGGTTCTGGCCTGTAGCTGCAGTAAGAATTTGCCCCATAATCACTTCGGAAACATCCGCGCCATTAAGCTTGTTGCGTGCGATAAGACTTTTGATGACTTCTGCACCAAGCTGCGCTGCGGTAAGTGGTGCGAGCGACCCACTGAAGTTACCAATAGCGGTACGCACTGCATCTACGATTACGATTTCTTTTTCTTTCGACATATTGTCCTCCGTTTAGGGTTGCTAAGGTGATAGGTGAGCGCAGGCGCAATGTCCAGCCCCCATGCCGCGCTGCACTAAAAGCGCTTGGCCAACCACTTGGCGAGCGGCTCCCATAATTCTTTTTTGGCGTTCTTGCCCGCAACCATGCTGACATGCCCGCTTTTGGGGTACATCACATCGGACTTGCGGATCATCTTGGCGAGTGGCTCCGCCACCCTTTTGGGTACGATGGCGTCGTGCTCAGGAATCACACATAAGGTAGGGCATTTGATAGATTCAGGCTCAATCCATTTTCGGCCAATTTTCCATTGGTGGCTGGCGAGCATATTGCCTTGTGGCCAATCGACCAAACATTCCTCCGCCACTTTTTGGGTAAGTGGCACGCCGTCATTCACCCATTGCTCGACGGCAAGAAAATGCTTTTTCTCTTCCGCAGAGAGCAGGGGATAGGCGCTATATTTTTTCTGCACATGCCATGGGTTGATCAGGTGAAACATGGTCTGCACGATGACATTTGGCACAGGGTTCATACTCGCGATGCTATTGCGAAGCATCATTTGTGCTGAAGGCTCGAGCAAAATACGTGGTGTATCCTCTGCCGAAAAATCCCATGGCGTGGCAAGTAGTAGTAACGCATCCACCAAGAAAGCGGCAAGCTGTGCCATGGCCACAGCAAAGACACCGCCCATGCAATAGCCCAGCAGCGCAATCGGCCCGTCGTGATTTTCGCGCAAGGTTTGCAGGGCTGGAATCGCATAAGCGCTGATATAGTCGGCACAGCTGAAATCCATTTCCGCATCACTTGGTATGCACCAATCCAATATCAGTGGGCGATAACCTTGCGATACCAGATATTCAGCAAAGCTTGCCTCAGGATATAAATCGAGCACATAGAATTTATTGATCAGCGAGGGGATGCATAAAATCGCCACCCCATCCGTTTCCTGTGGTGCTAAATCGAGTAGGCGCGCTGAACCCTTTTTCCAAAGCACACGGTACTTTTTCTCGGGTCGCTCATAGCTTGCACCCATATAGGACTGGATGCCTTCCAGAAATCCTGTCGTTTGCTGGGCCGCTTGTTCCGAAAGCGATTGCAAAAACTGTGGGTCAAAAAAGGCGGATGAATTATCGTTTTTTCCGAGCAGGCTTTTTAGCAGTTGCGCGTTTTGCTCTGCGAGGTTTTGCCACTCGCTTAGCAGGGCCTTTGTTTGCGTCTCGACGGGATGTTCGAGTCGCGGCATGAATTTCATCCAACTGTTTAGCCAGTCGTTCGAGCTGCCGCTCCACGCGTTTGAGGCGCCCGTCGAGAAGCCTGATTGCATCATCGCCATCAGCAGGTGCATGGGTAGGGTTTCGGGGGGTATCATTCGTGCCTCCACTCATGCGGTGCATGGCCGCCAGCATGGTTTTTATAGCATCTGGGTCGGTCATCTGCCGGTGCATCTGATCTTGCCAAAGCCGTAAAAAAGCCTGCGCTTGCGCGGTATAGTCTGTTTTTGTTGCCATTTTAGGTTGAATAGTCTAGACGGGACGCTCACGAAAAACAAGGCAGGACATATGAAAAAACCCGCACAGGTCGAACCTATCGTTATCAAAAAATACGCAAACCGTCGTTTGTACAACACGGACACTTCTAGCTATGTCACCCTCGACGACTTAGGCGAGATGGTGAAAGAGGGCGCGGAGTTCATCGTATATGATGCAAAATCGGGTGACGATCTAACTCGCCAGATCCTGACGCAAATTATTTTCGAGGAAGAGTCGAACAGTGGCACCAACTTGTTGCCTGTTAGCTTCCTGCGCAACTTGATTGGGTTTTACGATAACTCGCTCAAGGATTTCTTGCCTGCGTATTTAGAAACTAGCATGCAGGCGTTCTTGAAGAATCAAGAGCAAATGCGCCAATATATGCTAGGTGGTAAATCAGGCAACCCAATGGAAGCCTTCACCAGCGCGGCACATCAGCTTGAAGAAATTGGTAAGCAGAATATGGAAATGTTCACCAAGGCGTTTTCGATGTTCACGCCATTCAATCAGCAAGAAGCGAATAAGAAGAAGTAAGTGTTAGCGGCCAATCTTGGTGACGGCACTCAAAGTATCGCGAATAACTGTTGGCGCGGCTTCGAGAGCTTCTAGCGTTGCTACGCTGGCAGCTTTTACTTGGTTCGCGCGTTGCTCAGCTTGAGCATAAATTTCAACAAAACTGTTGGCAGCACCAGTGATATCAATGCTTCTGCCATTAACATGCCCAACCAGGTTGCCCATCATTCTCGCAGTCTCGGCAATAGGAGTTAGCTTGACTGCATTTCTAGCTAATTCATAAATTGGGTTATTATCGTTGCTCATGTTGGTATCTCCTACACCTCCTTTATATAGGAGAATTGTTACAGTCGTATGACAATGGGGCAGGAGTTTTGTGAAGATTGTGTGACAGAAGCCTTAAAAATGGCTTAAAGTTTAGCCACGAACAGGGTCGGAAAGCAGCGATTCATTGGCTCTTTCGTCAGCTAAAGCAGCCACTTGGCTGGCTTGACGCGGTGCAACATCGCGGCGCTCGCGGCGAATGTCACTGCGGTCCGCCCAATTACGTTGTTGGCGGCGTTCATCGAGACTCATGAGCTCATCGGGCACATCGGTCATTTGGCGGGTCAACTCGTGCTTGGCCTTCGCGCTAGCAAGCGCTGTCGTGGCATCATGGCCATGGGTAACCTGCGGAATGGTTTCGGTGACGGTTTGAGTAGGAATATTATGTTGAACGGGCTGAGTCAGGTGATTGCCGACATCCATCAAGTGCGGCAATGCCATTTTTCCAGCAAAGAATGCACCAACCGAACCAACCGCAATACCCGCCCAATTTGTAACAGCAGCAGGCGCTCTTGTAGCAAGTTCTGCGGCATTACCAACGCCGGGAATCAAGCTAAATAGATTGCCTAATGACGTCCAAACAAAGCTGAAAGCGCCCTGAATGGCGGGAATGATATGTTGGGTCACAATCGCGCCAGCGCCAGCAAAAAGCTTGGTTGCTTCAACGGCAAATGCGCCAGTATTTGCGGGGTTCAATGCCCATGCTGCAGCACCATAGCCCACTACCGCAACGGCAACCACAGCACCAATAATCAGCGCGCCTTTAACTACAGCGCCCCAATTAATGTCCTGACGAATTTCACTACGTCCTGGTATGGTCTTGGTTATGGTTTGTGCTTGAGGCATCTTCTACACCTTTACATTGTGTAGAATAACAAACTTACTCGTCTAGCAGTGTGACAGTTTTGTGAAGATTGGTTTATGATTGCGAGGGAACTCTTTGTTCCCTCGTGACTCCCTCCGCCGCTTACGCGGCTCGCGCAGCTACGGCGCTACGCTTGATTACTGGATCACTGAACCAGGCTTAGCGCCGTAAGCCAGCGCATCGAGGCGATAGACGCGCGCATAGAGTTCACGCGACTTATCGGATAGATAATTGATGTAATAAGGCAGATTATCGAGCGCGTAAGGCTTAGGTGTAAGGCAGAATTCCGCCGCATCGAGGCGATATTTTTCACCCGCCAATTCTTCATCGATCTTGCCAGAAAATACGGCCTTGCGCACCATGATCCACGCCATTACGCTGGTAAGACGCATCGTGATGCGCGACATTTCCGCCGCGTAAATCGGCCTGTCCATTGGTGTAATAATGGATTGCTCTTCTGCCCCACGCGCTTGAAAATATTGATGCGCGTCAAAAAGCAGGTTCAAGGTTTCATTGAACACGCTGGGTAGAAAGAGTACTTGTTGGTCTAGCTTTGCTTGCCGAGTGTTGGGCTGCATGTTATTTCTCCACTCAGCTTTCAGGATATCGCAACTTCGTTAATTTTCTTTTAAGAAGCCTAGCCCTTAATTCGATTGAACGGAAATTCAGTAATGTCGGAATATTCCATAAATACAAAAGGTTCATCGTGGATTATGGCTAATGCTGGTTCTGGAAAAACCTATGTATTGGCGCGTCGCGTCGTGCGTTTGCTGCTGGAAGGTGCGCGACCAGAATCGATTTTGTGCCTGACCTATACCAAAGCGGCCGCGAGTGAAATGCGTGAGCGTATTGTGGCGCTGCTTAAATCGTTGGCGATAGCACAAGGAGAGGCGCTTACCAAAACCCTCAACGATATTATGGGTGAGAGCCCATCACCACAGCACACGGCGCGCGCGGCAAGCCTGTTAAGTGCGGTGCTTGATAGCCCGCTTGGTGGCATGACCATCACCACGATTCACGGCTTTTGCCAACGTCTACTGGCAGGTTTCCCGCTTGAGGCAGGCATATCGCCACATGCCAGCTTGCTCGATGATCGTGAGCAAACAGAGTTGATACAACAAGCAATCTACAAGCTCTACATCACAAATGATTCAGTGATTGCCAAATCACTCAGCTTCATTGCCGATATCGCCGCCGAGGGCAGGCTGAACCAGTGGCTTACCCAGCTTATTTACCAACGCAACGAATGGAAATCGCTTACCGATTTGACGTCCGATGATGCGATGAAACGCGCCATTGAAGCGCGCCAGCCGCTTGACAGTTATGAGCGCGATGTTTGGCGCAAACGCTTGCAAGAAGGTGTTGTTACCTCACTTATCAGCGCCGCGATTGGTATATGGGAAGCAGGGGGCGCGCACACGAAAACAGCAGCGACCTCAGCACGCGAGTGGCTCGCTAACCCTCAAGATTCAACCTATCTTTCGTTATGGCTTACGCAAGAACACCAGCCGCGCAAAACGATTTTACCTGAGAAATTATTCGCAGGTCATGAAGTGTTGCGCGAGCAGTTAGAGCGTGAACAACAGCGTGTTTATGCGATCACCCAAGCGCTCGCTACTATCGCCACTGCTGAAGAAACCTATCACATGGCCGTGTTGGCGCGTGCTGTTAATCAGATATATACGAACACCAAATTAGTGCGAAGTGCGCTCGATTATGAGGACTTGATTGTACATGTCGAAACGCTGTTTGCCCACGAATTACCATGGGTGATGACGAAGCTCGATTACCGCATCGACCACCTGCTGCTGGATGAAGCGCAAGATACATCACCAGCGCAATGGCGTATTAGCGAAGCGCTGGTCAAGGAATTATTGGCGAGCGACGCACCTTCGGGTCAAACTCGCAGCATCTTCGTAGTGGGTGACGTGAAGCAATCCATCTACAGCTTCCAAGGAGCCGCGCCCGAAATGTTCGAGGCCATGCGTGACGATTGGTCGAAAGCCTTACCAATTTCCTCTTTCACGCTGAGTAAGTCCTACCGCTCTGCTGCGCCGATTCTTGAAGTGGCTTCTGCTATCTGCGGCACTGAGCATGCACTGCATCGCCAAGGTATGGCGGGGATTGTCGAGTGCTGGCCGCTCATTGACCCACCTGAGAAAGAAATCGCAACGCCCTACGAATTACCCACCGAGTATCGTGATGAATCGCGTGCCGAGAGCATGTTGGCATTGCAAATTGCGGGTACTATTCGTGCATGGCTCGACGAAGGGCGTGTGTTAAAGGCGCGTGGCCGCGCTGTGCAAGCGGGCGATATTATGATTCTGGTTCATCGCCGCAAACCAATGACGCCGCTATTGATACGCGAATTGCAGCGCATGGATGTTCCCGTTGCAGGAATCGATCGCTTGGCGCTTTCAACTCACCTCGCTGTGCGTGATGTGATAGCTTTAATACGTTGGCTCTATGCGCCCGAAGACGACGTAGCCTTGGCACAAATTCTGCGCTCACCACTCGTTGGAATGAGTGAAGAGGCGCTGTTCGACGTTGCCCATAATCGCGGCGAGGCAAGCCTGTGGCAGCAAGTGAAATCGAATGAATCATTGCAGCGCTGGCGCGGCTTGCGAGGCGTAACGCCGTATCAATTCATCTACCAATTATTGGAGATAGAAGGGCTGCGACGTGCCTATGCGAGTCGCTTTGGCAATGAAATCCACGAGGTATTGGATGAGTTGCTTGAGCATGCTGCACTTAGTGAGCGGGACGTCACGAATTTATTCGCGTATGCCGATCAGCTAGAACATGCAGGGCGCGAAATTAAGCGTGAGTCTGTTGGTGGCCAAGCCCATAACGAGGTGCGGGTGATGACCGTGCATGGTGCCAAAGGTCTTGAAGCGCCTATCGTGATATTGGCGGACACGACCAGCGCCCCCGATCTTAGAAAAGAAATGTGGTTCGATGGGCCGACCATTGCCATTACCGACGAAGCAAAAAATGCCGGTTTCCTTGATGCACTCAAAGCTAAACGTCGCGACGCCATGCAGCAAGAATATGAACGGCTGCTTTATGTTGCGATCACCCGCGCCGAAGACGAATGTTACATCACCGGCGCTAAGCCGCCGCGTGTAAAAGACATTAATCCGCGCTGCTGGTACGCGCTTAGCCGCGATGCGCTAAAATCCCTACCGAATGTCGAATCGCATGAGGGAACATATCGTGCAATTTCAGCACAGACCGCGCCAGTAGAGGAAGTGGCAGTGATGCCAGTGGCGCGCGAAGCACTGCCTGTGTGGGCGCATAACGCCGCACCGCAAGAAAACAAAACTCAGCATTTTTCACCTTCGCGTTTGGGCAATAGTGAACTTGCACTCTATGATAAAAGCGAAGGTGATGCACGAACACGCGGTGTCATCATCCACCGCTTGTTAGAGCTTGCGCCACAACACGCAACACCTGAAACCTTGGCGCAGCTTGCGCAATTTATTGCACCTGACTGGCAAGCATCGCAGCGCCAAGCCATCGTTTCAGATGTACACCGACTGCTTCAGCACCCCGATATGGGATGGGTATGGCAAGAGCAGGGCTTTAACGAAGTAGGTGTCTCAGGGCAGATTGAGATGGATGGGGTTAGCTACCCTATGTCTGGTCAAATTGACCGACTGGTCATGCGCAAAGACGAAATCATCATTCTGGATTATAAAACCTCTGCCAACCTCCCTCAAACTGTGGCGCAGACAAGCCAGAACTACCTGCTGCAAATGAAGGCTTACAAAACCCTATTTGCCAATAAATACAGCGATAAAACCATTCGTTGTGCCTTGGTGTGGACCCACGCGCCCCGCCTAGACTGGCTGGATGAAATTGTCGCTAAAATGGACTGGGATAGTTTCCGCCTAGCGTCTTGACGCATGGGGTTTAAGGGCTTATCTATTGCTTAAGTTAACAATAATAACAGCGAGAAGATTATGACCAGCAAACACATTTCCGATAGCGAATTTGACGCAACCGTAGCCGCAGGTAGCCAACCCGTGTTGGTGGATTTCTGGGCAGAATGGTGTGGCCCATGCAAGCAGCTCTCGCCTGTATTGGACGAATTGGCCAATGAATATGCAGGCAAGCTGACGGTGGCAAAAGTGAACATCGACCAGAACCCTGACTCGCCTCAGAAATACGGCGTGCGCGGTATTCCAACCCTCATCGTGTTCAAAGAAGGCAAGCCTGTAGCTACTAAAGTTGGCTCACTACCAAAAAGCCAACTCGTAGAGTGGCTCAACGGCGTACTTGCTGCCTAGCAACCTCTATAGCTCTATTTATCTTGTTTCGCGGCAATAAATTTTGATTTCTGCGAGATGAAGACCGCAGACGCCTAGCCGCAGCATAAGCGCAAGGGATTCAACGATGCAAAAATCAAAATTCATGCCGCCCTACGGGTTCGGCAGAAATGGGGTATTGCGGTGTCGAAAGGCTTTGATGTATGAATCACTACATCATGCAGCCTTTCTCCTATCACTCCACCATTTCTGACTCGAACGAAAAAGATAAATAGAGCTATAGATGTTGCTCAAGTTAGAAAACGAACTCATCACGCGCTTCGGTGCTACTCCCGTCATGGGGGCGGAGCTTGAATGTTATGTAACCCTCACACCTGAAACGATGGATGCATTCTGGGCGCCTGTTGTTGATGCTCTCAAAAAAGAATCCATCCCCGTGCTACGCGTTGAGAAAGAGCGTGGCGAACATCAATACGAATTAGTACTGGGCACGGGTTCGCCGCAACAGCTTTCACATTGGCTGCTATTCGCTAAATCGACGATTGAGGAACAAGCAGTAAACTCAGGCGTAGACTATTCATTCCAAGCGCGGCCCTATGATGACCAGCCATCGAGTGGTCTGCATATTCATGTAAACCTCACGGATTCTGAGGGCAATAATCTCTACCATAAAACCGACGAGGACATGAGCGAAGCGCTGCGTTTCTCGCTCGGCGGCCTCATGGCGCGGCTGGAAAAAGATATGGCAATTTTTTGCCCTACGACCGAATCACACCGCCGTTATGATGATGATGACCATGTGCCGCGTAAATATTGTTGGGGCGTGAACAACCGTTATTGCGCGCTGCGTATCCCTATGGAGCGTGACCCCTATAACAAACGTATCGAACATCGCATGGCAGGGGCAGATGCCGACGCAGCCAAGGTGATTGAGGTTATATTACTGGGTATTCTGGAAGGGCTCGAGAATCGCATTGAGCCACCTGAGCAAGAATATGGCAAGCCAGCGAAAATTTATTTAGCGAGTGACGCAACATAAGCGCTGACAGCTTTCACATCGCCCTTATGTTCAAAAATCTTCTGAACAATGGCAGAGCCGACCACTACACCGTCCGCCAATTTACCGAATGCTTTAACTTGTTCGGTAGTTTTTACGCCAAAGCCCACGGCAACGGGTAAATCGGTAACTTTGCGAATCGCGGCGATGTTCTTTTCAATATCCGCATTCGTTGCGCTGCCCGCACCTGTAATGCCAGTGATAGACACAAAATAGAGATACCCACTCGCACCTTTGACCAGAAGCGGCAAACGCTCTGGCACGGAAGTGGGCGCAATCAAACGCACCAGCGAAATGCCCGCCTTGGTGAGTTGTGGTTCTAACTCGGCAGCTTCCTCAGGTGGTAAATCGACGATGATAACACCATCCACACCTGCTGCGGCTGCATCACGCGCAAATGCGTCGTAACCATAAATGAAAATGGGGTTGAGGTAGCCCATCAACACCAAGGGCACGTCTACATGTTTTTTGCGAAACTCTGCAGCAAGGGCGATAATCTTTTTAAGCGTCGCGCCCGCCTCTAATGCACGCAGGCCAGCAGCTTGAATGGTAGGCCCATCCGCCATTGGGTCAGAAAAGGGAATACCAAGCTCGATAATGTCAGCACCTGCTGCAGGCAGTGCATCGAGCAATTTGGCGCTTGCCTCAATACTTGGGTCACCGCCCATGATGAAGGGAATAAACGCAGCGCGTTTTTCGGCTTTGCACTTGGCGAATGCGGCGGCAATGCGGCTCATAGTTTTACTCCGAGCGCTTCGCCAACCGTGAAAATATCTTTATCGCCACGACCACAGAGATTCATGACGAGAATATGGTCTTTGGGTAATTTCGGTGCACGTTCGATCACATGCGCGAGTGCATGTGCGGGCTCTAGTGCAGGCAAAATACCCTCAAGCGCAGCCAATGTTTTGAAAGCGTCAAGCGCCTGTGTATCTGTTGCGCTAACATATTCAACACGCTTTTGGTCTTTAAGCCATGCGTGTTCAGGGCCAATACCTGGGTAATCAAGCCCTGCGGAAATGGAGTGTGCTTCTTCGATCTGTCCATCGTTCGTTTGCAGCAAATAGGTGCGGCAGCCATGTAATACACCCGCCGAACCACTGGTGAGTGAAGCGGCATGTTCATGCGTGTTCAAACCTTTGCCAGCAGCTTCGACACCGACGAGTTTTACGCTCGCATCGTCGAGGAAGGGATGGAATAGACCAATCGCATTTGAGCCACCACCAATGCAGGCAACGAGGGTGTCAGGCAATTTACCTTCGCGTGATTGCATCTCTGCTTTTACTTCCGTGCCGATGACGGATTGAAAATCACGCACCATCGCAGGGTAGGGGTGTGGACCCGCGGCCGTGCCAATCAGATAATAGGTGTCATGCACATTCGTTACCCAGTCACGCAGCGCTTCATTCATAGCGTCCTTCAAGGTGCCATTGCCTGCGGTAACGGGAACAATTTCCGCGCCTAATAATTTCATGCGGAATACGTTTGGTTTCTGGCGCTCCATATCCTTCGCGCCCATATAGACAACGCACTTCAAACCAAATCGCGCACAGACCGTGGCAGTGGCAACGCCATGTTGACCCGCACCAGTTTCGGCGATGATGCGCTTTTTGCCCATACGAATCGCAAGCAAAATCTGACCGATGCAGTTATTGATTTTATGCGCGCCAGTGTGATTCAGCTCGTCGCGCTTAAAATAGATTTTTGCACCTTTGAGGTGCTCGGTTAAACGCTCAGCAAAATAAAGCGGCGAGGGGCGACCCACGTAATGTTTCATCAAATCATCGAATTGCGCTTTGAAGGAGGTATCTTTGCGCATGGCTTCATAGCCTTGCTCCACCTCCAAAATAAGGGGCATTAAGGTCTCGGCCACGTAACGGCCACCATAAGGGCCGAAATGACCTTTGGAATCTGGAAGTGCGCTCATGCGCGGGTACTTAGCACGGCCTTATTGAAGGCTGCAATCTTTTCAATGGATTTTTCGCCAGGTGCGGACTCAATTCCCGTTGAAACATCGACCATCGGTGCTTTGGTGGTACGAATCGCATCGGCCACGTTTTCGGGGTTCAAACCGCCAGCCAGAAACCATGGGCGGCCAATCACAAGGCCGTTTAGCACGTCCCAGTTAAAGGATTTACCTGTGCCGCCATCTTTTCCGTGCTGCTTGGTGTCGAACAGCACATAATCCGATTCACGGATAATCCCATCCACGCCCACCAAATCATCCGCATCATGAATCGCAATGGCGCTGATGATGTGAGCGCCCGTGCGCTTGCGGATATCAATGATACGGGCAGGGCTGGTGACATTGTGTAACTGCCAATAATGCGGCGTGTAATGCGCCATGATGTCATCGATCAGCGTGTCATGTGGGTTGACCAATACGGCAACATGTTCCGCGCGTTCGCCAATATGAGCGGCGAGGTCCGCCATTAAACGTAAATCCACATGGCGAGGTGAGGCAGGGTGGCTAACCAAGCCAATGAATGAAGCGCCTGACTCTATCGCCACATCAATTGTATGGGTGGTTTTGAACCCACAATTTTTAATGAGGGGCATGAGCTTTTTGATAAGCGCTGAGTTGTTTCTTTAGGCGGCGAATTTCACTGCGACGCAGGAAATTAATTTTGAAAGCGTAGACAATACCAATCAAAAGGCCTGCGCCAAACATGGCAGCGAGCGCTGCATAGGCAGGTACTTCAAGGCTACCCGCAAACGGGAACATGCCAATGATAATAGGTTCACGATTGGAAAGAATGAAAAGAACGCACACAAAGCCAAGCACAGCATAAAACAGCAGCGCTAATAGCTTAAGCATAACTAGTCTTTAGGAATGACGTTAGTCACGCGCTCACGGAGTTCTTTACCAGTGCGGAAATAAATCGCATGACGTGTGCCCACAGAAACCACCGTACCATTCTTGGGGTTGCGAGCAGCGCGCGCTTCACGTGTACGTACCGAGAAAGCACCAAAGCCACGAAGCTCCACACGGTCACCAGTTGAAAGTGCGTCAGAAATTTCGTCGAACATGGTGTTCACCAGCACTTCAATATCGCGCTGGTACAGGTGAGGGTAACGCTTACTGAGACGCTGGATAAGTTCAGATTTCGTCATTTTTGTTCCTCAAATTCAACGCGTTAGAACTGCGATGAAGGATGCCATAGGCTCACTAGCCCGTCAAGCGGAACTGTAAGGGAACTGAAAATTTCTACATTCGTAAGCTGCTGGAGTTTCTCTAGAATCGTCTTAAACTCTGGCTCTGGCTCACTATCCACAACCTTCAAAGTGGCAGGAATCTGGCGATTTTTAGCCATCCAAGCAACCGCTTCGGCGTCGCCACCCAGCCCATCAATGAGCTTAAGGGCATAGGCTTGGCGACCTGTATAAACACGGCCATCACCCAACCTACGGGCTGTCATAAGGTTCAAATTGCGGCGTTCGGCCATCAAACCAACGAAAAAGGCGTAAGCGTCATCAACTGTTTCACTGACAATGGCGCGCTCACGTTCGCTAAATGGCTTGGTGAGCGAGGGAGAATCTTTAAATTCGCCCGACTTAATCGTAATGGGGGTGATGCCCAATTTATCAGCCAATCGGCTAACTTCCACGGACTGCATCATCACGCCGATTGAACCAGTAATCGTGCTTTCGCGTGCGATTATATAGTCTGCACCAAGTGCCGACATGTAACCCGCAGAAGCGCAGACTGTACGCATAACAGCTACCACTGGCTTCTTCTTCGCCAAGTCACGCAGTTGCAAATAGACTTCCTCACCCGCCAAGGCAGTGCCGCCTGGCGTATCGAAACGTACGATGACTGCTTTTGCGTTCGAGTCGTTTTTGATTTTTTCGATAAGCACATCGCGCTTTTCGTCGTCGGTCATCACGCCATCGATCGTGATGCGCGCAATGTATGACTGGCCAACGGAAACACCTAATTCCTCAGGATTGAGAAATGCAAAAAGCGCCCCAAACCCAGCAAGGATAGCGATAAATCGCCAACGTCCGAGCTGCGCTTTGAGGCGCTTTCGATCAATAATTTGGTCAGGTGTAAAAGGCATGACCAGAGGTCACAGCTTACGCTGCGTCCTCTTCGTCATCTTTCTTCGACTTTTTGCCTTTTTTCTTAGCGCCGCCCTCAGCGAGTGCTGCACCTAAGATGTCACCAAGTGATGCGCCTGAATCCGAAGAACCGTATTCTTCGATCGCACGCTTGTGCTCGTCCATTTCGAGTGCCTTAACCGACACTTGAACGCGGCTCGTCTTTTTGTCAGAGCCAATCACTTTAGCATCGACGCGGTCACCAACAGCGAAACGCTCTGGGCGTTGATCTTGGCGATCACGCGACAGCTCGTTCTTCTTGATGTAAGCCTTAACGCCATCTGCCAATTCCACCTCGATACCGTCTTTATCAACGGCAACGACTTTACAGGTAACGGTAGCATTCTTTTTGAACTGCTCCATCACTTCGCTGTTTGGATTTTCGGTCAGTTGCTTAATGCCAAGGCTGATGCGCTCTTTCTCGATATCAACGATGAGAATGCGTGCCTTAACCTTGTCACCTTTTTTGAAGGCTTTGATAGCTTCTTCACCCGCTTCGTTCCAGCTAATGTCGCTGTGGTGAACGAGGCCGTCAATGTCACCGCTCAAGCCTACGAACAGACCGAAATCGGTGATGTTGCGTACTTCACCTTCAACGATGTCACCTTCGTGGTTCGACGCTGCGAATGCACCCCATGGGTTATCAACGCACTGCTTGATACCAAGGCTGATACGGTGCTTGTTGGTATCAACATCCAACACTTGCACTTCAACTTCCTGACCATTCGAAACCAGTTTCGATGGGTGAACGTTTTTCTTCGTCCAGCTCATTTCTGAAACGTGCACGAGGCCTTCAATGCCTGAATCGAGCTCAACGAACGCACCGTAATCGGTGATGTTGGTGATTTTGCCTTTGAGACGCGCGCCCACTTCGAACTTGCCGGTAACGCCTTCCCATGGGTTGCTCTCAAGCTGCTTCATGCCGAGGCTGATGCGCTTGGTGTCTTGGTCGTATTTGGTTACGATCACGCGAACGCTGTCACCAATCGAGAATACTTCAGATGGGTGATTGATACGCTTCCACGAAATATCGGTAACGTGGAGAAGACCGTCAACACCGCCCATATCGATGAACGCGCCGTAATCGGTGATGTTCTTAACGATACCGTCGAGGGTTTGGCCTTCCGAGATTTTATCGAGCAGTTGGTTACGGGTCTCTGCACGTGATTCTTCAAGAACCGCGCGGCGTGAAACCACGATGTTGCCACGACGACGATCCATTTTCAGGATCATGAATGGCTGCTTAACGCCCATAAGTGGGGTGATGTCTTTGATAGGGCGAATGTCCACTTGTGAACCAGGCAAGAACGCTACTGCGCCTTGGATATCCACGGTGAAACCACCTTTTACGCGACCGAAGATGGTACCATCTACTTTAACGCCTTGTTTGTGGATCACTTCGAGTTTCACCCACGCTTCTTCGCGCAGTGCTTTCTCGCGACTGAGACCAGCTTCGCCTGCTTTATTTTCAAAGCGCTCAATATAGATATCGTACTGATCGCCAACTTTTACGTCTGCTGCTGCAGCACCAAATTCGCGTAGTGGGATACGTCCTTCGGACTTCAGACCCACATCAACAACTACCAAGTCGTTCTCGATAGCAACAATAGTACCTTTTACTACTGCGCCTTCAGTCAGCGCTGCTGATGCTGAAGATTCAAATAATTCTGCGAAATTCTCACCAGTGGAGAAATCATTTTCATTGTATTCATTTTTACGGATTGCTGCGCTAGACGCCATATTAATAACCTTACTCATGAGCCTGTTAGTCATTAGAGTGAATAACGGTTTTCGCGCCTGGCTCTCTTGGTTTGAGCACCGTTCCGCCTGCGCACCCGCGCAAGGGACGCCCTACATACGCTCGAATCGGCAAAAAGCAAGCTTTTTTGCACAAAATAACGCCCAAGGCTACAGATTAGCCAATGATTTCAAGGGTTTTTTCTAACACCTGATTGGCAGTAAAGCTGCTAGTATCAATGGTGACAGCGTCTTTGGCGGGTTTTAAGGGAGCAACGGCGCGCTCGGAATCGCGTTTATCGCGCTCCAGTAGATCCTCTTTTACGGATTCATAATCAACGGTCACGCCCATTTCAGAAAGTTCTTTGTGACGACGAGCAGTACGCGTTTCAATCGAGGCGGTGATAAAGAGCTTCACATCCGCATCGGGGCAGACAACCGTGCCGATATCGCGCCCGTCCAGCACAGCGCCAGAGGGGCGTTTGGCAAAGTTGCGCTGATACTCAAGCAAGGCTTCGCGCACTTCTGGTATTGCCGAAACGATGGAGGCCGCTTTGCCAATTTTCTCTGAACGCAATTTGGGATTCGCCAAATCGTGATCTTGAATGGAGCGCGCGGCAGCGATGACGGCGGCAACATCGTTGGGGTCTTTATTCGCATAAACGACGCGCATACCCACCGCACGGTAAAGGCTACCCGTATCAAGATAGGCTAGCCCAAAATGGTCGGCCAAGCGGCGCGCTAAGGTTCCTTTGCCTGAGGCGGCGGGCCCATCCACCGCGATAACCAGTCTGCGGGCGGGGGATTTGGTTTTGTCATTCGTGGTAACAATACTAGCGCCGAGTTGTTTCATCAGTGACACGAAATTGGGAAAGCTCGTAGCGATGGCACGCCCATCATCCACCGTAATGGGTTGTTCGCTAACTAGACCCATCACTAAAAAGCTCATCGCGATGCGGTGGTCATAATGGGTTGGTATTACGCAGCCACCCTTAGGTGCTTGGTGGCGACCGTGAACAATCAGGCTATCGCCTTCTTCAAGTGCATCAATGCCGCAACGATTCAAGCCTTCGATAATAGCCGAAAGGCGATTGCTCTCTTTTACACGCAATTCAGAGAGGCCATGCATCACGCTGCGGCCATGTGCCATGGCTGCTGCAATGGCTAGAATGGGGTATTCATCAATCATGCTTGGTGCGCGTGAGGCAGGGACGGTAACAGGTTGCAACGCGCTGCTGCGAACGCGAATATCGCCAACAAGTTCGCCGCCAATTTCACGTTGATTGGAAATGGTAATGTCGGCACCCATTTCTTTGAGGGTTTCAAAAAGCCCCGTGCGCAGTGGGTTCAAGCACACGTGTTGTAGTGTGATATCTGAATCAGGCACGAGTAGCGCCGCAACCATCGGGAATGCAGCAGATGATGGGTCGCACGGCACTTCAAATTCGCGGTCTTGATAGGTCTGTGCAATTTGCCCCGTCACTTCAATAATCGTGGCCTCATCGCTGCGCTTAGTGACATTCACGGGAATGCCGAAATAATTCAGCATGCGCTCGGTGTGGTCGCGGGTCGCTTCTTTTTCAATCACGGTTGTGGTGCCAGGCGTATTGAGTGCCGCAAGCATCACCGCCGACTTCACCTGCGCCGATGCTACGGGCAATTCATACGAAATCGGCATAGGGTGTTTTGCACCTTTAAGTGCAATGGGTAATTTGCCACCTTCTTTGGTGAGAAAGTCACCGCCCATTTGCGATAATGGGGTAATCACGCGCTGCATAGGGCGGCTTCTTAAACTGTCATCACCCGTGAAATGTGAAGTAAAGGGGTAGGGCGTCAATAACCCCATCATCAGGCGTGCCCCTGTTCCAGCGTTGCCCATATCCAAGACATCATTCGGCTCCGAAAGCCCCCCAATCCCAACGCCATGAACGACCCATGAGCCATCCATTTGCTTCTTGATATCCACACCGCAACTGCGAAGAGCATCGGCAGTGCGAAGAACATCTTCGCCCTCCAAAAGGCCATGAATCGTGGTAGTGCCAATCACCTGCGAAGCAAGCATGAGCGCGCGATGCGAGATGGACTTATCCCCAGCCACGCGAATACTTCCAGCTAGGCTAGAAGCCGCACGGCTTGTCATTGGTTGCATCGAATCGTGGGCGGATATCATCTGGCAGTTGCCTTTTACATTCAATTACGTAAGGGTGGTGGGATAACAGACAAATTCTCGTACATCAAGGAGTGTAGGAATGCCTCAACTGGGTGAAAAGCGTCAATGCCCGAAATGCAGTGCAAAATTTTATGATTTTGGTGCCGACCCCATTAAATGCCCCAAATGCGCCCATACTTGGAGTGCCAAGAGCGCCAAGGCGTCTAAAAAGCCTAAAAAGAAAATCGAGCCAGTGAAGCCTAAAAAAGTCATTAAGCCTAAATTGGAAGAAGATGAATTGCCAATCGACCTGCCCGAAGTAGAAGATGAGGGGGAGCTTGAGCCGCTAGAGGACGATGATGTAGAAGTGCAGTCGCTCGAGGAAATCGGCGAACACGAAGAAGAAGAGGAAAGCGATCCCAATAGCGACGATGCGGACGATGACATGTTCCTCGAAGAAAAACTGCCAGAGGATGCCATTGTCGATGATTTGGAAGATTACATCGAGCGCGATGAAGACGAAGAAGACGAAGAAGACGAAGAAGACGAAGAAGACGAAGATGATGACAGCGACGATGAAGAGGATGATGAAGACGAGGATGATGACGACGACGCACCACGTTCAAAAAAGAAACGAAAGAAAAAATGAAAATTATTAATCGCGAGCCAGAAGCCCATTTCATTGAGCTTCTAAGTGTGGTTCAGGAACAGCGTCAGGGCTGGTCGGCAGTGCATTTCGCGTTTTCTAATTTGCTTGAGCATTACCGCAGTGAATATCAGCTCAAGATCGCCATCAACCTGATGAATGACCTCATGGGTGACCGTGACGGCGCCATTTACCACTGCGAGGACGCGACCATTTACGTGCTGGCCAAGAATATCTCCAAGCCACTCATGGATAAAATGATCTTCCAGTTGCGCTATCTTTTCATGGATGATCCGTTGTCCTACACGCCTGAGGGTGATGAAAACCCCGAGTTCGCGCACATCTATAATGTAGAAGAGCAGTGGCAGGAACTGAACGACAGTATTAAGCGCCGCATGGTGGCGCGCGTGCGCAAGGCGCAGGGTCTTAGCACTCCGCAACGCATCGTTCCTAAAACAATGTCGCCTGCAATGGCGGCGGCTGGTATTGGCCAAGCACCGCCCGTTAAAAAAGAGAATAAGTATTTTGATTCTTCTAGCCTCGCGACGGTCGAGCGGGATTTAAGAAGCATCGATATTGGCAAGATGATTCGTCGTCAGCCTGTGTGCGCCGCTATTCAAGACATGCCAATGCGCACGGTATTTGATGAGATGTATATTAACATCGCCCACCTGCGCCAAATGCTCGCGACCGATGTGGATTTGCTTAGCAATCGCTGGCTATTCAAATATCTGACGCAGATTCTGGACGAGAAAATGCTCAATCTCGTGCGCCAGAATATCACCTCGATGCTGGCAACACCGTTAAGCCTTAACCTCAATGTGCCAACGCTACTTTCCAACACCTTCACGGAGTTTGACGCAAGCGTGAAACCTGGCTCAAAAGTGTCTATTGTGCTTGAGCTACAAATCGCTGATGTATTCTCTGACATGTCGGCATTCCTTACCGCTAAGGACGTGGTACAGAAGCTTGGCTACCGTGTTTGCCTAGATGGAGTTACGGATTTAAGCTTCCCGCAAATTGACCGTAAACGCCTAGGGTTTGACCTCATCAAACTACAATGGAACGCTGAAACTCAGTATAATGAAGCGCGCGACAAAAAATTGGTCGACGCGATTAAAGAATGTGGAAGTAACCGCGTAATCATGACGCGTTGTGATAACGAAGCAGCCGTGCGTTATGGTCAAGCACTGGGTATTTCGCTCTTCCAAGGTCGTTACTTGGATAGCGTGGTGAATCCGAAGTCGCTGCTGCAGAATTAATGCAATTTCTTATCGAACATCAGGCAACAATCATCGGCATTATCTGGATGATGGTGCTAGGGCCCGCCGTTGGAAATTACGCATGCTCGGTGGTATATCGCTTGCCGCTTGGCAAAACGCCTTTCGAGCGCCACCCATATTGCGGTCATTGCAATGCAGACCTCAAACCAATCGACTTATTCCCGATCGTTTCATTCTTCCTCACGGGCGGAAAATGCCGCTACTGCGCGGGTAAAATTCCCAGCATTTATACAGTAATTGAGCTGGCCTGCCTCGTGCTATTCATCACCAATTTTCTAGTATTCGGCATTTCCGAAACATTCCTGCTTTATACCATTGCAGGTGTATTCGCCATTATCCTTGCAGCGATACAATACCAGCAAGGCTGGCTGAGCGCGATCATCTATAGCTATGTATTCATGGCCCTCGCGCTTGAGCGCACGCGCGTGGAAGGAACCATTTATAGTTGGGTAGAGCCCAGCTTTATTATGCTGGTGATATGTTTGCTGATTGAAAAAATCCGCAGTTTTATGCTGCGTCGCCCGTTCAAACCATTCGAAGTGAATTGGATTTGGTGGCCCGTTCTCGCGGCTACTTTTGCTTAACAGGGGTAGTGAAGCCAACCTCAGAAGCAAATGCATTCATGGCATCATCATTTGGCAATAAAATGCCATCTGGGGTTGCTTCCTCTTCTTTAACTACATCAGGGCTAATAATAACCTGCGCCATGTATTGATTTATAAAATCATCAGTTTGCTTAAACCAAGCGCCGTCTGCCTGTCTTTCCCATCCAGTGGCTAGTGTTGAACGCCTTTTATCAATCATATCGTTCGCGATGCGAAACGGGTATCGAGTGCGGTGTTCGTAATCAATCTCTATACTGAATTCACCCATGATATTACAATATACGCCTGATTGGCGAATGGCTTGCTCTAGCACCATGCGAACGAGGTCGTTTCTCTCAAATGAGAGCGAGCTTTGGCGAATGTTTTCTGTTTTGTATCGATTGTGAAAGTCCGCATTAAGCGTCTTTGCGTCGTCTAAAATACCCATAACATTGCCTCATGTTTCTTAGGTTTAGTTTGACCTAAACCTATAAAGAAATCTTTTAGAAAACGTTAATTTTCTATGAGTTTTCTTATTCTACCGTTACCGATTTGGCTAAATTGCGCGGTTGATCAACGTCTGTGCCCTTCAGCACCGCCGTGTGGTAGGCCAAAAGCTGAATGGGAATGGCATACAAAATAGGCGCTACAAAGGGGTGAACCGTGGGCAGGGCAATGCTTTGATGCACAATATCGCCCAATGCTTTAACGCCCTGAGCATCGCTCAGCACGATGATTTTACCGCCGCGTGCCGCCGCTTCCTGCACATTGCTGGCAGTTTTTTCGAATAAATGGTCATAGGGCGCGATGGCAATGACAGGCACATGTTCGTCAATCAGCGCGATAGGGCCGTGCTTCATTTCACCAGCAGCATAGGCCTCCGCATGAATGTAGGAGATTTCCTTCATTTTAAGCGCTGCTTCATGCGCAATCGCGTAGCTTGTGCCACGACCAATATAAAGCATATCAGAAGCATGCTGAACATCACCCGCCAGGGCTCGCAATGCATCGTCGTGGTAGAGAATTTCTGACACGCGTGAGGGGACTTCCGCCAACGCATGGGTGAGGCGCGCCATTTCATTTTCAGGCAAGCTGCCACGCGCTTCTGCCAACGCTAAACTAAGGCAGGCAAGCACCGTAAGCTGTGTGGTAAATGCTTTCGTCGAAGCTACGCCAATCTCTGGGCCAGCATGGGTTGGTAAAATCGCCTGCGCCTCATGCGCCATACTGCTTTCCGCCACATTCACGATCGCCAGCGTGTGTTGCTTTTGCGTCTTAGCGTATTTGAGCGCAGCAAGCGTATCTGCCGTTTCACCTGATTGTGAAATCACAATCGTCAAGCCGCCTTGCTGCATCACAGGTTCGCGGTAACGAAACTCAGAAGCCACATCAATATCGACATGCACGCGCGCCAGCGACTCCAGCCAGTAGCGTGCTACCAATCCCGCATAGTAGGAAGTTCCGCAGGCAATGATAGTGACATGCGAAATATCACCCAACGCAAAGGGAAGTTTCGGCAGGGTAATGCGCGATGTCGCGGGGTTATAATAGACATTGAGCGTATTGCCGATAACGGAAGGCTGCTCGAAAATTTCTTTTTGCATGTAATGCGCAAAATTGCCTTTACCTATCGTCTCGCTGCTGACTGAACTTATTTTTACTGGCCGTTCAACCAAATTATCCAATTCATTGAATATGCTTACTTTGTCAGGTGATATTTCAGCCCAGTCGCCTTCTTCTAGATAGCAGATTTTTTGTGTCAAAGGCGCAAGCGCCACTGCGTCGGAGCCAAGATAGTTAGCGCCATTACCATAACCGATAGCGAGAGGTGAGCCGCGACGTGCCGCATAAAGTGTGTGTGGCTCACTCGCGAAAATAATGCCCAACGCAAACGCGCCGTGTAAGCGCTTTAAGCATGCGGACACTGCATCTTTAGGTGTTTTCCCCTGACGCAAATAATAGCTGATAAGTTGGGGCACAACTTCTGTATCGGTCTGGCTTGAGAATTGGTGGCCGTGAGATTCCAGCTCTGCTTTCAGTTCATGAAAGTTCTCAATAATGCCGTTATGTACTACCGCGACTTCTGCTGTTGCGTGCGGGTGTGCATTTGTTTCATTGGGGGCGCCATGGGTTGCCCAGCGCGTGTGGCCGATACCTGTTACACCATCAAGAGGCTGTTTTTGGAGCAAGTCTGCAAGCGCTTTCAACTTGCCCTGCGCACGACGACGTTCGATCTTGCCATTCACCAGCGTTGCAATACCTGCCGAATCATAGCCGCGATATTCTAGGCGCGTCAGCGCATCATGAATCAATGGCGCTGCGGGCGCATTTGAAGCAATACCGATAATTCCACACATAATACAGGCCACGTAGCATGCGTAATGGTGCGCCGCAATGGTTATATTTTGTTATTAAGTGCTTGGATTAACTATTTATTAGTGGTTATCTCCTATCACTCTAGTCTTGGAGACATATGAGCCTGTCAGTACAACAATGGATGCAGCGCGGCGTAATGGTGATGAGCTTGCTATTGCTCATGTTATTGTTGCTCGTTTTTTCGATGACTGCTGTCAATCACCTACGTGACGATTACGAGCGTGAATTGCGCACCCAAGCAGCTATGGTGAATGATGATATTCTGGGCGCGTGGAAGAATACTAAACGTCAGCAAGCCATTTTAGAAAAACTCTCGGTGAATCGCGAATTGCAGCGCGCATGCACGGTAAATGCAAAAGGTAAAGTCATCGCGGATTGGACGCGTCCATCCAAAAAGAAGGTGCCGAACGATTGCCTCAACGCGATTCAAAAACAGCAAGGCCAATGGTTCAGCGCTATTGTTAAAGTGCCTGTAGTTACGAATTCCGCTCCCTCAAGTGAGATTGGTAGCTTGTGGTTGATGAGCGGCTTCCCATCGATCTTCGAGCATTTTGGCGAATCAATGCTATCTATGCTCGGCGCTGTATTCTTATTCATGGTGATTGGCTTCATCTTCGTGCAGCGCATGCAGGTGATTTTGTTACGACCTGTTCGCCAAATTGCCAATACTGCGCAGCGCGTATCACTCTATAAAGACTTCTCGTTACGTGTATCGCCAGGGCCGCTTACTAACGTGCCACGCGAAATTGAAGTGCTGATTGATTCGTTCAATAGCATGCTTAAAGAAATCGAAGACCGTGACGGCAAGCTACTACGTAAGAACGTTGAGCTAGAGAAAGCACGCCAAGCGGCGGAAGCCGCGAATATCGCCAAATCACAGTTTTTGGCGAATATCAGCCATGAATTGCGCACGCCGCTTAACTCCATTATCGGCTTCTCGACCATGATCAAAGACCAGCAATATGGCGAGGTGGGGGATAGTAAATACCTCGAATATGCAGGCGATATCTACGATTCGGGTAAGCATTTGCTCGAAATCATCAATGATATCCTAGATCTCAGTAAAGCCGAAGCGGGCAAGTTAAGCATTAAACACGAGCATTTCCAGATCGAGAAGGCCATTGATAAGGCTATCAACCTCATCACCCAGCGCGCGCAACAGGGCAAAGTCACTGTCTACACCGACATTGCTGAGAAACTGCCTCGCATCGTTGCCGACCGCGTGAGACTGGTGCAAATCCTTCTCAACTTGATTTCGAACGCCGTGAAATTTACGCCTGAGGGAGGCCATGTAATCGTGCGTGTCAGGGCCGAAGGAGGCGCCAATGCCACCCATTATTTCATGATCGATGTCACAGATACCGGCATCGGCATGACCAAAGAGGAAATCCATCAGGCATTCCAGCCATTCCAGCAGGGAGATGGGGGGCTAAACCGTAAATATGAAGGAACGGGGCTTGGGCTGCCCCTTACACGGAAATTGGTGGAACTGCATAATGGCAAAATCACTATTGAAAGCGAAAAAGGCAAGGGGACAAACGTGAGAATACAGTTGATTTCTAACCCAGCTTTGCTTGATTAACCCCGCAACCTATGGCATGACATCAGAAAAACAAAATGGAGTGCGCCTTGAAACAGACATACCTCGACACAATTCTATTAATCGAACGCCTGCACCGCCGTTTTCTCGACGTCGTTAAGACAGAACTCGACCGCCTTCGTATTGATGATATCAATAACGTACAGACGCTCATTCTATACAATATCGGTAACGACCAATTGACGGTGGGTGAACTAACGAACCGTGGTTACTATTTGGGTACCAACGTTTCGTATAATGTAAAAAATCTCGTGGAAAGCGGTTACCTCGTTCAGGAAAAAGCACCACATGACAAGCGTTCAACCCGCGTCAGTGTTTCTGAAAAGGGTTTGAAGCTCGTGGCAATGCTTGATGCGTTGTTCGAGAAAAACGTAGCCGATCTTGAGAAAATCTCACCGAACCTAACGCTGCTTAGTGAAACCAATAAAAGCATGCACCAGCTTGAGCGTTACTGGACGGATTATATTAATCGCCTCCACTAGGAGTTTATATGAAAGCATTGCGCTTTTTAGCCATTCTAGCCGCCACATTGGGCATCGCAGGCTCTTCTGCATTCGCTCAGGAAAAATTCGCAACCATTGGTACGGGCGCGATTACGGGCGTCTACTATCCTGCGGGTGGGGCAATCTGCCGCTTGCTTAACCAAAAGCGTAAAGAACATGGCATTCGTTGTTTCGTAGAATCAACGGGTGGTTCTATTTACAACCTCAACGCACTGCGTGACGGTGAATTGACCTTTGCTATCGTTCAGTCTGATTGGCAGTACAACGCTTATAAAGGTGAAGGCATTTTCGACAATGGCCCAGCTTTCAGTGACCTGCGCTCTGTATTCTCTCTGCACAGCGAGATGTTCACCGTTGCGGTGCGTCCAGGTAGCGGCATTCGCAGCTTTTCAGATTTAAAAGGCAAGAAAGTAAACGTCGGCAACCCTGGTTCAGGCATGCGTGAAATCATGCAAGAGATGATGAGCATTAAGGGTTGGACGGAATCTGACTTCGCAATGGCAAGCGAATTGCGCCCAAGCGATGCTGCAAAAGCACTTTGCGACGGCACGATTGACGCAATGGTATTCGCGGCAGGTCATCCTAACGGTTTGATTCAAGAGATCACCGCAGGCTGTGGCGCAACGCTCGTTCCTATTCAAGGCCCAGAGGTTGATGCGCTCATCAAGAAGTATCCTTATTACGCGCGCACGGCCATTCCAGGCGGCATGTATAAAGGTAATGCCCAAAACACCCCAACCTTTGGCGTGAAGGCAACACTGGTTACCACCGCAGAAGTGAGTGACGAGACGGTCTATCAGATTGCTAAGGGTGTATTTAATAACTTCGATGATTTCAAAACACTGCACTTTGTATTCGCAACGCTCGAGAAAGACCGCATGGTTGAGGCTGGCTTGACCGCCCCACTGCATGACGGCGCGCTGCGTTATTACAAAGAATCAGGAATGCTGAAATAGTCTAGAAGCTACGGTTGATGCAGAAATCAACCGCATCATGTAGCGCATCACGTATTGGCGATGGTTTGAAAGGCTCAAGCAGGGCATGTGCTTTAGCAGCGTAGTCGCGTGCTAATGCGAAGGTTGCATCAATCCCGCCATAATGCTGGATCAGTTGTTTTGCGCGCACCAAATCATCATGCTGCGCTTCACTCTCACCATCAAAGCAGCGCTGCCAGAACGCCTGCTCTTCAGGTGTTGAGGCTTGGTAAGCGACAATCACAGGAAGCGTTACTTTGCCATCGCGGAAATCATCACCAATCGCTTTGCCTAACTCAGCTTCCTGCGCGGTGTAGTCCAGCGCATCATCAATCAATTGAAATGCCATGCCAAGCGCATGACCGAATCCACGCATATTCTCGCGGTGTGAAGGTTGGTCGCTTACTACCGCGCCTAGCTCACATGCTGCTTCAAACAATGCAGCCGTTTTAGCGGCAATCACTTCGAGATAGACCTCTTTCTCGATACTCAAATCATGGCTGACCATAAGCTGTTTTACTTCACCAGCAGCAATCGTCGCCGATGCGTCAGAGAGGATCTTGAGCACGTCGAGTCCACCATCCGCGACCATTAATTGGAAGGCGCGGCTAAGTAGAAAGTCACCCACTAGAACGCTCGATTTATTTCCCCAAATCGCATTGGCGGTTTCTTCACCACGACGCAGATGGCTGTCATCAACGACATCATCATGCAGAAGGGTGGCGGTATGAATAAACTCAACACACGCTGCTAGTTGCACATGGCGAGTGCCTGAGTATCCCATAAGCTGCGCCGCCGCGATGGTAAGGGAAGGGCGAATGCGCTTACCGCCAGCACTGACAATATGTGACGCAAGGTCGCTAATCAACGTGATGTCGCTTTTGACATTCTCAAGAATCACCGCATTCACGCGCTGCAAATCGGCTGCGGTGAGTTGGCGTAACGCGTCCATGGAAGCGGTGCTTGGCGCTGATGCTGTCTGAGCGGTGGCAGTGTTCATACGCTGGTGGTAGCGAAGCGAGGCTGAAAATGCAAGTAAACGTCAAGCCAGAATGGTGTTTTTATCGCCATGCATGGCTTCTTTGATAGCTTCCATCGGCCTTACGAAATGCTGAATGCCCTGCTGAAAATGCATATAACCTTTGTAGCCAGTCGTTTGCAGTGCATTTTCAAAGATTACGCGGATCTGCTGCTCAACTTCCTGCGGTAAATGGCGTGCGCTGCGTATGACTAAATCAAAATGTTTACCCGCATCCGCTTTTTTTACAAATCCATCAAGCTGCAGTTCACCTAAATGCGATAAATCCACCTCAATCAAGAAGCGCTGACCGCCGCCCTGAGATGCTTTCTTACCGCTTTCATCTTCATGCTTAAAGAACATGCGAATATGCTGAATTTGCGCTTCCGAATAGAACGGCATGACAACGCTCATCCATTGTGGAATCGCATCGCTGAATACTTGTTGGAGTTGCGCAAATTCGCGGCTGAGACGTTTGAGGATCTCTGGCGAACTCATATCCAGAATCTCGATGGCGCGTTTGCCAAACCATTGCTCTGGGTTGCCGCTTTTAATAGCTGAGAATAAGAACAGCATCTCGTTCGTTAGTTTAACATGGGGCTTTGGCAAAATATTCTGAATCAACTGAGTCGCAAGTGCTGGGTCCTGCGCGGATATGGCGGTAATCGCATCACGAACACTATGCCAGTCTCGCGCCAAGCTAGTGAGTTCTTCTAGATCGGTTGGTAATAACGGCGCAATCGGCGCAGTGCTGCGTTGAGGGGATTGCGGGGCTATCTCCAACGTCAATTTAGTGCCGGTGGGCAATGGCTGTGCAGTAAGTAATTTAAACGTGCCAAGTGGAGACTGAATAATACTCGCTCCATCCATTTCATGACCAATCACCTGCGCAGTGACGGTTGGAATTGGCGCAGTACTGCTTGCGGGTGCGGAATGCGGTATCGCGACTGGCTTTGAAATGGCTTGGGGTAATACTGTCTCAGTAGTCGGTTGCTTTTGTGGGGTCGCCGCAGCGTTTACGATGATGGGTGGGGTGGTCGGAGCGGTCGATATCGGCGCGGTAGTGGCGGGTATAATAACGGGGCTATTCGTCGTAGGAACGACACTTGGAGTGCTGGCAGAGCTGGCGCTAACAGCAGTACCAGTCACAGTGATAGGCGCTGAAGTGGCAGGCGTTGCTGCCTTATCCAACCTCGCAGGAGTCGCTGTAACGTTTGCCGTTATCGGAGCTGGAGGAGGATTGATAGCCGCAGCATTTGGTATTGGCGCAGTGCTAATATTCGAAACTGTGGGTGGGTTAATAACGGGTGCATCTTTGATTGTTGCAGCAGTTATTGGCGCTTGCTGGCTTGGCGCTTCATTCGGCAATGGCAATTCGGTGGCCAAAATTTTTACCGCTACGTTTACATCTTTTTGCAAGCTCGCGACCATTTGTGTCCAGTATTGAGCTACTTCAGGCGGCAAGCCTTCAGGAATCAATATGTTCGACGATAATAAGACTGCTGGCAAAACGATAGGCGCTGTCGTGGCGGCAGGGTTGGTGGTGCTGGGTAATGCCTGCGACTGCGGTAATAGCGACGAATTTAAGATAGTATCGCTTAGAGAGGGTGCCGCCGTGGTTCTTGCCACATAGTCTTGTGGGCTTAGCCCATCGATAGTTAGAATGCGCGCGCGTGACTCAATCGCTGCATCGACACGAATCACTACTTCGCTGCCTGTTTTCAAAAACAGTTCGCTTTTTACAAGCACATCACCAATTGTGGTGCGTAGAATCGGATTTTGCTGAGCATCGCGATTCACAACATAACCTTGTAGAATCGCACCCACTGCCACATTCTCGAGTAATGGCTTAGCAACGTCCTGAGCGTTGACAGAAATAGTGACAGGCTGAATGCTTACAAGCGTATTAAGTGGCGCAGGGGGTGTAAGCTGCTGCACCATCTATTTTCCCTGTAATAGCTTAATCGAAATAGTTGCTGCATCGCTTGCCGCCGTAGTGTGCGGCGCCGTTTGGATGATCGAACTTTGCTGGCGAATCGCGTCCTTCACCTTATTATCTTTGCGGATAATGCCCAATAATGGCGGCGTGAATTTAAGGAAGCTATTCGTAGCGCGGCTGATCGCCCCATATGTCTGTTCACCTTCTTTTTGTGATTGGGCTTGGTTAATCACTACGTGAATTTCTGGCGCATTCGGACGTGTCGAGCAAAGTTTGATAAACGCATAGGCGTCGGTGAGTGAGGTGGGTTCGTCCGTAACGACGACAATCACCCTACTTGCCAGTGACGACATATATTGCACATGCTGTTCAATGCCTGCGCCCAGATCGATAATCACAAAATCATAGGTTTTAGCGAGTTCCACTAGTGCACTGCCAACTGGCTCCATACGGTTAATGCCCAGCGATGCCATGCTGGTAGAGCCGCTTCGACCTGCCAGAATATCAAAATTACCTTCAGGATAATGCGTAATGGCCTCAGGCAAGGTGAGGTTACCAGCAAAAACAGAACCTAAATCCTTCGGCGCGGTGAGGCCCAACTGCACATCAACGTTGGCAAGGCCAATATCACCATCAAACAGCAAGGTGCGACGACCAGCACGGGCAAATAAATGCGCCAGTGTAATCGAGAACCAAGTTTTACCAACACCGCCCTTTCCAGAAGCAACGGCGATGATGTTTTCTGCGCGTGGTATCGACATGGGCAACTCCTAATGTTTCGTACGTTCGCGTTGCGCCTTCAGCATAAGCTGCGCAAGCAATGTGGGTGTAAGTGGGATGCATGCGTCCGCAGGGCGAGCGCTGGTGCTAATGTGAGTCAAAGTATAGCGCGTATGTGCCAGTGCCGAAAACACACTGCTGAGATGGCGCGTGGTATCGGCGCGTGTAATCAACATGCGTTCAATCGGCAGGAACGAGAAGACGCTCGCCATTTCCTGTGATTCAGCCGCGTCTATTCCCGCAGGGCAGACCATAACAGGCTCAATATCCTGAAGGCTGGCGAGCTCACCCAGCGCTTTCAATTCATCAAACGCATAGATATTCACGCCAAAACTATCGACAAGCACCCATGCCTTACCAAGATACTGTTTAATAATTGCCTTAAGCTCAGCTCTGTCGTGTGCAACAACGAACGGAACTTTCAAAATTTCAGCGAGGCCCGATAAGCCGTCCGTGCCGCCGAAACGTTCAATGTCAGTGGAAATCAGCACAACAGGCTTTTTCGCCAACGCCAACATGGTGGCAAGCTTAGCAAGCGTGGTGGTTTTACCTGCACCGTGCATTCCTACGAGCATCAGCGCCTTAGTGGGTGGCGTCTTCTGCTCAAGCAGTGACTGGAATGGGAACGCTTTACCAAGCGCCTCAGCCAAAATTGCTTCGGCTGCATCAAGTAGGGTAGCGGCGGGCAGTCGCGCTCCACGAATAGCGATTTTGAGCCTGCTCAGCATAGGTTCAGGAATGTGATGATACTCCAGCACCTCGTCGATCATCGCAAGGGCGGGGTGATTGGTCTGCACATGGCGCGCGGCTGGCTGGCTTGCTTTTACGGGCGCGGGCGAAGTGTCCTCAGGCAATGGTTCATCGACCGAATCGATGGCGAAGGTAACCACAATCCCCTTCGGTGTTTTGCGCGCATTGAGCAAAATAGCATCCTCACCTAAATCACGACGTGCAATCGCCATGGCTTCTTGCATGTCTTTTGCTGGGATTTGCTTCATTTTCATTATAGTTGACCCACCGTTTTAATGCGTGCGCGTGGATGAATCTCGTTCTGCGACATCACAATTGTCTGTGCACGGAAACGCTCAATAATCGAGCGTACATAAGGGCGAATGCTTGGGCTGGTGAGTAGCACTGGCAGCTCACCTTGTGCAGCTAACAAGTCATATTTCGTGCGTACTTGAGTGATAAATTCCTGAATACGGCTTGGTGGCATTGAAAGAATTTTCTCTTCACCTTCCCCCGAAAGCGATTCGATGAACGATTGCTCCCATGCGGGAGACATCGCCAGAATAGGAATATAACCCTCATCGTTGGTATTTTGGTGGCTGATTTGACGCGCTAAGCGCATGCGTACATGCTCGGTAATAATTTGCACATTCTGAGTAATACTCGAGGCTTCAGCAACGGCCTCCATAATCGTTGAAAGATCGCGCACCGAGATTTGTTCGCTAAGTAAGTTTTGCAAAATACGCTGCACGCCACTCACTGAAATTTGTGATGGGATGGTTTCGGTAATGAGTTTTTGTTCTTCCTTACCCAAATCATCAAGCAGCTTCTGGGTCTCGGCGTATGAAAGTAATTCCGCCATATTCTCTTTGATGATTTCAGTCATATGGGTGGTGACGACTGTTGGCGGGTCCACCACCGTGTAGTTACGAAACAGCGCTTCCTCACGATAGTTTTCGGTTACCCACATCGCGGGAAGGCCGAATGTTGGCTCCACTGTTTCTTCGCCAGGTAGTGAGATTTTTCCACCCATAGGGTCCATAATCAACAGCATGTCAGGGCGAATATCACCGCGCGCGGTTTCAACTTCCTTCACCTTGATTACATAGGTGTTAGCAGGAAGTTGCATATTATCTTGAATGCGTACTGCAGGCATCACAAACCCTAATTCGCGAGCCACTTGCTTGCGCAGCGCTTTAATTTGCTCTGTGAGGCGATGGCCTTTTTGATAATTGATGAGTGGTAATAAGCCGTAACCTAATTCCAGACGCAGGCTATCAATGTGCAAGGTTTCGCTGATTTTATCCTCAACAGGTGCTTGTGCGCCGCCTGCAACACCACCCGCAGGCATGGGGTCGCCTGGGCGCATAACGCCGCCTGCCGCGCTCGTTGCAGCTTCAGCCGCAATCTTATTCTGATTATGCATCGTGTAGGCGATGTAAGCGGTCACAAGTGAGAGCACAAAAAACGGTGCAAACGGAATGCCTGGCAATAATGAAAAACCAAATAGCAGGAAGCTTGTAACGCCTAGTGGGGCAGGGAACTTAGATAGCTGGCCGAGAACCGCTTTATCAGATGAGCCATCAACGCCCGATTTGGTAACAAGCATACCTGCGCCAGTTGAAACAATCAGTGCAGGAATTTGCGAAACCAGACCATCACCAATGGTCAAAATCGTGTAGGTGTTAAGAGCGTCTTTGAAGGCAAGATCATTGATGACGATACCAATAATCATGCCACCAATCAGGTTGATGAACGTAATGAGTAGGCCGGCAATCGCATCACCGCGCACGAACTTACTAGCACCGTCCATAGCCCCATAAAAACCGCTTTCATCTTCTAGATCTTTGCGGCGCTGTTTGGCTACTTTGTCGTCGATAAGTCCTGCCGATAAATCAGCATCAATCGCCATTTGTTTTCCTGGCATAGCATCCAAGCTAAAACGTGCCGATACTTCAGCGATACGGCCAGATCCCTTCGTGATAACCACAAAGTTAATGATGGTCAGGATACCGAAGATAATCGCCCCAATCAGCACCGATCCTTCCGTAATAAAGCTACCAAACGCCTGAATAACATGACCCGCCGCATCAGGCCCTTCATGTCCGTGCGCTAGAATCAAGCGTGTGGTTGCAATATTCAGAGCAAGACGTAGCAAAGTGGCCACCAACAAGATTGTGGGGAACGAACTTAAATCCAATGGGCGATTTACGAAGAGCACCGTCATCAGAATCAGCACGGAGATAGTGAATGATACACTAAGCAGCAAATCGAGTAATAAGGGGGGAATCGGAAAAATCAGCACCATCAAAATACCGATGATGCCAAGTGCAAACAAAATATCAGCGCGCTGAGCTGTATGCTGCGCTGTCTTACGGAATGCCGGCAAATCCAGACGAGCTAGCATATTCTTTGGTTGCTCTTCTGCCAAAACTAGCTCCCTGTTTTCTGGTTTTCAGTCTCGTTATACTGCTTCAGCTTGTTACGCAGAGTGCGAATGGAAATACCTAGAATTTGCGCAGCGTGGGTGCGATTCCCCAAGCAATGATCCAGCGTATCCAGAATCAATTCTTTCTCGACTTCTTCTACCGTACGGCCGACCATGTCACTACGTTTAGGAGTCGCTGATGTGGGAGCAGGGCTGCTGGATGCGATTACAGAAGCAACGGGCGGCACCACAGTCTTAAGAAGAATCGCGGTATCGTCGATCATATTACCCTGCGCCATCAGCACAGCGCGGTGCATGATATTCTCAAGCTCGCGCACGTTACCTGGCCATGGATAAGCTTTAAGCTTCGCCGTAGCTTCGGCAGTCAGTTTGCGTGGCGGCATGCCATTAGCCTTTGAGTACTTATCAATAAAGAATTCAGCTAGTGGCGGAATATCATCCGCGCGTTCAGCAAGGCGAGGCATATGAAGGCTAATCACATTGAGTCGGAAATATAAATCCTCACGGAACGTGCCTTTCTTGGCTTCCGCCTCAAGGTCGCGGTTAGAGGTCGCTAAAATGCGGATATTAACTTTAATCGGCTTATTGCCACCCACACGATCAATTTCACGCTCTTGAATAGCGCGCAGCAGCTTAGCCTGTAGGCGAATATCCATTTCGCTGATTTCATCGAGCAGCAATGTGCCATTATTGGCTTCTTCGAATTTACCAATGCGGCGCGCCTGTGCGCCTGTGAAAGCACCTTTCTCATGGCCGAATAATTCGGATTCCAGCAAATGCTCTGGAATAGCCGCGCAGTTAACCGAGATGAATGGCTTGGTCGCGCGTGCAGATTTGCGGTGAATATAGCGCGCAATTACTTCCTTACCTGTGCCTGACTCACCCGTAATCAATACGCTGGCGTCCGATTGGGCGATCTGATCCGCCATCGCTAACACGCGCTTGGTGATTTCCGAGCCATGCACTACAGCATGACTTTCTTCGGAAATGGCCTGAAGCACGGCAGCAATCAATTCTTCATCAGGCGGCAGGGGAATATATTCTTTTGCGCCAGCACGAATTGCAGCCGTTGCAAGCTTCACATCCACTTGAATACCGCAGGCGACGATTGGCACCGAGATGCGTTCATGCTTAAGCAAATCCACAAAGCGGGCAATATCTTGGTGAACCTCGATCATAATGATGTCGGCACCCTGACCATCACACAACATCGCGAAGGCGCTATCAATATCCGATACTTGCGATACTTTCGCGCCGTTGTCGCGCGCAATACGGCTCGCCGTACCGATCTGTCCTTCTAAATCACCGACAATCAATAATCTCATAACACTCTCCTCGAATTCGCCGTTTCTTTCTGAACGCGTATTCTATTTCTCGGCCTTGATGATCTCCGTCATCGTTACGCCGATTTTATCCTCAACCACGACCACTTCGCCGCGCGCCACTAAACGATCATTGACGAAAATATCGACAGGTTCACCCACTTTGCGGTCTAGTTCCACCACCGCACCGCGACCAAGCTTCAAAAGCTGCTGCACTTGCATGTTGGTTTTGCCAAGCACGACTGAAATCTGAACGGGGATGTCGCTCACTACATCCAGCGTGATATTGCCATCATTCGTGTCATTGAAGGCCATTGTATCCATTGGGTCTGCCATAAAATCCTCGTCTAGTTAGATGTTGTTTCGTTGTTGGTTGGTTCATCACGTATTTGAATGGAAAGCTGATCAAGTAACATAGCAACTTCTGCCCATAATGCTTGCGTAGAGCGCTCTGCATAGCCAGCAGCCCAGTCGATTTTTATGTCGTGTCGCGAAATGGTTGTAGAGGCGCGCACCGTTAAACCGCCCGTGAAGCCTGATTCGCGCAAAAGGCGCGTTAAGTGGCCTTCCACCTTTTCGTGAATGTCGGGGTGCACATCAATCAATACATGCGGCTTATAAAGCACCACAGGTAAACAACGCATCACCATGCCTTCAATGGTTTTTTCGCCATACATGGTAAGCGCATCACCGGCGACCTTACGCGCGATCAACGTCACCAATTCAGTCAATTCACCTGTCTGCTTATCCAGTATAGCTTGGTATTCGGAATGTAATTGCTGAATGGATTGCGCAAGTTTTTGCATCGCTTCTGCGGCGTCATTATCGCGCAGGTGGGTTTCATTCACTACTTTGGCAACGCCTGCTTGAACACCTTCTTCAAATCCCGCTTTGTGCGCAGCTTGGCGGGCAATCTCCAATTCATGCTGCGTATAAGAAGGCGGAGGAGGGGGCGCTGGCGCTTCGTCCTCCACCATAGGTGAAGCGGCTTCTACTGCCTCGAATGGCAATCTGAAGTCGCGCAGGTTCAAACTGTCGTAACGTTGTATGCGCATTAGTATACCAATTGTTCGTCGGCGCTATCACCAGCGATAACGATTTCACCCTTAGCGGCGAGATCTTTCGCTGCCATAACGATGGACATTTGTGCCTCGTCCACATCCTTGAGGCGCACTGGACCCATTGCTTCCATATCTTCTTTAAGCAGCTTCGCAGCACGTTCTGACATGTTCTTGAAGAACAGGTCTTTGATAACTTCCGAAGCGCCTTTCATAGCGGTCGCAAGCTTGTCTTTCTCCACCACGCGCAGCAATGACTGGATACCTGCTGGGTCGATCTTCGCGAGATCTTCGAAGGTGAACATGAGGTTGCGGATGCGTTCTGCAGCTTCTGCATTACGCTTTTCAAGCAGATCCATGAATTTGGATTCAGAGTTACGGTCGAAGTTGTTGAAGATCTCAGCCATAACTTCATGCGTATCGCGACGTTGCGTTTTGGCCAGATTGCTCATGAACTCAACACGCAGCGTGCGCTCAATACCATCCATCACCTCTTTCTTGACGGATTCCATATCCAGCATGCGCATCATCACTTCCATTGCCAAATCATCGGGCAAGACGGAGAGAACCTTCGCCGTGTGATCGGCGCGTACCTTAGACAGCACCAAAGCAATGGTCTGTGGGTATTCATTCTTCAGATATGCAGCGAGAACTTCTTCATTCACGTTGCCCAACTTATCCCACGTCGTACGACCAGCAGGGCCGCGAATATCTTCCATGATGGTATCGACACGCTCTTTACCAAGCGCTTTCATGAGGAGGCGTTCCGTAGAATCGTACGTACCAACCACCACGCCGCTATTGCTCATGGACTCAACGAAATCAAGAAACAAGCGCTCAACGGTTTCAGCGCTTACCGTGCCGAGTGACGCCATGGTGCTGGAAATTTCTTTGATTTCCTCATCATCCATCATGTTGAAAATTTTAGTAGCGGACTCTTCATCCACGGACATGAGGAGAATCGCAGAACGCTGCGCGCCCGTAAGCTTGCGGTAATCGTCCTTGGGAGCTGAAGTTGCGGTTGGAAGTGCCATAATTCCCCCTTATGCCATGAGCCATTGGCGAAGAATCTGGAGGGTTTCCTCCGGATGTTTTTCCACCATGCTGTTAATTTTATTGTACGTCGACGATTTCACTTTGCCCTGAATGCGGTCAATGTTGATCATCTCTTCTTCACCAGGATCAACTTCATGCTCGCCATCATCAATGCGCGATTGATCGGTTAGGCGTGCTGCAATCGAAGGCGCGGCAAGTGCTGCTTGCTCCAGCTCGTCTTGGCGTTGCGAAGCTTCCGCCGATTCGATAGCACGTGCAACAAGTGGGCGAATGACCAGAAGGATCGCAAGGATCGCAACACCACCAAGCACGAGTGTTTGGATAATGTTGTTCAGGTCATCTTTGAGCCACGCGAGACCATCTTCTTCGAAAATATCATCAGTTTGTGCGGCGAACTGCATATTAACAACCTGCACTTCGTCACCACGTGACTTTTCAAAACCAATTGCTGAGTTAACAAGCTGACGGAGCTTTTCTAACTCTTCTTCTGAGCGTGGCTGATAAACCTGCTCTCCCTCAGCGTTCGTGGTGTAAATACCATCCACCAGAACGGCAACGCTAAGGCGTTTAACATTTCCCGTTTCCTTAACGGAATTGATCACTTCTTTGCTGATTTCAAAGTTAGTGGTCTCTTCGGTACGTGCACGGTTTGACTCAGCGTTAGAACCTGAACCACCTGCAGCATTCGCGTCAGGAAGATTGTTGGAAACGCTCACGGTTTGATCTTGTGAACGCTCATTTGATTTTTCATTTTCATTGATGGACTGAACCGAGCGCGCCACTTGGCCTTCTGGATCGTACTTCTCGAGATTGCGCACGGTACGGTCAAAATCAATATCTGCATGTACTTTAGCTTTTACTTTGCCAACACCAATCGATTGCTCGAGGAGCTGTTCCACCGTACTGCCGAGGCGCTTCTCATACGCAACACGGAAATCTTCGGCTTCTTCAGTCAATACGTTGGCATCGTCTTTTTCATCAACGCCTTTAGCCAGCAATCCGCCGCGGCTATCAACAATCGTGATGCGTTGTGGCTTAAGGCCAGGAACGGCAGTTGCCACCAAATGGCGAATGGCTGCGATTTCACTTTTTGTAAGACCACCAGAAGAGCGCAGCTTCAACGCGACCGAAGCGGTTGGCTCTACCGTATCGCGCGTGAAGAGTTCACGCTTTGGCATCACGAGGTGTACGCGTGCTTGTTCAACTGATTCAAAGTCATTAATCGTGCGCGCTAATTCACCTTCAAGTGCGCGTAATTGATTAATGTTGAGTACAAAGTTCGATGTACCCATCGCGTCAGACTTATCAAAAATCTCATAACCAATCACAGAGCCTTGTGAGGGAATGCCTTGCTCCGCCATCACCAAGCGCAGCTTATTCACTTGGTCTGAGGGCACCATTACCTGCGTGCCGCCCGCGCGTAACTCATAGGGGATGCCGCGCTTATCAAGCTCTTGGATAATTTTTGCACCTTCATCCGTTGGGACGTTGGTGAAGAGGGGCGACATCATAGGTGCCGCAACGCGCATGGAGATAAAAATAAAGAAGCCGATGAGGATAACTGCTGATCCGAGAAGCGCCGCGATTTTGATTTGGCCAAGCTCTCTGAATGATTCCGTCATCGTCGCCATAGATTACCTCAAAAAATGGGTCGTAAAGATAATAGAATAAGGGGAGAGACGAGATGTTTGGTGCCGATGCTGTGACGTTATATGCGTCATGTGTCCCTGGCTCTCCCCTAATCAGGCAAGAATTGCCCGTTATGTAAGCCATTTAGCCACATTTTGCGATTCGAATCAAGCGAAATATCATCAATATAGGAAAAAATTACCTATTATGCGGCCATCGGTGCAAATAGTGGCATTGAATCCACAGTTGGGTTCTTGCTTTCCTGAACCATAAGGTCAGCGAAATCACGCAGAAACACCGAACCATTTACGGTGCGCTGAATGAACACATTGCGACGATCTTCTTCGTCTTTTTTACGGCGAATCAAATCCAACGCCGAGAGTGCATCCAAAGCGCGACACACAGCAGGCTTCGATATATTCAAACGCTCAGCCAGATTACGAATCGTGTGTGGGGCGGGAACCATGTAGACCGTAAGCAGCACGGCGGTTTGGCGCTGCGACAAATCATAAGGCAATTCACGCAAAGAGCGCGTAACAATGCGCTGCCAAAGTTTTAATGCTTCTTGGGTATCGCTTACAGACATGGCTTCCTCATTTCGATGATGGAATGATTCTTAATGGGAATTCTGAAATAAGCTAGCGAAATTTAAATGCTATGTGCGTGATCGCCATGCGACGTAGCATGACGGCGTTCCGCTACACGCTCTTTATGCGTTTTTGCAGGCTTGTCTGTATGGTGACCCGTGTCTCTCTCAGAGTGATGTTCTCTATCGTGCTTTGATTCTTTGACTGCGCGTTCATCCTGAAGACGCTCAATAAAGCTCGCCTCAGTTTCCCACTCCAATAACTGCTGCTTGCGAGAACTGAAGTAGCTGCGAACGCCGATTACCAACATCGCTGCAGCAGCAGCGATAAGAGTAGCGGGTTTGGCAATGCGATCGCGTATTGCCTTGTTATCAAGGTTTGCCGATTCTTTGATAGAGGGCCAGCAGGCATCAATCGCGCTGTTTGCAAAATTTTTAGCGGCTTGAATAGGGTTGTGTTCATTCAAGCTTTTAGCGAGGTACTTATTGAAATAATGTGTTATTCCGTCCGTATCGCTTTGCCAGATTTGATAGTACTTACTGACATGCATTTGTGGTTCTGTCGTATGAATATGCTCAAGTGTCGTCATTAACTTTTGCGCGATGTGCAATGCGGTTTGCCCAGTTTTGCCGTTTAATCTTACATACTCACGCAATTCTGTGCGCAGTGGCTCAAGATAGGGAAGTGCACCCTTGTGGCCTAATTTAGCTGGCTTTTCAATTATTGCATCGAGCGCCTCTAAGCCCGAATCTACAGCAGATTCAAAAAATTTCTTTTGTTGTGCCGCAAGTTTATCCTTTGGATTAAGGTTGCCTGGAATATCGTAATACAACTTTTCAATGTAATCCGTATTATCCCCAAGACTTAAAAGTGAACCTATGCGTACATGGAAATCAGCTATTTTCTGAGAAACGTTGCGCAGCGTCATTTTATATTCATCAGCGTTATATAAAAGAGAAACCTTGCCGTTCTTTGTCGTAAGTAATTTTCTAAGCCATGGAATTTGGCGTTCTTCGGCGAACTTTGATAACCATTTTGTGCCGCGATCAATTTCTAGCGCTTGCCATACAGTCCAGCCTGCACCAACGCCCGCAACCGTAACAGGTAGCGCCACTGAATCAGCAATTTCTGGCGGTGTAAGATCTGGCTCGTTGACGAAGCCGCGCAGCTCTTTTTTGCGCTTCTCAAGCCATGCGTCAGACGCGTGAACGTAGGTGGAAATATCCCCCTTCCTCACTAACCTGTCATTGTACTTTTTTGTAGCCATTAGCTATTACACACCTTTTGGTAGTCTCTGTGAGTTTACCACGCGTGCAATATTCGTAATATGAAGATTGTGTGAAGGTTGCTACTGGTAGCGTGCTTTTAGAAGGGCCAATAATGCACGAATTCCAAGGGCTTCGCCACCTGCTGGCCTACCGGCCTGTGACTCGGCATTCCAGGCATAGGTATCAAGGTGAATCCATGGTGTTTCTTTGCGTACAAAACGGTTCAAAAACAATGCGGCGGTGATCGATCCAGCAAACCCATAATTAGGGGTATTGGTAACATCGGCAATCGGGCTATTCACGTACTTATCATAGCCCGCCCATAGTGGCATATGCCACATAGGATCGGATTCAGCGAGCGAGAGGTTCTGTAATTGTTTCGCCAACCCATCATCATTGGAATAAAGGGCAGGGAGTTCAGCGCCCAATGCCGTGCGCGCCGCGCCCGTAAGTGTGGCTGCATCAATGATCAAATCGGGATTTTCGCTGTCCGCTTCGCTCAGCGCGTCACACAGAATGACACGGCCTTCCGCATCCGTTGAGCCGATTTCCATGCTCAAACCCTTGCGTGTCTGGATAATATCCTGCGGGCGGAATGCATTACCCGCTATGCTGTTCTCAACAGCAGGAATCAATACGCGTAAACGCACGGGCAATTTTTCAGCAGCAATGACTTTGGCTAATGCCAAAACTAGCGCCGCGCCGCCCATGTCTTTTTTCATAAGCTTCATGGAGGCATAAGGCTTGATATCCAGCCCGCCCGTATCAAAGCACACGCCTTTGCCAACCAGCGTCAGCTTGGGGTGTTTAGGGTTGCCCCACTTCAAATCAATAAGGCGCGGTGCGTCGGTAGATGCGCGACCAACGGCATGTATTGCAGGGTAATTTTTCTTGAGCAAATTATCACCCACAATCACGCTGAACGATGCATCGATCTCTTTAGCAACTTTTCTTGCAGCCGCCGCTAAATGAGAGGGGAGCATGTCATTCGTTGGCGCATTGATAAGGTCACGCGCCAGATAAATAGCCTCGGCGCGCTCTTCAAGTGCGTCAATATCAATGGATTTTGGTAGAACCAAGGTGAGCGCCTTACGCTCCGCTTTGCGGTAAGCGGTGAACTGGTATTGCGCTAATGCAAAGCCTAGCGCCGCATCAGCAAGTTGCTTTCTATTCCATGATGTATCGACGCTGTATGTTCCGGCAGGCAATGCGGCTGGTAGGTGCGCCAGCGACCAAATAGTGGGTGCATCCCCCGTGATCGCAATCACCTGCGATACGTTACCCTTAGCATCTGGTACGAGTAGTGCTGTGTCGGCTTTAGGGGTGGCTATATTGGCTTTCACCCAAGCCTGTGTTGTAGCGTGTTGGCGCTTAAGCCAAGGCTGGAATTGAGAAATCGTTAGCGCAACGATAGGGGTGGCGCGCTTTGCGGAATGTGTAAAATAGTGGGTCATATTACCTTAGGAGTTGGCGAGTTCGTCGAGAGCTTTTCCTGTAACGCGATACACCGTCCATTCGTCCATCGCAACTGCGCCGAGTGATTTATAAAATTCAATCGAAGGCGTATTCCAATCCAGCACCCACCATTCCAAGCGCCCGCAACCCTCCGCTTTCGCCTTCTGGGCTAGATATTTAAGTATCGACTTGCCAATGCCTTTGCCGCGCATTTCTGGCTTCACAAACAAGTCCTCGAGATAAATACCCGTTTTGCCAAGGAATGTTGAGAAATTATAAAAATACAATGCAAATGCGACAGGCGCGCCGTTCCACTCAGCAATCACACAAAAGCCTTTGGGGTTATCGCAAAACAGAGAATCACTAAGCGTTTGTTCAGTAGCGATCACCTCATGCGAGAGCTTCTCATACTCCGCCAGTTGGCGAATGAAATCAAGAATAAGAGGTGTATCCTCGCGTACTGCATGGCGAATGCGGAGCATAAAATCTTTCTTGAATTAATATGAGTACTAGAACCAGTCCCTACTAGACGATTGGGATGTAGTATCCCTAGTAAGGTCTTCTACGATAGATGCAAGCCTGCTTTTTGATTCATCCAGCCTATCGCGACTTGTGATTTCCATTTGTACTTTGCAATCAGCGTCTTGCAGCACGCTGTTGGGTATATCACTATCATCAATAAAAATAGCCCGAGTGGGAATCCAACCACCTTTTTCTGCAGTAGAAGGTTTGATATTGCCAGCATCAGCCTCTGTTCTGGCTGTTTTGGTTTTTCCTATATTAACGGCATTAATATGGGGATTCTCTTCTATGACTTGTATGGCCGCTTCCGTCATGAAGGGTAACATTAGATGTTGATATTTATTACCATGTGCCTGCCAAGAATTGAAAACAAAGCGATCGCCCTTCACCCAACCTGTAAGCTTGGCGCAGATGTTCCCTTTGGCATTTCGAATAACGTAAAGTGATAAATCCGACCAATGTGATTGAGCTTTCGCCAACTCTGCGCCATCTGTATTGGTATCATTGCCTACGGTACCAATCTTACAGCAATTTCTAATTTTTTTATACCCGCCTACCCAGAGGTTGATCGCGCTATCTTTTGGCACTTTCTCCATCGTAAAGCCTGATTTGCCAATATCCGCCCCATCAATATGAATATCAGGAGTGCTGTCCGCTTCCTTTGAACATGACTTCTTGAGCAGGCTTACGGTTTCATCAAATTGCTCCTGCGTGAGGTTAAGATGTGCCGCGACCTTTGCGGCTTCGATATTTTGTTCAGCGCCCGTATAAAGCGCATGACATGCTAATTGCTCGACCTGTTCAGCGCTGAGGTCTTCAAGTGCGACATCTGGAAATATTTCTGCACGCTTTGCTTCGATTTTGTCAGCATATCTAAGATAAGGGTAAATTTTATAACCATGCGTAATCGTCAACTCACGCCATGCCTCTATGTCCCACGGACCATTATCTTTAGGTAGATCAAAATCTAGATAGGTGTGTGATGGTTTGCCGTAATCTGTAGACTCTAAATATCGATCAATGTTTTCAACGCTGCCAAATAATACAGACGCATTATAAGCTCTTTTTTCTGCTCCATCGTGATAGCCCTTAAGCTCGCAGCGCAACCTGCATAAATCTAGCAACTCGTTATAAAGTGTCGCGTTAAACCCATAGGGCGAATAATCAGATAAGGCTGGGGGCAATTCATCAGGTTTCGCGGGGTCGGCATAAGCAAGGGATTCATCGAACTCTAAGTAATCCTCAGCGACATGTTGCTCTGAGTCTTCCCAATTAAAATCAGACAATTTGAGCGTTTCTCTCAAACCTTCTATTTGGGTTTGAGAGCCATTACAAACCGTGGAAATTAAATACTCCGCAACGTCTTGATGGCCGCCGTTCTTGGCAAAATGAATTGGGGCATAGTTGTTATAGCGAATGAGCTTAACCGCCGAGCCATTCAGAATGGTTTTCAGCGTTTCTAATTTTCCGTACTCAGAAGCTTCAAGAACACAATTTTGGCGAATAAGCTGTTTCTCTGTAGAGCCCTCAGCAGCTTCAATCATTCGTAAGATGGTGTCGGTGTCGCCTATACGCGCAAAATAGCGATGATAGGGCAATAAATGATTAATCTCATCATCATCCAAACGTTGCTTATCGCGTATGCGTTCTAATGTTGAAAACTTCATAACGACCTTGGAATGATGGTGCCACGATAGCCAATTTTACTCAATGCCAATCAGGCATTGTCACATAATCTTCATACACTTGCTGATGAGTAAATTGTATATTGAGAATAATTCGCAACTTAGTTATTGAGAATGATTCTCAATTGGCTTAAGCTTGCGTGCAGAGAATATGAGCGAGATACACAACAGTACAAAAGCGCAAAGGCGCGAAGAAGAACGCAAAAAGTCGCAACTGCAAAAAGCAGAAGACATTGCTTATACCATCAATCACGCATTATCATGCATGACGACGGACACGCTCATTCAGCCTTTCACCACGGCTGCAGCAGGGGCATTTTTCGATAAAAAATTAAATATTGGCTGCACTGCGCATGACCATGGTGCGCATCGTCATGTCCACGAAGTAGTCAATCCTAGTTTTGGCCAACGATTCAGCCATTTCACTAAGCAGGTAGCTAGGAAAGAGTTTTGGCTAGAGGCAAAGCACTGGTTCAAAGGTGAAGTGTATGGTGATGTTGGTGCGGTTATTCCAACCATATTGATACAGCGTTATGCCCCCAATGTGATGAATGATGTACGTAATCTGCTGGAACCCGCATTGGGTTGGGCCTTCAAGATGGGCGCGCATGATGCCGCGAAGCAGTGGGCAAAAAAGAATTTCGTTTCAGAAGATTCTGAGGCATTCAAACAGAAGCAACAGCAAATTTACGAGCACGAAGTTTCCCATTTACCTCAAGCGTTCATGTGGAACGTGTTTTCTTTCCCTATTGGTATGGCGGGGCAATATCACGAGCTAAGGCAAGAAGTGATCAAGGGTGTTCTGGCCGCCGACAAATTGGATTTATGGAAAATCGGTAAGCAAAAAGCCATCGGAGCATTAATTAGTAACGGACTACTGATTGGCGGGCGAGCGCTAGCGCCAGGCGCATTCATCGAGTGGGATCGCTTCAATAGCCAGAATATCATCATTCCAACGACGAAAGTCATCGGCAGTACTATTGGGATTGATAGTGAAACCGTCGATAAGGTAGCTAAAAAGCAGGAAGAAATGGGCGGCCACCACCACTTCACGGAGCGCCTAGCTGCCGAAGAAAAATCAACACCAGCGCTGCTTCAACCCTAATAATAGTGCCGCACGGGCTGGCTTAGAATAAATCCTTCAAGCCCTTTGCAACATCATCAACGTTTTTGCCGATTTTATCTAGAATCGGAATATCACCCAATGCGCCGCTATCACGTGCGGTCTTTTCAATAGCAGAAAGATATTTAATCAGAATGTGTGAAATCGCATCACCTGCTTTCACACCGCCGCCTTTGCCAATGTTCGAGAATGTGATTGCAGGCATTGTGATGGGTTTAATGTCATGCTTGAGGAATGAAACACTAGGATTGATTGTCGAGGCGTCAATCACCATATGCTGAACGATAACGCGCACTTGCTCGCTACCAACGCTTTCTTTCTGCTTTTTACTATTAGCAAGATTCTTAAGATCAACAAGGTTCATACCTTTCTCGTTCATTTCAAGATTCACCACTGAACCTTTAACGAGAATATCTTTGAAATCGATGAGTTGTTTGCTGGCGGTGTTCAAACCAATTGCAATGGACTTGGCAGTCACTGCATGCGGTTTGCTATAACCTGTCGGGTTGGCAATTTCGATGGTGTTTACCGTCACTTTCTTATCGGAGAGAGACACATCAACTGAGCCAATATTGACGGCAACGCCCAATGCGCCACTGGCAATTTTTTCTGCTGTCTGCGTTACCATCGCTCCCAGATTGAGATAGAGGTAGGCGCCCACGCCAATAACCAAAACAAGTGCGATCAGTTTTTTCATGAATACTTCCTATATTGCAGCTTCTACCATAATTTCGACATCGTAGCCCTTGCCCGCGAGCTTGGCTTCAACGGTTGCGCGGGCAGGGGTCTTGCCCGCTACCACCCATGCGTCCCACGCTTTGTTCATTTCATCAAACGTGGCGATATTGGTCAGCCAGATATTGACTTTGAGCATGCGCGTTTTATCGGTTCCTGCTTTGGCAAGCATGTCATCAATCTGCGATAAAATATCTTTGGTCTGCTCATAGACAGATTTGCCAACGGTGCTGTCCGCGACTACGCCGCACAAATAAGCTTTGCCTTCATGAACGACAACTTCGCTCATGCGCGCACCTGCATCAATACGTTTAATATCGGCCATATTATCTCCTTAAAAAATAACACCGGCAGTTTGCACTGCCGGTGTATTTTTAGACAAGTGAAAAACGAACTACTTGCTAGCAGCAGTTTTCAACTTAGCGAGTGCGCGGATTTTAACGCGAACCGAAGCTGGCTTTGCAGCAGCTTTCATCATTTCACCCGTAGCTGGGTTGCGGATCAGCGTGCCTGCTTTACGAGCAGGAACTTTACGCAGTGCAACTTTGAACAGACCTGGGAACATGAATTCGCCTACGCCATTTGGGTGAACTGAACCCAACATTGCGCCTTCGAGTTCGCCCAGAACTTCGCCAACTTGTTTGCGGGTCAAACCGGTGCGCTCAGCGATCAAGCTTTGCAGAGCCGATTTCGTCAGACGGCTTTTTACCGGACGAATTGGTGCTGCTGCCTTTGGTGCTGATTTTGCTTTTTTCTTAGCCATGTAGAAGTCTCCTAAGTTAGTTGCGTTAGTGATTGCGCAATCTGTTACTAGTTACGCATCCTCTCGGCCGATTGGCCTCGTGCCAACTGTTTAACGCCTATTTTTACGGGATTTCAAGCACGAAAAGCATGTGGTTGATAAGTTTTGTAGGGTTTTATGGGGATAAATGGAGGAGAGGAAGAGATTCGAACTCTCGATACGTTGCCGTATACACACTTTCCAGGCGTGCGCCTTAAACCACTCGGCCACCTCTCCCCACTGCGGATAAGCGGGAATAAGCTAACTAGTCCTTTTTGTAAAGCGCGTCGGCGCGGGTCATGAAGGCCATGGTCATTTTCTCGGTCGCGCGGGTGAATAGCCCGCCCATGAGCGTATCGAGCAGCTTGGATTTAAATTCAAAATCGAGATGAAAGTGGATATTCGTGCCCGTAGCCGTTGGCTCAAAGCGCCAATGGTTGGTGAGGTGTTTGAAGGGTCCTTTCACCAGCTCCACCTTAATGTCATTTTTCAGCGCCGTGACTTTTGATGTGTAACGCTCCGTCAGGTGATTAAAGCTAATCACCAACTCACCTAAAAAATAATCCGCATGGCGCTCAACAATCCGCGCGGCACGACACCACGGCAAAAATTCGGGGTATTTTTCGACATCCAGCACCATCGCCATAAGTTGTTCAGGCGAGTAGGGGGATGGGCGCGTTTCGGAGTGGGAGGGCATCAGGTTACAAATTTAGCAGAATGGCAATAATGGTGAAGAGAACCCAGCACATTCTGACACTCGGTGTTAATATAATTGACGACTTGGGGAGGCATTACTTCATTAGCATCGAATTCGCCGTTAGTAGTGAGACTAAAACGCCCAAACTCATCTTTTTGTATGAACTGTTTGCGGATTTGCGTAGCATGAACTTGTCCCTTGTATTTGGTTTCAATGAAGCGCTCAAAAATAGAATTACTATTTCCTAAGGATTCAACTGAGGCAATTTTTCCCAAATCGATTGATCCGTATTTTAAATTGTATTTTTCACAATTGTATCCAGATGCATAAGCAACTTTCTGATTCGGGAATAAATCTTCTACTTTCTGCACAATCCCATCTGTCCAATTTTTTATGTCGAATATTGCTAGACCAGACTCGTCTTTCCCCAAAAATTGGTAATTACTATCCAAGGGAATGATAATTGGTTGAACGGCGCTGTCTGCAAATGACAGTTGAATCATCCGTTTCCTCTGCTCGAATGTAAAAGGTTCTCGAGGTAATTGGGTGTTGACGGGAATAAAAACCAACGGCTGCAAACCTTCTTCAATAAGCTCCCTTAGATGATAATAATGTCCATTATGAAAAGGTTGAAATCTTCCAACACAAACAACGGTATTATTAGACATTATCATTCGCCGCGTTGGGTTCTAGGCGCTTGTTGCGCTCGTCGCGCATGCGGGCGAAATCCGCATCCGCATGGTAGCTGGAGCGGGTGAGGGGCGTTGCCGACACCATCAGGAATCCCTTCGTCCATGCTACGCGCTCATAATATTTGAATTCGTCTGGGGTAACGTAACGATCAACTGGCGCATGGTTTGGCGTGGGTTGTAGATATTGCCCAATGGTGATGAAGTCGATATCTGCCGAGCGGAAATCATCCATCACCTGCAGCACTTCTTCTTTTGTTTCACCAAGGCCGACCATAATGCCCGATTTGGTAAAAATGCTCGGATCTTGCTCTTTCACTTTTTTGAGCAGGTTCAGTGAATGGAAGTAGCGCGCCCCCGGGCGGATTTTTTGATAAAGCCTCGGCACCGTCTCGATATTGTGGTTGAACACATCAGGGCGAGCCTTCACCACGATTTCAAGGTTGCCGTCCTTACGGCGGAAATCGGGTGTGAGAATCTCAATCGTCGTTTCAGGCGCGGTGGTGCGTATATATTCGATACATTGAGCAAAGTGATTCGCCCCGCCATCTTCCAGATCATCCCTATCCACCGAGGTAATGACCACGTGTTTCAGGCCAAGCTGGCCAACCGCGACTGCCAGATTATGCGGCTCGTCAGGGTCGACTTTATTGGGTACGCCCGTTTTGATGTTACAAAAGGCGCAGGCGCGAGTGCAGGTATCACCCAGAATCATCACCGTCGCATGACCTTTGGACCAGCACTCGCCGATATTCGGGCAAGCCGCCTCTTCGCACACGGTGTTCAATTTCTGGCTGCGCATCAGGTCGCGCGTATCCTTGAACCCTTGCGATACAGGGGCTTTCACCCGAATCCAGTCGGGCTTGGGAAGCTTTTTGTCTTCCGCCTTGGACATATTTAATAGATCGGCCATGCCCCGCATTTAGTAGATATTTGGGGCAAGAGCAAGTCTAGCGACGGATAACGAGACTCTCATTGCCCGGCACACGGCGAAGCTGAGACTCAATATCGTCTACTTCTTTAGTAACGTATCTCGAATCACGGTTTGCTTCGCGAATCGTCTCTATGAGCGCATCAAATGCTTGGCTTTCTACTGGGCTGATAGCGCCACGGTTGGCAATCATATCGACGGTGCTTTCAAGTGCGTCTGCCACACCAGCATGAGTAACTACTTGGCCATCATATAGGCTGGGGTTACTAAAATTAAAATCAAAGCCAAAAATGCTATCGCCTTGAACCGAAAAACCGCGAAGCGGTGCCTCAACACCATCTGCGCCCAAGCCACACGGCGTGGTAACGTTAAAGCTCTGTCTTCCAATGCCTTGATTATTAACATCGCCCGAGAATGTCGCTGCAAACGTAACGTCGTTATTATCGTTGCTACGCAGCGCTTCGCCTAGTTTTGTCATAAAAAACTCCTCAGTGTTTGGTTCAATCGGACCTAGACATAGCTCTGTAATTCAGCGCTTTGTGTTAAGGTTGCATGACAATTACCCTTCAAAAAGCTTGCAAAGCTGGGCGTAATACCTTAGAAACCCCCATCCTTAATACTTAAACTGCTGGAGTAGTCATGGCACGCGTTACCGTTGAAGATTGTATTTTAAGCATCCCAAACCGCTTTGATTTGGTTATTACCGCCGCGCAGCGCGCGAAACAAATCAGCTCGGGCATGCCGCTGACCATTGACCGTGATAACGATAAAGATTCCGTAGTTTCCCTGCGTGAAATCGCTGAAAAGACCATCGACAAATCGTTGGTTCATGAAGAAATCATCCAGCACTTCCAGAAGAAGTCTGGCTTTGACCCCAACGATAAGATCGAGGGCGAAGAAGAGCAGAAGCACTCGGTTTACTCGGTGAATTCGCATGGCGAAATCGAACAGGCGTTTGAAGATGCCCGCCAGTACATCGCTTCCGACCAACCTTCACAAGGCATGAGCTTTGTTGAAGAAAACGTCGAAGTAGACGACTAGTCGCCCGAACAACACAGTTCTTCATCATTAAACAGTTTTGCGGCCATTCCTCTAGTAAGTGGCTGATTTGCACGCTATATTACTAACATGATTCGCCAAATGGAGCTGGTCGAGAAGATCAAGTCCTACGATCCTAATGCGGACGAGGACTTAATCAATAAGGCCTATATTTATGCCATGCAAAAGCACGGCAGCCAAACTCGCGCCAGTGGCGACCCCTATTTTTCACACCCCGTCGAAGTAGCCTATAAGCTTACGCAATATAAGCTCGATACCGCCTCCATCATCACCGCATTGCTGCACGATACGGTGGAGGATACGGACGCCACGCTCGACGAAATCCAAGATTTATTCGGCGATGAAATTCGCGGGTTGGTCGATGGCGTTACCAAACTAAATCGTCTCGAAATCCAATCTGAGTCCACCAAGCAGGCGGAGAACTTCCGCAAGCTTGTCGTCGCCATGTCTCAGGACTTGCGAGTCTTGATGGTGAAGCTCGCCGATCGCCTCCACAATATGGAGACGCTACATTACATTCCGAAGCCCGAGAAACGCCAGCGCATCGCCCGCGAAACATTGGAGATTTACGCATCCCTTGCCGAGCGTATCGGTATGCGTCGCCTTAAGGAAGAGCTACAAGAACTCTCCTTCAAAGAGCTGTTTCCTGAAGCGCGTGACTCCATTACCAAGCGACTCGAATTTCTCCGCAAGCAAGGCCAAAGCCAAGTTCAGAAGGTGGAAGACACGCTGCGCGAGATGGTGCAATCATCGGGGATTGAAAATGGTCGCGTCTATGGCCGTGAGAAAAAGCCCTATTCCATTTGGAAAAAAATGGAGAGCAAGGGCGTTACCTTTGAACAACTGGCCGACATTGTTGCTTTCCGCATTATCGTGAATAACGTGGGCGAATGTTACCAAGTGCTCGGTCTGATTCACGAAAAATATCACACCATCCCTGGCCACTTTAAGGACTATATTTCAACGCCGAAAGTGAACGGCTATCAGTCCATCCACACCGCCGTTATCGGCCCACACCAGCAGCGTATTGAGATTCAAATCCGTACCTATGAAATGCACGAGGTCGGCGAATACGGGATTGCGGCGCATTGGGGTTATAAGCAGGGCCAAGACAAAGCGGCAACCGAAGGTACGCAATATCGCTGGGTGCGCGAACTGCTCGAAATTCTTGAGCAGTCAGAAGGCCCCGAAGAATTCTTAGAGAATACCAAGCTCGAAATGTATCACGATCAGGTATTCTGCTTTACGCCAAAAGGCGACATCATCGCGCTGCCACGCGGTTCAACGCCTGTCGACTTCGCCTTTGCCGTACACTCAGGTGTTGGCTTCACCACCGTAGGCGCGAAGGTAAATGGCCGCATTGTGCCGCTTAAGCACCAACTCAAAAACGGTGACCAAGTCGAAATCATCACGGCGAAAACACAAACCCCAAGCCCTACATGGGAACGATTTGTTGTTACGGGCAAGGCAAAGTCTGAAATTCGTAGATTCATTCGCACGCAGCAGCGCGAAGAATACGTTACGCTTGGTAAAGCCATTCTTGGCAAAACCTTCAAACAAGAAGGTCACGAGCTTACCGACAAAATGTTGGAGCCAGCATTAGCCGTGTTCCAAAAGAAAGAGGCTGAAGATCTATACGCCGAAGTGGGCGAGGGGATAATCAATCGCAACCAAGTCTATGATGCGGTGTTCCATACACGCAAATCCGAAGGTGCGGGGGTGCAAAACCCTTTCAGCCTTGCCAAGCTTCGTAAAAAGACCGCTAAAAAAGGCGTGCCTATGCCTATTAAGGGGCTGGTACCAGGCATGGCGATTCACTTTGCTGGCTGCTGTCACCCTATTCCAGGTGATAAAATCGTCGGCATCGTGGTGACGGGGAAGGGCATTACCATCCATACGATGGAGTGCGAAACGCTAGAGAATTTCGCAGACGCGCCTGAGCGTTGGATTGACGTATCGTGGGACGCAGGCGGTGGCGGAGGTGATGAAACCTTTATTGGCCGTCTAAAAATGTCCGTAAGCCATGAAACGGCGGCATTGGCATCCGTTGCCAACGTCATTGCTAAGGATTTAGGGAATATCAGTAACCTAAAGATCACCAATCGCAGCACCGACTTCTTTGAATTGATTATTGATGTAGAAGTCAAAAACGCCCGCCATCTTAGCAACATCATCGCTTCTTTGCGTGCCAAAGACGTGGTGCAGGCCGTTGAGCGCATGTAATATTAAGCGCGCTCAAGCGGCGCTGGGCCTTTCGGCGTCAACCGCCGTCCATGCGTGGCTTATGAAAGCACAACCTTCACAAAACCTTCACACTACTGCTTGTCTTAATAGGTTATATTCACACCATATAGGAGAAGCTTTATGAGCGATGATGACAAAAAAGATTCTGGTTTACTTGGCCTAGCGGGCAGTGGTGCCCTTGCAGCAGGTGCAGGTAAATTAATGTATGATCGCCAGCGCGGAAAATTGGTGGATGCCATTGGCGCAGGCCTTATCGAAACCGATAATTTGGAGTTTAAGAAACTTGGCCTAGACGCAAAGAATTTTAAAACCGAAGGCGTTTTGGATTTAGGCAAAAACAAGGATAAAATCCTTAAAGATGCAAGTGATGCACTGATAAAGAACGCTGAAGGTAAGCCAGTCCTTCTGACTGTTGAATCAAAAGCTTTAGATGCTGTTACTGATGTCGCTCAAGATGCAAAAGCAGTAGAAAAAGCTGCTAAAGATGCTCAAAAGGCAGCGCGAACTGATCTTGCCAAAAACCTTAAGGGTGGAAAATTCAATTTCCGAGGCAATATGACGATGGGGCAAAAAGGGGCGGTTGGTGTTGCTATCGTTGCCACTGCAGTAGCTGGTAAAATGCTTCTGGATGCGACTATCGGTCAGAAAAAAGAAGGCCATGCAGAGCGTATTGAATCACGCCGCGAAGCAGAAGCTTCAGCCGAGCCAGCACGCTAAGTTAGCCAATAATAAACAACCAAAGGCGGGGCAACACCCCGCCTTTTTTATTGTCACGCAAACTTCATCTTCTGGGGGCGCGCTATATGGTAGACTCTAGTAATGGAGAGATATTATGAGCGATGATGGCAAGAAAGATTCAGGCGTTGTTGGATTAGCGGGAGGCGCAGCCGCAGGTGCTGGCGCAGGCTACGCCGCAACGAATCACTTGGGTGAGGGGCTTTATCGCAAGGGAATAGCTGGTGAGTTAGAAGATGTTCGTGTCGATAAAATCAGTAATACTTTTGAACAAAAATACTTAGATAAAGTAGTCAAAAGCCCTGATTTAAAGGTCAAGGTAGAATCTATTGATGAACTTATATCTGATGTAAAAGGTTTATTGAACACTGATGTCCTAGATCCCGACATGGTTCACACCATTCAATATGCCAAAAATGACCAAGGCAAAATTTGCGTCGAATTTTATGACGCCTCTAATAAATTTTTACACAGTGTCGAGGATGTGCCACTAGTGCCAAAATCAGTAAAAAAGGCCCTAGATGGCGGTGAAAAATTTGTTGATATTAAAGATGAAGCGACAATCGCAAAATTCTTCGATCAAGGCGGAGAAGCATCAAAAATAGCAGCAAAGGCTGAACAACAAGCTGCTCGATTTACTCGCCAAGTAAATGGATTTACAGGAACATTCTCTCATCTTAGCACGGGCGCAAAGGCAGGAGTAATTGGTGGTGCCATCGCAACTGCTGTGGTCGCTAAAATGGGTCTTGATGCCTTGATAGGCCAAAAGAATGAAAGCCATGTAGAGCGCCTTGAGCGCCGTGATGCAGGCGCTATTTCAACAGAAACGGTACGTTAGAACGATACCTCAAAAATCACCAAAGGCGGGGCAACACCCCGCCTTTTTTATTGAGTTTCGCTTGGCCACAGGCTAAATGCGCCCTATGCAACAGCACGAACACGCAGTCGAATATGTAAAGCATGTGGACTTAGCGCCGCCGAATGGTGCTAAGCGCGTGTTAATGCACTCATGCTGCGCGCCATGTGCAGGGGAATTGATGGAGCAGATGATCGCCAATGGCATCGAGCTTACCATTTTCTTTTATAATCCGAATATCCACCCCAAGAAAGAATACGAGATTCGCAAGAACGAGAATATCCGCTTTGCAGAAAAAATGGGTATCCCATTCGTGGATGCGGATTATGACGTGCAGAATTGGTTTGCCCGCGCCAAAGGCATGGAGCGCGAGCCCGAGCGCGGCGTGCGTTGCACCATGTGTTTTGATATGCGGTTTGAGCGCACGGCGCTTTACGCGTATGAGAACGGTTTTCCCGTCATCACCAGCTCATTAGGCATTTCGCGCTGGAAGAATATGGACCAGATTAATGACTGCGGTATCCGTGCTGCTGCGCCGTATGAAGGCATTACGTACTGGGATTATAATTGGCGCAAAGAGGGCGGCGGCGCACGTATGTATGAAATCGCCAAGCGCGAGGAATTCTATGCCCAGCAATATTGCGGCTGCATTTACTCGCTACGCGATACGAATGATTGGCGCGAATCCAAAGGCCGCGAAAAAATCGCTATCGGCGAAACATGGTATGAAGAAAAGCTGAAGGCTAACTAGCGCTCATTTTGAGCTTTTTCTTCCTCATAAGTTTCTCTGGCTATTCGGGTTGCTTCAAGGCGTATAGTTCCTAAATCTTCGGGGGAGAATGTTTGCTCTGAGTCAGCAATTACTTGATTTATAATAGCGTCACGACGTCTTATTCTACCGCTATCGGTGAATAATCCTGTATTCCCCCATGCCTCTGCAACTGCATTGCCGACCACTTGAGAAGCATTCATTCGGAATGCGTCAGCTCCTTCTCGAGCAGCGTCACGAAATACTTGTCTATATTCTCGGTTTGCTTGCTCACCTGCTTCACCTGCAATGTATGTGAAGCCATCGACTTCGCGGATACGCGCTAGTACATCATCTGAATAGCCGAGTTCTGATAGCGTTATACGTGCATATGAGGCAGCGGTGCCCATCGTGGCGGTCGAAATCTCATAATCCACTGCGTCTAGGCCTGGTGTTCGGTAAAAAGCTTGCTTTGCGGCTGTAATTGCTGCTTCCAGATGAGCCTCTACGAGTGCTGTAGTTTCTGGTCCATAAAGCCCCGCTCTCGCATCTTCTCTGGATATGCCGTGCGCTACATACATTTCAATGCGCAGACCTTCTATCATATCGCCTATGGTTACCATGCCCGTTCCCTTTTTTCTGTGGTGCTAATTCATACTCACACAAAATCGTTAAAATTTGATAAATAATGAGCAACTTGCGAGAAAGAGTGCTATTGATGAGCCCTGAAACAGATGAAATCTAGGCTGAATTAGCGACTGCGTGATGATGTCGGGCACTGCGCAGGTGTCAGTGGTCTAACAATGGTTGCCGTATCTAGTAACTCGCGGCTCAATTGGTGGTAAAACTCAACTTGACTGGCGGGGGTGCTGCCGCCCAACGCCATAGCAAGTGTAGTAGCAACATTTCCAACATACACTTCATTTGGAGCGCCATGCACATCAACACCAGAAGGCCACTGAATCCTCACGCGGTCACAAGAACTCATATCACCTACGACAGAATTAATGCGTGCAGCAAGATTAGACATGCTCATCCCCCTATCGACACGGATTGTAGGGGTGCTCGAGAATCCAAGTGCTTCTAGTATAGCGTCTAAGTCCATAATGATAAGGCTAGGGCAAAACCGCTAAAATTTCGTCAAGGTTGGCGTATATGAAATATCTAGGAGATTTAGCTTCTTCTCACAGCGCAGCTTCCGCCTGGCGCCCTACCAACAACGATATCTGGATCATATTCTGATGGTATCGCAACGCCTGCCTCTTTTAGTTCGCGAGAGATTATCTTATAATGCGCTTGAGGTGAAATAGGCTCATAATCTCCAGACGCGTTAGGCGAGTCCCCAACGGGCTGATAACCATTAGCATATAAGTTAGGTATATGTCTTATTGAGGTTGTGTCGTGGGTTTCACCGCCATCGCCACCGCCAGAGAATACTTCAATACAGGCGTCTGGACTCAAGCCTCGGTCTTGAAAACCTTTTAATGCCGCAGCTAATTCTTCTGCGTCATTGATATCATCAAGGTTTATGGTTGGATTTGGCATAGCGAATAACCCTCATCATTTTTTCGTATGATGTCACAGCAAACTTAAGAAAGCGTAAAGCCTAATTCTTTTTGGCTTTATCAATCGAAACGACTGCGCTCTTTTTTGGCTTCTTGGTAACCTTATGATTTTTCTCATCAATTGCCTCAACTGACGCGACAGCAGCAAGATTGATGATATCGGACACTGACGCGTTCATGCTGGCGATTTGCACCGGTTTCTCTAACCCAACCAGTACGGGGCCAATCACGCTACCTACTTCGAGTTCTTCCATCAGGTTCGAAGAAATATGCGCTGAATGCAGTGCTGGCATCACGAGTACGTTTGCAGGCTCGCTCAAGCGGCAGAACGGATAAAGCGCACGCAATTCGGTGTTGAGTGCTACATCCGCCGACATTTCACCGTCATATTCAAAGTCGATGTCTTTGTTTTCATCCAAAAGCTCAACCGCGTCACGAATGCGCTTGCTCTTCTCTTTCATCGGGTTACCGAAGTTCGAGTAAGAGAGCAGGGCAACACGTGGCTCATGACCAAGCTGACGCACTTTCTTCGCCGTACGAATGGCAATGTCTGCCAGTTCTTCGGAAGTTGGTAGTTCTTGCACCACCGTATCCGAAATAAATACGGTACGGTTTTTGGTCACCAGCGCCGACATGCCGAACAGGAACTCACCCTTTTTCGTATCAATCACGCGGCAGATGTTTTCGAGTGCGCGATAATAGTTGCGGGTAAGACCCGTAACCATCGCGTCACCATGGCCAGCTTGCAGCATGCAGCTTGCGAAGATGTTGCGATCATTCTTCACCATGCGCTCAACGTCGCGCTCAAGGAAACCTTTGCGCTGCAGCTTCTTATATAGCTGCTCAATGTAGAGATTGAGGTGCTTGCTAACCGCCGCATTGACGATTTCCAAATCATCCGCGTTTTTAATGCCGAGGTGATTAATCGTATCACGAATGCGGTCTGCACGGCCAACGAGAATAGGCGCGCCATACCCATTATCGCGCCAGTGAATAGCGGCACGAATGGTTTTTTCCTCTTCACCTTCTGCGAAAATCACGCGCTGTGGATTTTGACGCACTACGTCAAAAATCTGCGCCATGCTATTCGCGGTTGGGTTCAAGCGTGCACCAAGTGCGTGCTTATACGCATCGAAATCCTTGATTGGCTTACGCGCAACCCCTGTATCCATCGCTGCTTGGGCAACGGCCACTGGAATGGTCGTAATCAAACGCGGATCAAATGGTGTTGGAATAATATATTCAGGGCCATACTTCATTTCGCGGCCAGCATAAGCAGCCAACACTTCCTCTGGCACTTCTTCACGCGCAAGACGTGCAAGCGCTTCAGCAGCAGCGATTTTCATTTCTTCGTTGATGGTTTTTGCACGAACATCCAACGCACCACGGAAGATGTAAGGGAAGCCCATCACGTTATTGACTTGGTTGTTATAGTCGCTTCTGCCTGTTGCGATGATCGCGTCTTTGCGAACTTCGAGCACTTCCTCAGGCATGATTTCTGGAACAGGGTTTGCCATTGCGAAGATGATTGGCGCTTTCGCCATCGACTTCACCATTTCTTTGGTCACAGCACCTGCAGATGACAGACCCAAGAATACATCCGCACCTTCGAGTGCTTCAGTGAGCGTACGACGCTTTGTTTTTACCGCGTGCGCTGATTTCCATTGATTCATTTGCTCGGTGCGGCCTTCGTAAATCACGCCCGTTCTATCGCAGAGCAATACGTTCTCGTGTTTCACGCCCATGCGCTTGATGAGCTCAATACACGCAATGCCTGCCGAACCAGCGCCGTTTGCAACGACTTTCAGGTCGCTGAACTTACGGCCAGTGACGTGCGCAGCGTTAATAAGACCCGCAGCCGTAATAATAGCCGTGCCGTGCTGGTCGTCATGGAATACGGGGATATCGCACAGCGCTTTCAGGCGCTCTTCAATAATAAAGCAATCAGGTGCGCCGATGTCTTCGAGGTTAATGCCACCAAAGGTTGGTGAGATAACTTTTACAGCGCTGACAATTTCTTCGATGTCGGTCGAATCGATTTCGATATCAATCGAATCAATGTCTGCGAATCGTTTGAAGAGGATCGCTTTACCTTCCATCACAGGCTTGCTGGCAAGTGCACCAAGATTACCAAGACCAAGCACTGCAGTGCCGTTAGAAATCACCGCAACCAAGTTGCCCTTTGAAGTGTAATCGTAAGCGGCATTTTTATCTTCATGGATTTTAATGCAAGGAACAGCAACACCAGGTGAGTAGCCGAGCGCGAGGTCGCGCTGTGTAATAAGTGGCTTCGTAGGAGTAATGGAAATTTTTCCAGGCTGACCCATGGCGTGGTAGGCAAGAGCTTCTTCGTCGGTAATTTTCATGTTTTCGCTGGCCATTGTCATCTTCCTTAGCTATTTCTTGGCGTTCAAATATCGTCAAAACCCACGGCAGGCCCTATGTCCCGCGCGCAAAGAGCGCCTAACATAACGACCGATTCGCTAACAACAAGCGAAAACACACGCTGCGATGCAACAAAAATGCAAAGCGCTGCAACCCCCGCTATGCAGCAATATTTTGAGGTAAAAGCTAAGCACCCCGACTGTTTGTTATTTTACCGCATGGGTGATTTTTACGAACTATTTTTCGATGATGCGCTCACTGCTTCCAAAATACTCGACATTGCGCTCACCAAGCGCGGCAAGCACGCGGGCGAGGATATACCTATGTGCGGTGTGCCCGTGCATGCAGCAGAAAATTATCTGCAGCGCTTGATCGCTTCAGGCAAAAAAATTGCTATTTGCGAGCAGCTCGAAACACCAGAAGAAGCAAAAAAGCGTGGTTATAAAGCAGTGGTGCGGCGCGATGTGGTTCGCATCGTCACCCCAGGCACTATCACCGAGGACGCGTTATTACAGCCTTCAACATCCTATTATCTTGCCGCGCTTAGCCTCAATAAAGCCCATGCGACTGTCGCATGGTTGGAACTTTCAACTGGTGCTTTCCAAGTATTGGACTGCGATGCTGTCGCGTTGCCAGCCCAACTGGCACGGATCAATCCACGTGAAATATTGGTGAGTGAAAAAGATTACCCAGCGCTAACGCAAGAATGGGCAAGCAAGGCAACAATTCAACCTAACGCGCAGTTCGATCACAAACGAAACGAGCACGTGCTTGTAAACCATTACGAAGTGGCGCAGCTATCGGGCTTGGGCGCCTTCTCGAACGAAGCTGTCATCGCATGCGGTGTGTTGGTTCAGTATCTGCAACTCACTCAGCTTGAAGCGATACCGCGCCTCGAGCGACCAAAGCCTCAAACCTCCGATGCAACTCTGTATATGGACGCAGCGACACGTCGTAATTTGGAGCTTAGTGAAACACTTGGTGGTGAACGTAATGGTAGCTTGCTCAGCATTATTGATGAAACAAAAACCGCCGCAGGCGCGCGTTTGCTCAATCAGTTCTTACATGCACCCATAACGGACATAGCGCTAATCAATGCACGTTATGATGCCGTTGAATGGGCGCTTAAGCACGACGGTTTGCGCCAGCAACTACGCGCGAGACTCGCAGAAATAAGCGATAGTGAGCGCGCCCTGTCGCGCCTTTCGCTTGGCCGTGGTGGCCCGCGTGATTTGCTGGCACTTAAGCAAACGCTCACGGCCTATCAGCAGTTGCGTGATGATTGGTTCAAACTACCAGAAACGGCGAATGCACCCGCAACGCTTAATGATGCAGTGGCCGCACTTAAAGGGCACGAAATTCTTGCTGATACATTAGCAAGTGCCCTGAAACCAGAAGTGCCGCACCTCGCGCGTGATGGTAATTTCATCGCCTCAGGTTTTCGTGCGGATCTAGACGAATACCGTACGTTGCGTGATGAAAGCAAACGCGTGATGATGGTCATGGAGCAGGAGCTAAAAAAGCGTACAGACATCACGTCACTTAAAATTAAATTCAATAATGTGCTGGGCTATTTCATCGAAATTACGCCCATTCATGAGAAGAAAGTGCCGCCTGATTTCATTCACCGTCAAACGATGGCAGGTGCATTGCGCTATACCACGCCAGAGTTAAATGAACTCGCCCGCAGCGTAGAAGAGGCGGCCGATAAAGCGCTCAAGCTTGAGCAGATGATTTTTGAAGAGCTCGTAACAGCTATCATGACGCGCTATGATGCGCTGATTACTTCCGCACGCGCGATTGCATTGCTGGACGTCATGACGAGTTTTGCCCAGCTTGCGCAAACCCAACAACTCGCGCGGCCAACACTCACCCATGACGATACGTTTGTGCTGAGTAAGGGTCGCCATTTAGTGGTGGAGGCTGCACTACGTAAGCAGCATAAAGAATTTATCGCCAATGATTGCACGCTTAACGGGCAGGGTAATCTGTGGCTGATTACTGGCCCCAACATGGGCGGTAAATCAACCTTCCTGCGTCAGCAGGCGCTCATGATCATCCTCGCGCAGATGGGGTGCTTTGTTCCTGCTGAATCCGCCATCATTGGTATTGCAGACACGCTATTTTGTCGTGTCGGTGCGGCAGATGATTTGGCGCGCGGCCAATCCACCTTCATGGTGGAAATGGTGGAGACCGCATCCATTCTCAATCAAGCGACAGAAAAATCCTTTGTGATTATGGACGAAATAGGCCGTGGCACCGCAACATTCGACGGCGTATCCATCGCGTGGGCAGTGGCAGAGCACTTGCATAACGTCACGAAATGCCGCGCTTTATTTGCCACGCATTATCACGAGCTCACCGATCTATCGGAAAGTTTACCGCGCTTACGCAATTATCACGCCGCCGTAAAAGAATATCAGGGGCAGGTGATTTTTCTTCACCATATTCGCGAAGGTTTTGCTGATAAATCATACGGCATTCACGTGGCAGCGCTCGCGGGTATTCCAAAAACTGTTCTCACGCGAGCGAAGCAATTACTTCAGCAGCTCGAACAAACCCACCACCTTGATGTGAATCCCAATCAGGCGAGTTTGCCGCTCTTCAAAACACCTGAAACGGTACCGCACCCAGCGATTGAAATGCTCAAAACATGCAATCCTGATGATTTGTCGCCCAAACAGGCTCTTGAATTATTATTTGAAATCAAGGAGTTGGATTTGTGACGGTTGCGTGAAATTTTTACGCTGCGGCTGCGAAATCGCAAATTAATTGCTATAATCTGGGCATGGTTAGAATTCTTGTAGATAAAGCCCACAATACGGACCAAGGCATCGAATTATCGGTGAGGGTTCCTTTCCGTAATGGCAATGGAGAATTCACGTTCGATCTGCGTCGTCACACGGTGCACGTTACCCCCAAAGAACCGAATTGGTACGACGAAGCCTACATGTCTGAAGAGACGCGTGTAAAATTATTTGCAACTATACTGGCTGAATACCGTAAGCGCTCGATTGGTGACAGCAACAATTTTAAAGGCGCGGCTATTGGCATCGTTGAAGATCCTCCGGGAGAATTCCGCATTTTCATTGGCACCAATACCGTGAATCAGGACGATTACTTCAAAGATTGCGCCGAACAAAATATGTATAATGCCGCCACGGACCACATGGCGCACCGTGCTACACGACAAAGTATTTCAGCAGATGAATTTCCAACAGCAAAACTAAAGCCACCCAAACTAGTCGCGCTTTATATGATGGTGGGTAAAAATAAAGACCCTCAAAAGCCCAATAGTAAGGAGCTTTTGAGCGCCTGCCCATGCGGAAAATGTACCGATATGCTTGCCAAGGCAATGCCAGAAGATGCCCCAATTTATGTATTGCCAATCTCTATCAACCAACAAACCGTCAATCTAAATGACGCGATTCGTATTGATCATTCGACAAAATATTTTGACAAGGTGGTGCAGGGGCAAATCTGGAAAACAACAGCTGGTAATCTCAATGCACATCGAAATATTCCCGTAGATGCTGACGAGAAGAACGCGCAAATAGAAGGATTGAACGCGGCATTAAATTATAGTGCAGCACATGTAAATGATCGCGAGGGTGATGCATTAAATGGTGCTGTAGCGAAAGAAGGTTTGTTTCAATCCTTTACGCCATTGGCCGTGATTGTTGGCTCGACGCTCAATCGTATGGGTGATTTTGTTCAGGCTACAGATAGCAAAAAAATGCAAACGCTGGAGCGCTTCGCCAAGGTTGCCTACAAAGCGGCAGAGAATGTCTTGCTAGGCCGCAAAAGTATTCCTGAACTTGATATCGCGCAGACACAACATGGTATTGATCTCACCGCAATTAACCAATTCATGGTCGAGAAAATCAACGAAGTTGCGGCATCACGACTACGTTCGAGCGGAATATCGCCAGACGATAAAGCTGCCTTTGAGGCTGAAATTAAAAGCATTCGTTGTTGTGTAGTGCAACTTAAGAACGGAACATTCCATTACGCCATTGAAGCCAAAACCTCGCAAGATAATGCCACACCAAATGCCGAGGTCGGCGCGGTCATGGCAGCCATGGAGAAATTAACGGAGGCGCGCATTCAGGATGTGTGGGTAATGGAAATGAACCCTCGCGACATCCGCGCGGGCGCCGAGACTAAAACCTCACCTAAAGAGGGGGTCGAGCGCCTTGTAAAGCGCGGAATATCAAATGGAAGCGGTAATATGATGTTCCATTATCTGCCCTTTAATGATGGCTCATTGAAAGACTCAGAATTACAAAAAATGACCGATAATTTTACCGTGGATCAAATCTACCCAGGCGGTTTTAGGGGTAACAGGGCTGTTGGTGAAAGCCAAACCATCGCAAAATAGCGAAAATCCTGCTTTATTTCTTAGAATTCATGGCTATAATGCGCCCCTTCATTGATGGGTATCGGGTATTTTTCCTTATCTATCAATAATTTAGAAAGGATTGAACCATGGCTGTTCCAAAGAGAAAAACCTCGCCGTCACGTCGCGGGATGCGTCAATCGCACCTAGCGCTGAGCAAAACGGCAGTCAGCGAAGACAAAACCACAGGTGAACTCAAGCGTCCGCACCATGTATCGCCCGATGGGCATTACCGTGGCCGCAAAGTGACCAACGCTAAAGTTAAGCGCTAGTCGCTGCGCCGAAATGGCACCCATCACCATCGCACTGGATGCAATGGGAGGCGACAAAGCACCGGAATCGGTGGTCGCTGGGGCCAGACGTTCGCTCAAATTTTTCCCTGATCTGCGCTTTATCTTCTTCGGTAACGAGGGAGAGCTTGCCACGCTCGTCGCGCGCTATAAGCTCGGCGACATTGCGCGCATTGTTCCGACCTATACCCGCATTGAAATGCACGAAAAGCCATCCGTAGCGCTGCGCAAAAGCAAAGGCTCAAGCATGCGCATGGCCATCGAAGCAGTGAATGAAGGCCAAGCACAAGCCTGTGTTTCGGCAGGAAATACGGGTGCACTCATGGCGATTTCAAAGCTGGTACTCAAGACATTACCAGGCATATTGCGACCCGCCATTACTGCAACGGTGCCAGCTCAACAGCGACCCGTTGTATTGCTGGATATGGGCGCAAACATTGACTGCACCGCAGATTATCTCGTGCAATTTGCACTGATGGGGGATGCGTATGCACGCGCAGTGCTAGGTGTTGAAAAACCCAGAATTGGATTATTGAACGTCGGTTCCGAAGACATGAAGGGGCATGACGAAGTGAAAGAAGCGCACCAGCTTCTGAAATCACAAAGCCTACCGATTGATTATCACGGCTTCGTAGAAGGTAATGATATTCTCGAGGGCACCGTTGATGTCGTAGTGACAGACGGCTTCACTGGAAACATTGCGCTTAAGACGGCTGAGGGTGCATCGCGCCTCATGTATCACGCGGTGAAATCAGCCATTGAAAGCTCGTTATTTGCTAAGCTCGGATATCTTTTGGCGCGTTCGGCACTCAAAGTTTCACTCAAGCGCTTCGACCCACGCAAACATAACGGCGCCATTTTGCTGGGGCTTAATGGTATTTCTGTAAAAAGCCACGGCAACGCGGATGCTAAAAGCTTCTCACACGCGATACGTGTTGCTGCAACGCTTGCCACCAACAAAATTAACGACAAGATTCTCGAAGAATTATCACGCAGTACTTCCACCATTCGTGAAACCGTGGTGATTGAAGAAACAACCTCTATCACCATCACATCGGTTAATTAATGGCTTCAGTTATTCTTTCTACGGGCAGCTACTTGCCTGAGCGCGTTCTCAGCAATCACGATTTATCGAAGATGGTGGAGACGAATGATGAGTGGATTCGTGAACGTACGGGTATTCACGAGCGCCACATCGCGGCGGAAAATGAATCCACATCGCACATGGCCATCAAAGCTGCCGAGCGTGCACTTGCAGCGTCAGGCCTCAATATCAAAGATATTGACGGTGTCGTCGTTGGCACCTCAACACCCGACAGCACAATGCCATCCGTTGCCACCAAAGTTCAAACTGCCTTGGGTGTTACTCACGGTGCGGCACTCGACGTTGCAGCAGCATGTACAGGATTTATTTACGCACTTTCAGTCGCCCATGGTTGGATTGAAACGGGTCTATGCAAGAACGTGATTGTCATTGGCGCAGAGTGCATGTCGCGCATTGTCGATTGGAATGATCGCACCACCTGTATTTTATTCGGTGATGGAGCAGGGGCTGTCATCCTCAGTAAATCAGACGATAAAAAGCGCGGCATTCAAGCCATTACCTTACATGCGGATGGCCAATTTGGCCCATTACTGAATACCGATGGTGGTGTCTCAAGCACCAAAACGGCTGGTCATTTGCACATGGAGGGGCAGGAAGTTTTCCGTCATGGCGTTGAGAAAATGTCCGCCGTAACGCTCGAAACACTGGCAAAAGCCAACCAAACCCTCGATGCGGTGGACTGGGTGGTGGCCCACCAAGCCAATGCGCGGATGATTACTTCCATCGCCCGCCAGCTCAAGCTTCCCAAGGAAAAAGCCATTGTCACCCTCGACAAACACGCCAATACATCGGCGGCTTCTATCCCCCTCGCCCTGGACGTGGCGGTAAAGGACGGACGCATCAAGTCAGGAAATTTAGTGGCTATGCCTGCTCTTGGTGCTGGACTTACCTGGGGATGTTGTGTAATACTCTGGTAAATCAACTCATTAAGGGGTGGCTGCCATGAGTAAAACCTTGACCCGCGCTGATCTTTCCAACGCTGTATATCGTGAAATCGGCTTGTCATTGTCAGAATCCACTCAACTCGTTGACGCAGTACTTGATGAAATCTGCATCGCGCTTTCAGAAGGCCATTCTGTAAAGCTCTCTTCATTCGGCACCTTCAAGCTTCGCCGCAAGAAAGAGCGTATTGGCCGTAACCCAAAAACTGGAGTCGAAGTGCCAATTACACCGCGCACCGTACTTTCGTTTAACGCCTCGAATATTCTCAAAAGCAAAGTGAATGGTGAAACTCCAGTCGGCAACGACTAGTTTAATCACGCACGGCGCATTCAAAAATAAAAAGGACTGATTATGGCAAGTAATGATTTGCTGCATCTTTTGCATGCAGCCGAAGAAGACCGTAAAAAAGAAAAATCTCCCTCTGCACTGCGCACCATTTCCGAAGCTGCTGACATGCTTGATGTACCGCAGCACGTGCTGCGTTTTTGGGAAACTAAATTCGCACAAATCAAACCACTCAAACGCAACGGCGGTCGTCGCTTCTATCGTCCCGAAGATATTGCGGTGCTACAGCAAATCAAACACCTGCTCTATAAGCAAGGCTACACCATTAAGGGCGCTAAGAAGGCCATCGAGGAATTCGCCAAGATTGTGGATGCCACATTACGTGCGGATGATAACACAAGCTGGCTTCACCAGATTCCGCCCGCGAACTCCAATGACAATGTCGCGCCAGAATCACCTGTAACGGAATTGGCCTTGGACATTACCACAGAACCATCTTCAACGGTGACGCATGTTATGCCAACGGATCGCCAACAGCTACAGGCACTGCGTAACGAGCTAGCCGCCATGAAAGAGCAGCTAGCAAAACTGGTTACGCAAGCAGCTTAGTTAGCCGTTACGAATCTCGCTTAGGAAGCTATTCACTGCGTGATTGAGCGACTCTGCCTCTTTCGAGAGCATCTTCGCTGCATCCAACACTTGTGACGCCGAGCTATTCGCTTCTGCCGTTGCTTGATGCACTTCAGTGATGTCGCTGTTGATCTGCTCAGTAATGCTTGCAGCGCTACCCATGTTAGAAGCAATCTCGTTCGTCGCAGCGCTTTGCTCTTCTACGGCAGCCGACATCGCGGTGGAGTATTCTTCCACGCTCGACATCGAACCTTTTACGGACTGTAGCGCACTCACCATCTCGCTGGAGACGTTCTGAATGCTCTGTACGTATGAGGCAATCTGGTCAGTAGCTTTACTGGTCTGTGTTGCCAGTGCTTTAACTTCACCCGCAACCACCGCGAAGCCTTTACCCGCTTCACCAGCGCGCGCAGACTCGATCGTAGCGTTGAGTGCCAGCAAGTTAATCTGCGATGCAATCGACTGAATGAGCACAACGATCTCACCAATCTTTTTGGCAGACTGTTCAAGCTCAACCGAAGTTTCACCAGCGCGATTCACGTTACGCACCGCAGAGCGTACAGAGTCCACCGAATGCGCAATCTGTCCTGCGATCTCACGCACCGTTGCCGACATTTCTTCCGTAGCCGCCGCAACGCTATTCACGTTGTTGGACGCGCTTTGCGAAGCACCAGAAACGCTCACCACCTTGTTGTTCACGTTACCAATCATACCACCCATCGATTCGGCGGTTTGGTAAAGCTCTGTCGAGGCTGAAGCAACGGTTTGAATAATGCCCTGAACACGCGATTCAAACTTGTTCGCAAGTTCATGCTGTGCGCGCTTCTTCTCAATCAACGCCTGTTTCTCGGCTTCTTCTTGCGCGGCGGCAAGTTTACGGCGCTCTATCACTGCATCCTTGAACACCAAGGAAGCGCGAGCCAGATCACCAATCTCGTCCTTACGGTCACCGCCAATGATAGTGACATCCGTATTACCATCAGCAATCGACTGAATGACGGTCGCGCTGTTTTTGATTGGGCGCGCAAATGAACTGCCTACAAACCAAGCAACCACCAGCGAAATAACGAAGGCGATAATTTGCACAATGATCATTGCCCGCTCAACCTTGATTAGAGTTTTGAATGCAGACTCAGGAGTAGCCGTTAATAAAACAGACCAACCAAGACCTGGATAATTATAGGCACCATCTGTTTTGGTGTACATCACCAGAGCTTCGTCACCAGAATCAGGGTTAATTCCTTCCCATGATCCCGTCTCTCCCTTATTAGCGAGAATGGCTGGTTCAAACCCATCCTTGACGAAGTTTTTCACGAGCAAATTATCCCAATCGTGACCAAGGAGTCCTGCTTCATTTAACTGTTGAGGGTCATAATCAACGACCACTTTACCCGATGGATCCACAAGCATCAGATCAAGATCTCCCAATCCAGAATCAATCAGGCTCTTGCGGAACTCACCGACAATATCTTCGACGAGAGACATCTGCGCGAAGTTTACCCACACGCCGATGCGCTCGCCAGATGTATTGAAAACAGGTGCTGAGAACGGAATAACGTAACCGTCGTTTTGGTAAATTTCAGCCACCAACGAATTACGCTGAGGCTCACCAACCGCCGTGCCGGTTAATGTGTCACTTTTGAGGAAGTTTTCATTCACTGCGTCTTGGAACCATTTCTCTTGAGAGAAATTCTTCGAATAAATGAAGGATGTTTTGATTTTACTGCCATCCGCCGCAACGGTGTTTACGTTTAGTGGATTACCACGCATGTCCACCAACATCATCAGAGGATAAAGACCATAAGCCTTTACGTAATCATTCATGGAAATAGTGAGGACGTTGCTGCTCGAAGGATTCTGCCAATTTGCGGGGTCATGCGCCGCAGTGTTATAACCAAACGCTTGAACGTCGCCGTAGCGTTCAAAAAGGTTGCGATCAATCACATCCCCCATGTTCTTGGCGATGTTTGTTAGGTCATGCTTACGCTCTGCGTGGAGGTGCTCTTTCTGAATGTGGAAATCAATGCCAATCGCGATAGCTGGTAATACTCCTACCAAAACTAGAATGATGGCGAGTTTAGTCTTAATACTATTCATGGCGAGGTCCTTTTTGAATTTTTTTTTTGGCGATAATGTCTAAGGATTATGACACGATAACTGAATCAAGCAAAAATCACAAAAGAATCTTATAAAATAAAAAATAATCAGATGTGGTGAAAAGGTGTTGCGCGCTTGCGTTGCGGTTCAACTTAAGAGTGAGTTGATTGGTCGGAATGACAGGATTTGAACCTGCGACCCCTAGTCCCCCAGACTAGTGCGCTACCGGGCTGCGCTACATTCCGACTCATAAACTGGGGCATCCGATAACCAGATGGCCTAATGAAAGTAAATAAAAACTTCCGCAACGGCTATTTTAATGAACGGATCGGCTCGCGCCACCTGTCGTGGTAGGTCAATAGCGTTAAGAACGACGCTAATCCCGCCCCAATAATGATGTACATGATGGAATCATTATTACCCGTTTCTGCAATCAGCCACGTACTTAACATGGGTGTTAACCCGCCTAGGATGGCGCAAAAATTATAAGAAAGCGACATACCCGTAAAGCGAATGCTGGTGGGAAATAATTCCACCAATACGGCAGGCACTGGAGCAAGGTAAACACCCAGCGCTAACCCCAACAGCACTTGCCCCGCTAAAATAGAATAAAAATCACTGTGGGCGTGCATCAGCTGGAATGCAGGGTAAATTACAACGAACATGAGCAGAATCGCCGTCATCAATACTTTTTTGCGACCTACGCGATCCGAAATATGCGCAGAAATTGGCACTGTCACTAGCATGGCCAACATTGCAAAGCTGTTGATTAGCAACGCTTCATCATATGGCTGTTCTAGTTGCTTGGTTGTGTAGGCAATAAAGTAAATTGAAATCATGTAAAAAGGCATGGTTACAAACAAATAAATACAAAATGCCTGAATCATGCTTTTTGGATGCTTTTTAAAAGCGTCGCGTACGGGAGTTTTAGAGAGCGTTCCCTCAGCCTTTGCTTCTTCGTAAGCTGGGCTTTCATCGCAGTGTGAGCGAATATAGAAACCTACTACACCCACAACGATTCCTAAAAGGAATGGTACACGCCAGCCCCAACTTTCAAAATCTTCAGGGCTCAGGGCTGAAGCAAAGCTGGTAGAAACGATTGAGCCAAGCAAGAAGCCAAGAACCAAACTTATGATGGCGGCCGAACCAGCAACAGCACGCTTATTTTGTGGCGAGTGCTCAACCATATAAGTAATAGCACCACTAAATTCTCCACCCATGGATAATCCCTGCAAAATACGAATCATGATTAGGCAGGCGGGTGCAATCCATCCCCAGTCCGCATAAGTGGGTAATAATCCAATTAGACCTGTTGGGATTGCCATCATTAGAATAGCAATAGCCAGTGCGGTTTTGCGGCCAAATGTATCACCCACGTAACCAAATAATATTGCACCAAGAGGTCGCGCCAAAAAGCCTGCGGCAAATGTACCGTAAGTAGCAAGCAAACCAACGACAGGATCTACGGAAGGAAAGAAAAGCTTGGTTATAATAATCGCCATGTGCCCATAAAGCGCATAGTCGTACCACTCAAGGCCATTACCTAACATGCCGGAAATGATGACTTTTTTATTCATTTTGCCATTAGCGCTCATTATTCCTCGCAGCGAATAAGTATTTGATAAAGAGGGCGCACCCTACAGTGCCAACCCATGGATAGCAAACGCACATGCTGCAATGCGATAAAGAGGCTAACTGATTGGCAAAATAGTCAAAATTTAAGCCGCCAGCGACATAAAACTGTCACAATTCTTAGTTAGACTGAGGATGGAAAAACCTGACTTTGAGGCATGTAAGCTATTGGCGATATACACTTACAGTAACGGCGCGTTGATCGATGAAGTTGAAATCGTCACCAATGAACAAGGCGGTGCGCGTGCCTACTTGCATGCGCGCGAAGGTATTACGCCGCAAGATATCACCAACATTCAGCAGCAGTTCGCACTTAAGGGCTGGGTCGGTGTGCCCATGTCGCGAAATGGCCGCCCATATCTGGAGCTGCGCGGATTCAAAAAAGAAAAAAATCTATTGGAGTTTTTAACACAGCGTGAATGGGTGACGCCAACCGTTGCAACTGCCCCATCAGCAAGTGAAAAACCTAAATCAGCATGGGACAAATTTTTAGCCGCTACATTAAAATGGTCTGGCCTAGTTTGGGTAGTGGGTGATGCGGCATTCATGACGTATGCTGGCATGGAGCAGCATCATTACAATAAAGAGTTAAAAATTGCTAATGCCGCTCGTGACGCTTTAGATGGATTAGCTGACAGCCCTGCTGCGATTAAAAAACTCGGTGAAGAATTTAAGCCAGTTGCAGATTTTCTAAAAAACAAACCAACAGCCAATCTTGAAGATATTCGCAAAAGTCTTAACGTTGCAATCAAATCTGCTGCAGACGATGTGAATGGTACAAAAGCAAAAATTGTCGCGGGCGTAGGATATGCGCTTGGTAGTATCATACTTAGTACCTATGGCAGTAAGGACCAATCACAATCTCATATTAAAAAGTCAGTTCAAAAAATTGACCGCTTCATTCAAGGTGAAGGTTTGGCAGGCTCAAGCCGAAAAGCCGTGCTGACCCAAGAGCCAGAAAACAAAAATAAGAATATTTTTGAGCGCTTCCACGACACATTATCAAAGTACCCATCCGAAGCATTGAACGTTGTCTATCTCGCAGTGGGTGGATTGCTGATGTACGCATCCGCTAAGCGCTTAATCGCACCACAAAAAGAATATGAAGGCATCGTTACGAAAATGAAAAACGGGGTGCCCATATTAGATAAATTGGGCAAACCAAAAACATATAACAGCTTCACCAAACGCCGCATGGACGAAGGCGTTGATATCATGCTGGGTACGGTAACGGCTTCTTCAGCATTGGCGGGCTTAGTAATCAAAGAGAAAAAACCTGTCGAAGGACAAGAAAAAAATACGGGCGTCGAAGGCGTTTGGGATTGGATTCAAGAAAAACCCCTACGTGCAACAGGCGTTGGCTATATGATTGCCACAGGCTTCCATGCCTATGCAACGCACAGCAAATGGCGCACGGGAGATGAGCTAACGCGCAAAACAATTATTGGCCGTGGCATATTCGTGGCGACCAACCTTATCGCAGAGGGCTTGTTAGCCATTTCGTCTAAAGGCCACGGTGAAGGCGTAGATGGTAAGGATGTCCATGAAAGTGTAATTGCGGCCACTGCAGAATATGTTGCCAAGCAAGATCCTTCGACACATGAAGTGCTCATTGAACGACTGGCTGGTTACATGTCATCCCCCAGCTTGTTGAGCGGCAAAGCCGCGGATATTGCTTTGGAATTACGTACACAAGTAAATGGAATGATCGCAAATCCATGGGCACAGATACAGCGCGAGAAGCAGCAAACCAAAGTTGACCAAGAAGTTGCACCAATTGTGGCTGCAGAGCACACAAAGCCAACCTCAAAAGTGAGTGCAGTTAATCTGGATTCACAGCGATTAGTAGCGCAGAACGCGCAGCAATTATAGATTATGCCAAAACGAAGAAGGTAAATTCTTTTTAAATAAAACACTGGCACGCACTAAGTATGAGTATTCTCCAAGTGATGGTAGAGGCCCAAGAAGCCGTACAGAGACAATATATTTTCCTGAAGCTGGAATTGATTCGTCGATTGATACCGAAAAACTGTTGGATGTTGCAAAACGCTTAACAGATGAAGGGCGCATGGGTGGAATACCCTAGAAAAAAATCAGAAAGCCTAAGCCGTAACGAGCAGGGCAACTGCCGAAATTCCAATAACACCAAAGCTTAGAAACATTCCCAATTGGCGGAATTTCATGCTACTGACGATAATTTGCCCATTCTCGTAGGTTTCACACTTAAGCAAGCTATAGGCGTGTAATAAACGCCCAATCGCCAATGTGATTCCTAATCCATGAAGCAGATAGTGATTAGACCCCTGCAATTCGAGCATGAGTATCAATAAAAGCGAGAAGGGGACATATTCAGCAAAATGCGCATGTGCGCGAATTGCCCGTTGTAATTCGTGATGTCCACCATCACCCAGTGCGGTGCCGTGCTTCACGCGCGCCAAAATGGTACGCACTGCCAAAAATACAAATAAAAGTGCTAATGCCGCAGCATACAGGGAGACAATCATAAAGCCCCTCACTTAGTAAATGGTCGGGGAGACAGGATTTGAACCTGCGACCCTCTGGTCCCAAACCAGATGCGCTACCGGACTGCGCTACTCCCCGACACGGGGGAGTGTTTATGCGAAACCTATAGCAAATTGCAAGCTAAATGAGCGCATCATGTTAATTGGTGCCGATCCAATCTTCATGGAACCTTCACACACCAAAACCTGAACTCAACTATATTGGCGGCAATTCATTACAGCACTGAAAAGGATATTTGCCATGACAAGCCCAATTATAGACCGCGACCGCGACGGAAGAATCGATGGAAACGAAGTGGTAGAAGCCCTCCGCCGAGAAGATGCGCCAGGCTTTACGGGCCCTAAGCACATACATGAAATCTTGGGGGTAATTAGCCGAGAAATTGGTGCGCCATTTGGCTCGCTTAGGGATCAACTCGTTGCAGAATCTCCTACAGAAGTGCCGCGGCTTGATAGAGATATCGCCGAAATTCTTAATGTATCATTCAATGCTCTGCTTGAATCAACAGATCCAGCAATCGCTGATTTTAAGCGCATGTTTCCAAACGGCTCAGCGATTTCGGTAACGGATGTCGATGATATAGCTGAGCACGCGAGGGGAACGGTTGTTATTATTCCTTCTCCTGCGCCAGCTCCAGCACCAGCGACCCCAAGCACACCCAGAACTATAAGAACTTAAGTGGACAACACTAAGTAATAGCCTGTGTTATGAGTAGCCCCTTTCTTAAGGCAAGAGGCTTGTCATTCGTGAGAATTTGACTAAGGTGCTGGCCGAAAAGGACATAATCTATGACACAGCATTTACATGGCGCATATACTGCACTTATCACTCCGTTCAAAGCGGGTGCGCTTGATATTGGTGCGTACGAAGCCCTTATTGAGTGGCAAATCGCAGAAGGTATTCACGGCGTTGTGCCCGTTGGCACCACGGGTGAATCGCCCACAGTTGCGCCTGAGGAGCACAAGAAACTTGTCGAAGTTGCCGTGAAAACTGCCAAAGGCCGCATTGGTGTTATGGCGGGCACAGGCTCGAACTCTACAGCCGAGGCGATTGATTTCACCAAGCATGCTGAAAAAGCGGGCGCAAGCTCATGCCTCGTCGTGGCGCCATACTATAATAAGCCAATACAAGAAGGCATTTTTCAGCATTATAAAGCCATCGCATCTGCGACGAGCTTACCTATTATCGTTTATAATATTCCTGGCCGTTCGGTCATCAACATCACCGACCAGACCTTGGCGCGATTGGCAGAAATACCTAACATCGCTGGCGTTAAAGACGCAACGGGCGATTTGGCGCGCCCAAGCACGCTGCGCCGCCTTGTGGGTGATAGGCTGGTATTATTTAGCGGTGAAGATATGACGGCCGTGGGCTTCAATGCCATGGGCGGCAAAGGCGTGATATCGGTGACCTCTAACATCGTACCAAAATTAGTGGCAGAAGTGCAGAATCTGTCTCTCGCAGGTAAGTACAAAGAAGCACTGGAATTGCATGAGCGTTTAGTATTCCTGCATCAGGCCATGTTCTGCGAAACCAGCCCTTCACCAGTCAAATACGCAGCGTCATTACTGGGTAAATCTTCAACCGAGGTGCGTCTACCACTGGTAGAAATTCAAGCAGCATCTAAAGCAATGATCCGCGACGCAATGCTGGAATTGCAGCTTATTTAATATGGCTACTCAAAAACGCGCAGTCCCCAAAAAAAGCGCGCCAACCGCAATGAATCGCAAGGCGCGATTTGAATATAATATTGAAGAAACCATTGAGGCTGGCATCGTGCTTTTGGGCACGGAAGTGAAGTCACTACGTGCTGGCCGCGTCAATATCGCAGACGCCTATTCGAGTGTGAAGGGCGGCGAATTATGGTTATGGAATGCCCATATTCAGGAATGGTCACATGGTAATCGCAATAATCATGAACCGACCCGTGCCCGCAAATTATTGGTCAGTGCCCGCCAATTGAGTAAATTAACGGGCCTGCTTAAGGTGCGCGGCACTACCTTGGTCCCCCTAAAAATCTATTTTAATGACCGTGGGTATGCCAAGGTTTTACTGGGCGTAGCCCACGGTAAAACCCAATATGACAAGCGCCAGACTATCAAAAATCGTGATTGGAAGCGTGAGCAGGGCCGCCTGATGAAGAATCAATAATCTGATTGCCCCTAGCCCTAAATTATGTTAACCATTTGTTAACTATTATGCTAGGCACACTTAAGACATTACTGGGCGGTAAGGAAGAGGCGCAACCGCCTGTTAAAGCCGCTATTCCGCTTACAAAACTAGAGACTGGCAGTGCGCTCGAATTCTCAAATGACACCCTAATCCCCGAATTGCGCGGTAAAAAAGCGAGCATTCAAGCCGTTCGAACCTATCGTTTTGGCGAGACAACAACCGTAAGCTACATTCTCACGGTCGATGCGGTAGATTCACTCATCCTCACCATCGCGCAGGATGATCAGGGCTATTACTTGGGCATGTCGCGTGAATTAAGCCCTGAAGAGCAGCATCAGTGGTTCGACCGTGATGCGTTAAGCTTCTTCACGGAACTTTCTTCGGCCAAGACACTCAAAGCAAAAGTTACTGACGCGCAGTTTCCAAACTGGGTGGCGCCAAAATACGTTAAAACCATCGAGTTTATGGATGGCACTTTAACACAAGGCCGCCTCTCCACTTCCGATGCTGCACGTAAAACCCAGAATATCCAATATAGTTTATTGGTGAATGATGCGGGCGATAAAGCGGTTGAAATCGAAGTGTACCCCGAACTCAAAACCCACCGTGTTTATGTTACGGTCTACCGCCCCGCAGAAGACATTAAGCTGCTGAGCCAACCAATTCCTATGATTCCAGCGCCCACAACAAGCGCTCCAAAAGTTCCCGTAAAAGCCATTGAGCCTGCGGCAGCACCTAAAACGGTTGTGACGCCCGCTCCAAAACCAGTTGCTCAAGAAGAAAAACCAACACCCCAACGCCCAGATTTTCGTAGGTTGAACATGGCTGATCATGCCCCCGTTATTAAACGTCCTGCTGCTGTAAAAGTGATTGATGAAGATTTGGAAGCATCACCAGTTCCAGCCTTCTTAACGGCAGAGCCAAAGCCAGTAACGCGTTCAAAATACCTGACGCTCGATGAAGTGTTGCCGCCCGAAATTGAGCGCGTGCGCTGTGATATGGCAACGGCCAAACTGTTGATTGATACCTCCATGAAGCGTGGCGTAAGAGTGCGCGATATTTTGCGCATGATGACAGGCTTGCAGGCCCCCGCGCATGATGAAGTGCTGTTCGAAATGCCGCTTTCGGATGAAGACTACAAGCAGCTTGCCCAACGCTACCAACTTAAGCCAGACATGCGCGCAGAAATTCGTAGCCGCATGATGGATGAGCTTCAAAAGAAGCTTAAAAAAATGAATGGTTGATTCATTCGCTAGCCAGCTTACTCTGCTGGCATGACGATTCTCACTTCCCATTGGCATCACGATGTATTGCGCCTCACCGCGCAAGCAATTGAACAGCGTTACCCGCAAGAGCAATGGCCAAACATTTTAATTCTCATGCCGAACCGCCGTAGTTGCATTGCCATGCGCGAGGCATTCACTCAGCACGCAGAGACATTGCTTCTACCGCGAATCGCTCCCCTAGCGGATGCCGAGAATGAGCTCATGTTGTCATTGGCTCAACAACCTGATGGGCTAAGTAAACTGGGCGATATCCCACCCGCCATGAGCCCGTGGCAACACCGCATGATATTGGCGGAGCTGGTGGCACGATTTGAACAAAACCGCACGAAAGTGAAACCATCCTTCCAGCACGTGTTAGCACTGACGGATGCTTTAATCGCCATTCAACAAAACATCGTACGCGAAGGGCTAGATGTATCGCAGATCGATATGCAATCCATTCGCTTCTCGGATACGGCCAAACATTGGCAAATCCATGCGGATTTTCTAAGCATCCTCTTTACGCAATGGCCACTGATTGAACGTGAAATGCATTTGATATCTCAGGCATCGCGTGAGCAATTGCTATTACAAACACTCCATGAAAGCTGGCAAAAAGCACCGCCAAAACACCCCGTGTGGTTGGTGGGTTCCACGGGAAGTATGCCAGTAGTACGCCAGTTAATGCAGGTAATTCACGCACTGCCACACGGTCATGTTGTGCTGCCTAACCTAGATACATCCCTGCATGATTCCGTACCGATAGGTCACGCGCAATATTACCTGCAAGCCTCACTGAGCGCGATGAATGCAACCGCTAAAGACGCGCAGTTATTGGGTGATGACGCCATCGCACCGCGCCAAAAAATGTTGGCTGGCAAAGGGGGCGATGTCAGCAATATCGAAATCATTCAATGCACCCACGAGGCGGAAGAAGCGGGTGTCATCAGCCTCATTGTGCGTGAGGGATTAGTTGATGCCAATAAAACCATTGCCATCATAACACCTAATATCGCGCTCATGCAGCGCATTCGCCTTAGCCTCATGCGATATGACGTGCACGTCAACACACCGCAAGGTAGTGCGCTTGCCCAATCACCTGCAGGCCAAGTCTGGGCTGGTGTCCTTCGTTGCTTGGATGATGAAGTGAGCGTTTTAAGTGTATTAGAACTACTGCATTTAGAAGGCGTTGATTGCGGTGAATCCGCTAGCTCTTGGAATGGTTTTTTGAATGTTTGGCGCAACCAATGCCGTGGCGTACAACCCACCAGCTTACGCTCCAAACGCATAGAGCGCTTGGCGAGTGATTTCAGCGCCGCCGCTAGCTTATTGCCAATCATACGAGAGATGGAACGTGTTCAAGCAGAATCGCAAACATTAGCACAGTGGCTTACCACACTCACAAAATTAGTATCCAAACTTGCCCCACAACCGCTCGCTGGGCATGAGGTTATCGCGCAGCTTTGTGAACAACTAGCCGCCGCATCCGACCATGTGCGTTTTGACGTTTCAGATATCACCACCTTATTGCAAGAAGCGCTGCAAGCGCCGCTACGCAAACCAGATTTTTCGGTACATCCACGTGTACTGATCCTCAGCCCAATGGAAGCACGCCTACAATATTTTGACCGAGTTATATTGGCAGGGTTTAATGATGGCGATTGGCCACAAACCTACACGCCAAATCCTTGGCTCAATCTTGGCCAACGTCAAACTTTGGGCATGACACCACCTGAAGCACAAGCCACACTTGCCGAACATGATGTTCATGCACTCGGCATGGCGCCTGAACTGTTTATCACCCGTAGCCTAAAGTCCGAAGGCACACCCACCACACCGTCACGCTACCTCGTGAAGTTGGAAGCGCAGTGGGAGCGGGAAGGGGTGAAATGCACCTCGCGCCCATGGCGTGAATGGTGGGCACAGCTACATGAAGCTAAGCCCGCACCTATTGCACCCGTAGCACCAAGCCCGCCCGCCGCAGCGCGCCCTAAGCGCATGCGTGTTACCAGCCTCCGCCATTTATTTAGCGACCCCTACGCTATTTATGCGGAATATGTATTAGGCCTGCGAACGCTAGATCCGTACGACCAAACACCCGACGCTTCAACCCTTGGCTCACTGGTTCACCGCCTGATCGAGGAGATGCTTCGTGTGAATCATTCACCCGATGACAGTGATTGGCTGATGCGCCATATCGCCCATCTGGAATCAGACGCGCGGCTGTATGCTCTGTGGTTGCCACGTATTCGCACTATCTTACGCTTCGTGAAGGCTATCCACCAAGAGCGCGCATGTGATGATGTGGAAATGGAAATGAAGCATGAGGTCAATGTCGGTCCCGTAACACTGGTCGGTAAAATTGATAGGCTGGAAAAGCAGGGCGATTCCTATTCCATTCATGATTACAAAACGGGCAATGCACCCGCTAAGAAAGATATGCAATTAGGATTAGAGCCACAACTCATCGCCTACGCATTGATGCTTCATGAGGAACGCGGGGCGCTGCCTGAAGAACTTATCTATTGGGCATTACCTAAAGCGAGATTCGCGGGTGACTTGGTGTCCTATGAGCTGGGTGAACAGACACTCCACCAGCATGCTGAAGCATTACGCAACGCGCTTACTTCGATACTGGAAGAGGAGTTTTCCTTCCGTGCCCTAAACACAGAAAGCGATTATGCAGGTATTAGCCGCAACGATGAATGGGCAGCCTAACTTCATAAAAATGTCATACTACGATAGGTTGGAGCGCTCTATAAATAGCCGTAAACAACGGAGCGGAATGATGACTCGTAACCAGCTAGACAGCGAAATAGCAAAATATACATGGCAGCGCACACCCTATGCAGGTGGCTATTACGTAGTACTGAACGCAGATAACCCGAATATAGATCTACTAAAACGCGAGTTAGATAGATCAAGAATCATTCACGACGTTTCAGAAGAAAAGACCGATGCAGGAAGCTCAATCATTATTTCCATATCGGAATATAATGTCCCTGCCGCGTTAAAAAGCGTATTTGCTTCGACACAGGCGGCTGCATCCAGAATCTAGCTATTGCTTTCATCCTGCTTCTTCAACTCTTCGATTTTTTTGCCGATTTCAGCAATAGGGTCGATAGGTTGGAAGAAGGTTGAGGGGTCTGCACCATACATTTCTGCGACTTTGAGGGTGACTTCCTCTGGCGGCGTTTGACCTTCCGCCGAGACAATCACTTCACCATATTCCTCAAAATTATAGAGGTCGATTTTACCACTCGTTTCAGCAGCCTTGAATGCATCGAACATCGAAGGCTTCACTGCCACATAGCACCAGAATGGGCCGCCATGATCCATTTTGCCATAGAGCAACATAATCACACGCGATAGCTGGTCGGGATTATATTTATCTTGATCGGTCATTATGCAGCCTTTCTGTTCGGCGTTCCATCATTCATGATCTGACGCATGACGTACTGTAGAATACCACCATGGCGATAATATTCCAACTCATCCAGCGTATCGATGCGGCAGAGGAGCGTTGCGGTTTCTTTCGAGCCATCCGCGCGGGTGATGGTCGCCGTCAACTCCTTGCGGGGTTTCAGGTCGCTCGCAATGCCCGTAATCTCAATCTTTTCGTCACCTTTCAGGCCGAGTGATTGGCGGGTCTGCCCACTCGTGAACATGAGCGGCAGAATGCCCATACCCACAAGGTTAGAGCGGTGAATACGCTCGAAGCTCTCGGCAATCACGGCTTTCACGCCAAGCAGCATCGTTCCCTTTGCCGCCCAGTCGCGTGATGAACCGGTGCCGTATTCCTTACCAGCGAAGATCACCAGTGGGGTGCCTTCGGCTTGGTATTTCATGGCGGCATCGTAAATCGCGAGCTGTTCGCCACTTGGAATGTGCTTGGTAAAGCCACCTTCCACACCTGCGAGCATTTCGTTTTTGATGCGGGTGTTTGCGAAGGTTCCACGCATCATCACCTCATGGTTACCGCGACGCGCGCCGTAGGAGTTGTAATCCTTTGGTTCCACGCCATTAGCAGCCAAATATTTCGCAGCAGGCGAGGTTTTTGCAATGTTACCTGCGGGTGAAATATGGTCAGTGGTAATGGAGTCACCAAGGATAGCAAGCACGCTCGCGCCCTTAATGTCTTTCATCGTGTCCTTACCTACCTCGCGTGTCATGTTCACGAAGTATGGTGGGTTCTGCACGTAGGTGGATTTGTTATTCCACTTATAGGTCGTGCCTTCCGCCACGGGGATTTTTTGCCATTCAGGCTCGCCCGCGAATACATCCGCATATTTTTTGGCGAACATTTGTGCGGTCACGTGCTGATGCACAGTGTCGGCCACTTCTTGGTTGGTTGGCCAAATGTCTTTGAGGTAGACAGGCTTACCGTCCGGCGTGGTGGCAATCACGTCTTTGGTAATGTCGATTTCCATCGAGCCAGCAATCGCGTAGCTCACTACGAGTGGAGGTGATGCGAGGTAGTTCGCACGCACCAGCGGGTGCACGCGGCCTTCGAAGTTACGGTTACCCGAGAGCACCGAGGCGACCACGAGGTTATTATCCTTAATCGTTTTCTCGATGTTGTCATGCAATGGGCCAGAGTTACCGATACAGGTCGTGCAACCATAACCCACGAGGTTAAAGCCCAGCGCATCGAGCGATTTATCAAGCCCTGCGGATTGCAGATATTCCGTTACCACTTTGGAACCTGGAGCCAGCGAAGTCTTCACCCATGGCTTGGCTTTCAGGCCAAGCGCCGCAGCTTTTTTCGCAACGAGGCCCGCAGCCACCATCACGTATGGGTTGCTGGTATTGGTGCAGCTGGTAATCGCGGCGATGACCACTTTGCCGTGTTGCAGTTTGAAATCTGCGCCATCGACACCCACTTCGGTGCCAGCAGCGAGGGTGCCGGTGTTGAGCTTCGGCAATTCCGATGCAAAACCTTGCGATGCTTTGCTGAGCGCCACACGGTCTTGTGGGCGCTTTGGACCTGCGAGTGAAGGCTCAACCGAACCAACATCCAGCTCCAGCGTATCGGTGAAGATGGGGTCTTGGTACGATGCATCACGCCACATGCCTTGTGCCTTGGCGTAAGCCTCAACCAGCGCCACGGTATCGGCAGGGCGGTTCGAGAGTTTCAGGAAGTTGATGGTCTCGGCATCGATTGGGAAGATACCGCAGGTTGCGCCATATTCCGGTGCCATGTTGGCAATGGTTGCACGGTCAGCCAGCGACAAGTTATCGAGGCCTGGGCCATAGAATTCCACGAATTTACCCACTACGCCTTTGGCACGCAGCATTTGCGTAACCGTGAGCACGAGGTCAGTTGCGGTCGTGCCTTCTTTCAATTTACCTGTCAGCTTGAAGCCAATCACTTCTGGAATCAGCATCGAAACGGGTTGGCCAAGCATCGCTGCCTCAGCCTCAATACCACCCACACCCCAACCTAAAACGCCGAGGCCGTTAATCATGGTGGTGTGCGAGTCGGTGCCCACGCATGTGTCTGGGTAAGCAACGGTTTCGTTACCTTCTTGTTTCGTCCACACGCCCTTAGCGAGGTACTCAAGGTTTACTTGGTGGCAAATGCCAGTGCCTGGGGGAACGGCGCGGAAATCGTCGAACGCTTTTTGACCCCAACGCAGGAACTCGTAACGCTCCATATTGCGCTCCATCTCGAGCGCGACGTTCTGGCCGAATGATTTCGCGTCACCATAGGTATCCACCATTACCGAGTGGTCGATGACGAGATCAACAGGCGAGAGTGGGTTGATTTTCTTCGGGTCGCCGCCCATTTTGGCAACAGCGTCGCGCATCGCAGCTAAATCCACTACCGCGGGAACGCCTGTAAAATCCTGCATCAACACGCGGGCAGGGCGATAGGCAATATCGCGTGGCTCGTTCTTATTCTTCAGCCATGTAGCGAAGGCTTTAATATCGTCTTTCGAAACGGTCTTGCCGTCTTCGTAGCGCAGGAGGTTTTCAAACAACACCTTAAGCGAGAAAGGCAGGCGCGACATGTCTTCGCCGATTGCTTTTGCCGCAGCGGGCAGGCTGTAGTAAGTGTAGGACTTGCCGTTTGCCGTGAGGGTTGTTTTTGATTTGAAGGTATCTGCGCTAGTCATTCTGAGCTCTCCCATCGAGGTTGTTTTTGTTTTGGTGCATGTTTCGTAACTGGCGGTAGACACACTAGCAATAAAACCCTAATTTAGCACCCGAATTTTCACCTTTTTCCCGATAGTCGTGGATGGAACAACACACTCTAGTCTTTAATAATACGACCTTGCTGCGCGAGGGTGTACAGCTCGTTGGCGGGCTGCATATGAGCTTGAATAGTGGCGATTTATTGATGGTGCAGGGCGCCAATGGCTCTGGCAAATCGACGCTGCTTAAGGCTATGGCGGGGCTGTTTCCATTGGCCGAAGGGTCCATTGATTGGAACGGCAAGCCCGTCGCCCAGTCCGAACATTACCCCAATAACGTGCTATATCTCGGCCATAAGCGCGGCCTGCGGTTGAGTATGAGCGTGCTCGATAACGTGAAATTCTGGGCGCAGATGCGCAAAACACCAGAGCTGGTCGAGGCCGCCTTGCATTATTTCGACCTCGAAGCCGTGGCCAGCGCGCCGTGCCATACGCTTTCGGCGGGTTGGCAACAGCGCGTCGCGCTCACGCGCTTACTCACCATGCCGTCAAGTTTATGGCTGCTCGATGAGCCAGTCGCGAATCTGGATGAGGAGGCGACATCATTGCTGCATTCCCTCATCATGTCACGCATCGAGCAAAAAGGAATCGTGGTGATGACCACCCATGCCGAAGTGCAGGGTGATAAGCACAAAACCCTCGATTTAAACGCCGTTGGTGGTGGCGCAGGGTGGGTGCATTGAGTATGCCTGAAACTATAAAGCGTTATATGTCTTCACCAGTCAGAAGATGTGAAAAGATAGGGATTGTTCCTCTGGTTCTGCTTTTTATTGCGGCTGGTGTTTTTAGAGATTTTGTTGGGATGCTCGGCATAACCAGTTGGAGTATGGCCTTGAAGCCATCATTATCTGGCGATCTTTTTCCCTCCAACTTTACGTTTTGGGATAGAAGTATCATTAGTTTAACTAGAGTAATCATCGGCTTTTTTCTTTATTTTTCTCTTTTGTATTGGTTTTACTGCTTGTTAATACTAAGATCTATTGCACGTATAAATCACGCATTTTTATCCAAGGCCGTTATCACAGCCATTAGCCTTTCTATCTTGAATAGCATATTAGTATGGGCTTCATTTATCGTGATTCGGGAGCATCAAAAAAGCATGACGGGAGGAAGCACCCTGTTTTATATTGTAGATGTTCTGTGCCTATTAAGCGCGGCCTGCGGGATTTACCTTATAACCACTGTCATGAGGCGCCGTCTCCCCTTAACAACGAAAGAGCTTTAGCTTTATGTTTAAAGCCATCCAGCACGACATAAAGTATTACATTAAAAATTTAGCAGAAGCTGCTTATATATATGTATTTTTTATCGCGATAATGGCGCTGTTTGTGTTCGCTGCGCCCAAGGGTGAGCTGGCGGAACTCGCCCCCACAGCCTTATGGTTGGGGTTGGTATTCTCGATGCTTTTAACCGCACCCCAAATGCTCGCACGTGATGCCGAGCAAGGCATGTTCGATTACTGGCGATTATTACCCGTGGCAATGGAATGGTTGGTGTTATCCAGGTTCATTGCATGTTTTTTGATTCAGATGTTGCCATTAATCGCGCTCGTGCCGGTGGCGGGGGTATTGCTGGGCGTGCCGCAGGCAGAGTGGGGCGAGCAGGCGGTGATTCTGGCGATCGGCGCGGTGCCGCTATTGGCCTTGATGCTCATGGCATCAGCCATGATGGTGGGTCTAAGCCAACATGGTGGACTGATTGCACTCATCATTTTACCGCTAATGATTCCGCTCATCATCTTCGGTGTCGGCGCGATGAACGGCGCGATCGAGCAACCACTGACATTACTCATCGCATTAAGTGCCATGTCGTTACCATTAAGTATTGTGGTAACTGCGGCCTGTCTTCGGGTTTCTGAATAGCTCTAGGGGGCGCGTCTAAACCCCTCAATCACATGATAAACGATATAAGGCTATTATCGTATAATATATATTATGTAAAATAAAGTGGGTATATGGCATTAGATAAGGCTTAGCCTAAGGTTTAAGATGAAATCATCCACAAGCTAATGTTCAAGCTCATCAATAAGTTGATATGATTCTCACCCGCCTTATGCACAAGGCGAAATAACCAGATCTCAATGGTTAAGCGCCTTAGCCTTGCTAAATAGACGAAAGAAATTTTCGGTGGTTTTGGTGGCCACATCTTCGTAGCTCATACCACGCATGTCGGCCAGCTTTTGCGCCGTGAATTTCGTATATGCCGGCTCACATGGTTTGCCCCTATATGGCTCCGGCGCCAGATATGGCGAATCTGTCTCGACCAGCAAACGATCCAGCGGCACGCATGAGGTCGCGTCCCTAAGCGTTTGTGACTTCTTGAATGTAATGATGCCCGATAATGAGATATAACCACCTAATTTCACTGATTCTTCAGCAAGATATTGCGAAGAGCTAAAGCAGTGAATTAGAAATCTAAAAGAACCTTTTGAAGTTTCATCTTTCAGGATTTCGACGGTATCTTCATCGGCGTCCCGTGAATGCACAATCACGGGTAAATCCAGTTTACGCGCCACGGTAATATGGCGGCGGAACAAGGTTTTTTGCGCTTCACGCGGGCTGTGTTCATAGTAATAATCAAGCCCCGTTTCACCAATCCCAATCACTTTTGGGTGGTTTGCGGCCTCTAGAAGCTCCTGCTCGCTAATGTCCTCATGCGGCTCCGCCTCATGCGGGTGTACGCCAATCGAGCAGTAAATTTCAGGGTATGTGTCCGCCAGCGCCTTTACCTCGGCAAAGTCGCTGCGCTGGGTCGAAATGGTCTGGAACAGCCCTACCCCAGCTTCTTTGGCGCGAGCAATCACCCCCGCCGTATCGGCCAGTTGTTCGTAATTCAGGTGGCAATGTGAGTCGACGAGCATTACGCCGCGGTCTCCAGCAGAATACGTGGGAATACACCCTCGGGCTTAGGCAGTTCAGTGCCTGCTTTCAGGGCGTGTTCAGGTTTCAAGTCATCAAAGCTGCGTTTGTCGGCGGGCACGGCCAGTTGATTTAGCAACTTATCCGCTGAATCAGGCACGAATGGCTGAAGCATAATGCCGATGCAGCGAATAACCTCAGCCAGCGTATGTAGGGTTGCCTCCATATCGGCTGGGCTGGTTTTCTTTTGCGTCCATGGCGCTTCTTTGTCGATGAACTCATTAGCCGCTGATGACATCGCCAAAATCGCCTGTAGCACCTCGTGGAACTTACAACGTAGCATTTGCTCGCGCGCGTCATTCAAACTGGTTGGCTTGGTGACTTGGCATTTTTCGAGTAACTCTAAATCTTGAGGGCGACCCATTGGGTTTGGCACCTTGCTGTCGCAATGCTTGGCGATCATGCTCAAGGTGCGCTGGGCAAGGTTGCCGATGTTATTGGCGAGGTCAGCATTGATGCGCTCGGCCATTGCTTGACGGCTAAAATTCCCGTCCGACCCGAAGGGCACTTCGCGCAGTAGGAAATAGCGCGTTTGATCGAGGCCGTATTTTTCAACCAGATGGTCTGGTGAGACCACATTGCCGAGCGATTTGGACATTTTTTCGCCCTCAATCGTCCACCACCCGTGCGCGAATACACGCTTGGGTAATTCCATCTTGGCGGACATGAGGAACGCTGGCCAATAAACGGTGTGGAAACGCAAAATGTCTTTACCGACCATGTGCAGATCTGCAGGCCACATATCGCCTGCCGCCGTGCAGTAGTTGGTCAAGGCATCGAGCCACACATACATGATGTGCTTTTCGTCACCTGGTACGGGTATGCCCCATTTAAATGTCGTGCGTGACACGGATAAATCCTTCAGTCCTCCTTTTACAAAACTGATGACCTCATTCTTGCGCGATTCAGGTAAAATAAAATCCTGATTTTCTTCGTAAAATTTTAGTAAAGGTTCTTGGAATTTTGAGAGCTTGAAGAAGTAGCTTGGCTCCTTCACCCATTCCACATCGGCACCTGTTGGCGCCTTCCCGTTTACGAGTTCGGATTCCTGATAAAATGCTTCATCGCGCACCGAGTACCAACCCTCATAAGCGCCCAAGTAAATATCACCTGCATCGACCAGTTTTTTCCAAAAGCCCTGCGCGTAATCTTTGTGGCGCTGCTCGGTAGTACGAATGAAATCGTCATTGGTGAGCTTGAGTGTTTTGGCCATTTCACGGAAATGCTCAGACACTTCGTCGGTAAAGGCTTGGGGCGGAATACCTGCAGTAGCGGCGGATTTCTCGACCTTCTGCCCGTGCTCGTCCGTCCCCGTCAGGAATTTGACGCGGCGGCCATCGAGCCGCATGAAGCGCGCCAACACATCACACGCCACGCTGGTATAAGCATGACCAAGGTGTGGTTTGTCGTTAACGTAATAAATGGGAGTGGTGATATAGTATTGCTGGGTCATAGGCTTTTCACCTATGCCATAATGCCCTGCTATTCAAGAAGATTAGCGTTCGTTTTGATTGCTCAGTGTAGGCACAATCACTTGATTGAACAAGGAGAGGCTTCCCGTAACATGCTCTGCAGTCTGCTCTGTCGTTGTTACGCCTGCCCCATTCAGAAGATTTCCCAAAACCTCGAGCTGCTCGGGGGATAATTGTGCTATTCTGTCTGCATTAATTTCATTGGCACTTAATGTGCCATCACGATTACTATCTAGGTTAAATACAATAGTATTTGCTGCATCCTTACCTTTTAAATCAAAGGTAGCTAGAGAATCAGCCTCATTAACGATTCCGTCACCCGTCAAATCAAATGCTACGCGCTCTCTTGGGGCAACTATTTTGGGTATGATGCCAATTGTAGAAGGCCTCTCGGGCGCAGGAGGACGAATGCGACTCAGTGCCGAGTCATCAAATTCGGGGGTGGGCTCTGGTGGTTGCGATTCTGGGTTGGTGGCCATGTTGCCGCCTTTCTTAATCCCAAGATACATGCCTAAGATTAAGAAATTCTTAATTTACGCGGCGACGGCTAAGGGCAAGCGCGCTGGGTCGAGCATCAGCTCGATGGTGCGGGCGCGGTCGAGGTGGAATGTGTCGGTCTGGTTCCAGAGCTTGCGGGCTGATTCGCGCCACGCATAACGTGTTTTGGGCTCCATATTTTGGGCTATGTCTTTCAGCAACGGCTCCTCGTCCTCCAAAATTTGATACACATGGTTGAGATGCGGAAACATAGCGATGCGATCAATGGCGATTTGCCAGCAGTGATAAATAATTTTGAGCGTATCAGGCGACTTGCTGCCAGCGAGCTTACTAGCGAATTGTGCCTTCTCGGCTGGTGTAACATCGGGCTGCATGTGTGACAGCAACCCGCGATAGATTTCGGTGGCATTCTTGTCATTTAACTGGATCGCCAAGCCAGGCGAACCTTGCGACATTGCATATAACCCCTCATGTGCTTCACTCGTAACATCGGGAGCGATCTGATTAAGAATTTTGCTGAAATGTTTGAGGTCAGGCGCACTCATACGCATCACACGACAGCGCGATTTGATGGTGGGCAAAATATCACCCAACGTATGGCAAACGAGCAATAAAATGCTTCGTGCAGGCGGCTCTTCGAGAATTTTTAGCAGTGCATTCGCCGCTGTGGTATTGAGTTGGTCCACCGCATCAACAATCACTACACGCCATTCGGATTCAGCAGGCGTGAGTGACAAAAACTGCGGCACTTCCTTCGCCTGATCCGCATTGATTTCGGCTTTTTCAACTTTCTTCTTTTCATCATAAAGTGGCGCGATAGCCAATAAATCAGAATGCGAACCTGCAATTACCCGCCTGAAAATCGGGTTATCCTCGGCCATCTCCAAGCCCGTAAGTGGCGCTGCCGCCTCCTTTGGTGCATCACCGAATAGAGAAAACGTATCGTCAGCAGGTTTATTGATAGCGCCATGGCTCAATAAAAAGCGCGCCAAACGGTAAGCAAATGTCGCCTTGCCAATCCCCTTGGGTCCGCACAGCAGATAGGCATGATGCATTTTGCCGCGCGCAAACTCGTCCAAAAACGATTGTTCAATCGCCTCGTGGCCTATCAAATTTGGATTCTCGCGTGGTAGCTTCATGCTGCCTGTTTTACAGGCTTCAATCCCAATTGGAAACGCTTGTTTACTGCGCTGAGGATAGACTGGTGGATAGCTTCAATCGAAACCGCAGCATCGACGACATGGATGCGCGCAGGCTCCTCTTTGGCGAGTCGTAAGAATCCGTCGCGCAGTTTCTGATGGAAACTAAAATCCATATTCTCAAAACGCGTTTCAGCGCCACTATTGCGAGCACTGGCGCGCTTTAACCCATCTTTGGGGTCAATATCCAGAAGCAAGGTCAACTCAGGCGCGGCATTGCCATAAAGTAATGTATAAAGCTGCTTAAGCCAATGCGTATCAACCCCTTTAGCAATGCCTTGATAGATATAAGTGGAATCAAAAAAACGATCGCACACCACCCACTCGCCACGCCCAAGCGCAGGCTTAATAAGTGTTTCGAGATGGTCATAACGTGCCGTCATAAACAGCAACGATTCGGTGACGGGATCCCACCTGTCGGCAGCACCCTCAACTACTAACTTGCGTATAGCTTCAGCCCCTTTTGAACCACCTGGCTCGCGGGTTACTAATGTCTTGTGTCCCGCTTGTTCAAATGCTTGCGCGAGGAGTTTTATCTGGGTGGATTTCCCAGCCCCTTCTCCGCCCTCAAGCGTAATGAATGGCATTAGAACCAGCTCCCAATCACGTCGGGGATGCGGGCAAATATACCCTTCTTCTCAACGGCTGCGGCGGCCACCAATGGCACTTCTTGTTTGCTACCATTAGGTAAGCTAATCACCAATGTACCAACTTCAGCACCTGCGGTAATCGGTGCTTGTAGTGGGCCTTGATAGGTCGCCTTAATACTTACCTTTTCACGCTCGGTTTTAGGCAAGGTTACCAATACATCCTCGCGCACAGTTAGCGCGACTTTGTCGGCCTTACCCAAGAATATGTTAGCCTCAATGATGGGCTGATCCTTCTTGGCGAGCGTAATGTTTTCGAAATTACGGAAACCCCACGTCAGCAGATACTCACCCACCTGCTCACGCTCTTTCATGGATTTTAAGCCATTCACTACCAGCACCAAGCGGCGCTCTGTAACGGGTTCTTTGGCGGTGAGCACAATACCGTAGCCCGCAATTTCAGTGTGACCTGTTTTCAAACCATCAACACCCAAGCGTCCCAGCAACGGGTTGCGATTATACTGACGAATGCCATTATAGGTAAATTCACGCTCCGAGAAATAGTGATAAAACTCAGGAAAATCGCGAATCAGTGCCTTGCCAAGAATCGCCAAATCTGCGGCGGTGGTATAGTGATTCTCGTCTGGCCAACCACTAGCATTCACGAAGTTTGAATCCGTCATGCCCAGCTCTTTTGCCTTAGCGTTCATACGATCGGCAAACGCTGCTTCGCTGCCAGCCAAACCTTCCGCGACCACTACACAAGCATCATTACCTGATTGAATCGAGATGCCGCGAATCAAATCCTCCACACCCACTTGCTCACCAATCGGTACAAACATTTTAGAGCCCTGAATACGCCACGCATTCTCGCTCACGGTGAAAGTGTCGGTAAGCTGGAGAGTGCCCTTTTTCAGCTCATCAAACACCATGTATTCGGTCATGAGCTTGCTCATCGACGAGGGGAACATCTTCTCACCACTGTTTTTCTCTTTCAAGATGGTGCCTGTCGTCGCATCCAGCAAAATCATGTGACTTGGCAAATCCGAGACATCGGCTGGTGCTGCCCCGTCCGCTACCGGAACGTCGGGCGGTGTCTGCGCATGCAGCGTGCTCCATGCAAAAAGTGCAACAAACAACGTAGCAAATTTTAACACCATCAAACGTTTCATAGACTAGTCCTTACAGTTTCACAATTTTGGTATCCAGCACACCCATCGTTCTAGCGCGCTGCTGAATATCGCGCGCCGCCATTTCATCGCGGTAAGGCCCTGCCCTCACACGGTGCAAGGTACGCCCACCCAGCTGAATCGTGGTAATTTCTACGTCACTTATTCCGTCAAATTTCCGCTTGAGATTAAGCGCGTTTGCCTCATTGCCAAACACACCTAACTGTAACATGTACCCACCTTGAACCACGGGTTTGTCGGGTATTTTGGGGTCCTCTATTTTCTGCGTCTGCGGCACTAAATCAAAGGGTGAGCGCTGCACTTCTGCCACGGGAGCCGATTGCTGGGTAGGCGGCAATTTGGCAGGTGGCGCACCATCGAGTGGTGGCAAATCTTGCGTCGTTTTAGTCTCAACGGGAATCACCTCGCCCTTAGTTGAGGCTTTGGGCTCTTCGGCTTGCGCGGCACTGATAGGGTTGAGCAAATCAAACCATGAACGCTCTTTTTTCTGCTGAGGTGTATCGAATGCTTCTGATGCGGAAGCAAACGAGGTTTCGCCAATCAAAACATCACGCTCCACATTGATATTCGAAGGTGACCTGCCCTGCTCAAGCAGCGCGATGTAACGGCGTGATTCTTGCGGCATATACTCAACTTTTACCTTAGCAACGCCTGAGCGAATCATATCCAAGCGCTCTGCAGCAAGCTTTGAAAGGTCGATAATACGCCCATGCGCGAATGGGCCGCGATCATTGATGCGCACGATAGCAGTTTTGCCATTCTTCACGTTCGTCACCTTTACGATTGAAGGAATCGGTAGGGTGCGATGCGCAGCCGTCATTTCATATTTGTTGAAGGTCTCGCCATTGGCGGTACTTTTGCCATGGAAGCCTGGCCCATACCACGAAGCCATACCCGTTTCTTTATATTCTGGGTCATATTCTGGGTAATAGGTCGTGCCATTGATTTCATAAGGCTTGCCTATTTTCACCAAGGGGTGCGTGGCCTTACCGTTACGGAAACCAGGCGCATCACCATAGTCTTTTGTGCCGCTACAAGCGGTGACTAAAATGGAAAGGGCAAATAGTGTAATGAAACGTTTCATAGGGACCTATTGTGCGATTTTGTCAGATAAGAGGCCCACGCTGGTAGCAAAGTAGCGCGAGCGGTTCCAGTGCAAGAGTACGTGATAGTTCTGCGTAACGGCATATGCGGCCTCACTGTTGCTGCCAGGGTACATGACATAAATGGGCGTTTCATCTGCAGGCCAAGCGGCATTACCAACAGGCACTACACCAAGGGATTTCCATTCACTTACTGGCCGCGCTTTATACAAATCGGCCCATTCTGGGTTGAAGCCTTGAGGTAGCTCGACTCTGAATCCCCATGGCAATGCGCCATTCCAACCTTCGGTCTTGAGGTAATTGGCAATCGAGGCGAATACGTCCTCTTGTGTGTGCCAAATATCGGGGTGGTCGTTGCCATTCCAATCCACCGCATATTTGAGATAGCTCGACGGCATGAATTGAGTTTGCCCCATAGCACCCGCCCATGAACCAATCATTTCATTGGGGTCAGCCTTGCCATCTGCGGCAATTTTAAGCGCTGCCTTCAACTCCTTACGGAATAAATCCGCACGACGCCCATCATAAGCAAGCGTGGCCAGTGATTCGAAGACAGAATAATTGCCCGTATAGCTGCCATAGTTGGTTTCCGTGCCCCATAAGGCCACAATGATTTGCGGCTGCACGCCATACATTTCGCTGACCTGCTTCAAAAGCGCCTGATGCTCACGAAACTTGGCTTGCCCTTGGCCGATACGCGGCTGCGCAACAATGCGCGACTCATACTGCAACCATGTCAATTTACCTTCGGGCTGCTTACGGTCGAGCGTCACTAATTGAGGATTCGGTGCGATATTAAATAGCGCAACATCGAGCGTTTCTTGGGGGATTCCCTCACTCAACGCTTCGGCATTGAAGGCTTCCAGCCACGCTGCAAAAGGCACCGAATTCGCATAGGCGATCGATACTGAGAACGTCAGTAGAATCAGTGCAAGCCCAGTGATGAATGAGAAACGTTGCATAAGGGGAAGAAGTTATGACCTGTTGCAACAGTGCTTACAAGTCTCGCCATGATTCATACACAATGTGAAGTTTTTTAGTTTTTTCTGAGGGCGTTAGCGTTATGTGAATGTGTGGATAACATCATCGACAGTCAAATAATAGCGCGTCTGAGTTCGCTAATTGCACCCTTACAATTAGGTAAGCAGCTACTCGTGGTATGCGACAGCAACACGTGGAAAGCAGCAGGTGAGCGTGTGTTCCATGCACTTGGTGATGACTATCAGCTCATGCGCGTACAGCTTGAAGAGGCGGTTATCCCATCCATCACCACTGCTCAGCGTATTATCGCCTTAGCAGGTGATATGGACGCGTTAGTAGCCGTTGGTAGCGGCACGATTAACGATCTCACTAAATATGCGGCACATAAAGTAGGTAAACCCTACATCACGATTGCTACTGCTGCCTCGATGAACGGTTATGCCGCCGCCAATGCAAGCTTGTGGGACGGAGCGCATAAAACCTCGCAACCCGCAACCGCGCCCAAAATGATTATTGCGGACACAGAAATACTGGCCGAGTCGCCTACCCGCCTAACTTCCGCAGGGTTTGCCGACATGCTCTGTCGCAGTACCGTACAGGCGGATATGTTCTTATCGCATCACATACTCGGCACACCCTATCATAGCGAGGCATTCGCGGCACTTGAGCCAATCGAGCAAGCCCTTTTGCCAAAATCAAAGAAACTAACCGTGGGTGATGAAAAATCCCTCAATACCCTCATGCAGGGGCTCATTATCGGTGGTCAGTGGATGAGCAAAACAGGCTCCAGTGCGACAGCAAGCCAAGGCGAACACATGATCGCCCATGCCATTGAAATGCTTTACCCCAAAATCGCTGCTCGCGCCTATCATGGTGAATTAGTGGCCGTAGCAACCGTAAGCATGGCAAAAATTCAGCAGCGCTTATTAAGCACAAAGCCGCAACTGCGCAAACCCGCCACCCTCGAAAATATCCAAGCGGTGTTTGGTAAGGAGCTGGCAGCTTCTTTGTTTGAAAATTACCAGCACAAAGCCGCAGTTATACAAGAGACGCTGGATATGAAATGGCCAGAAATATCCGCCGGCATCTTTGGCTTCATGATTCCCGCAGAAATTCTAACCAGCGCACTTGATCATGCAGGCGCACCTACCAAGCCAGAACATATCGGCCTCACGGAAGACCAATATAGCTATGCACTCGAATACGCGCATTGGACGCGTGATAGATTTTCATTCCTTGACCTTGTGTAACGCTTTTGCCGCGTCATCCCATTTCGTGCGGAATCTATCTGGCGCTGAAGTGCTTTCCGCTATCCGTTTTTCAGACTGTAATTGCGCGATCCACTCTTCGCCATTGATGCCATGCGACTCACCAATTTCTGCAAGAGAATTTAATACTCCCACTTTCATTGCTTCAAGACCACACATATAGAGCTTGCCGCCATCTTCATGCAGCGCCTTCCAGATGACGTCACCGTTGGTTTCCAGCATGTCCTGAACATAGCCGCCTTCGCGAGAGGCGATATATTGGTAATTCGCTGCGCTATCACCCATTAGGCTGCGAATCTCCTCGCCACACAGCTCGTCTTCAGCGTTACGCCCGCCGTTTAGGAAAAGACGCACATCAGGCGTAAGCCCTTTCTGCTCTGCTTCGCGCAGCATAGCTAGATGAGGCGCAACACCAACACCTGTTGAAAGCAGAACCATAGGCTTTTCATAATCGTAAGGAAGCTTATGCTTACGCAAATCCAAAAAGCCTTTTACGCTCACTTGCTCATCAGATGCCGCTACGTCAGCAAGATAGCCACTACTAGTGCCACGACATATCAGTGACTGCTCATTTAAAAATGCTTCTGCATGTACCTCTGAAAGCAAAATTGATATCCTGCCTTTCTCAGTATCCACCCGTGAGGGCGTATATTTTCGATTGGCCAAAGGTGGCTGATTGGCAAGCAATTTATCGAAGCTGATTCGACCTTTGATGCCAGGTAAATTCAAAAATTCTTCAACAGGAATATAATCATATTCCTTACTTGCGATGCCCGCGAGCTTCAGAAGCTCTTTGGTCGGCCTCGTTAAATCAACGGTGTGCGCAATCACTTGCTCTGCAGTGAGCTTTTGATCTGGCGTGGCCACCCCATCGCGCTTGGGTAGCTTTGCCATTATAGCACCAGAAGGAATGGATTTCTGGTCCAACCCCTCCAAAACGCGCGCTGTCCGCTTGGAGCTGTTTACTGGCAATAGCGCAATTTGCATCCCCGCAGCAATGGTGCCGCCCTGCAATTCTTCTTTGCTGAATTGTAGGCCAGAAGGCACATTGAAGGTCAATTCCCATGCGGGGGTGCTGCCGTCACTAGCGCTACGCACTTGATGCGCGCTAATAAGTTGAAAATCCTGAATGCGATTTATGGCAGATGGATTGGTAGTGTCTGTATAATCAGGCGCAGTAATTGTGTAGGCGGGCATGCTAGCTCCATGAGGGTTATTATGTTTTGGATTCTGTGTCCCTCCAGAAGCATGGCGTGTATATAGCGCAGCCATAGGCTTGCACAATAGCTAGGCGATAAATGTCATGGAATTATCACAAATGGGTTAGCCACGGCCTTTGTATGAAGGCACGCCTTGATCGGGAACCCAAACACCCTTGGGCGCTTCGCCACTTTGGAAAAAGATATCAATCGGCATACCGCCGCGTGGATACCAATAGCCACCAATACGCAACCACGTTGGCTCAATCGCTTCGATGATGCGCTTGGCAATCATTACGGTGCAATCTTCGTGAAAACCGCCGTGATTGCGGAAGCTATGTAAAAATAATTTGAGCGATTTGCTCTCCACAATCCATTTATGCGGCACATAATCAATCATGAGATGGGCGAAATCAGGCTGGCCTGTTTTTGGACAAAGTGATGTAAATTCTGGCGCCGTAAAGCGAATCAGATAGTTCACATTCGTGTGTGGGTTGGGCACGCGCTCAAGTACCGCTTCGTCTGGCGAAGCGGGAAGCACGGTCTTTTCACCAAGCTGTGTAAGATGTTCGGTCATGCCACATAGCTAACGCTTATTTACCGCGTCCGCCACCAAAATTTGGAGCAATGACATTACCTGAACCACCACCTACGGGAGAGCCACCACCAACCTGCTCCTGAAGCGCTTTTTTCAATTCACCGAGCTTTTCTTCAAGCGCTAGTGATTGCTGGAAGATGCGTGAATATAACTCGTTCGCACAGAATTGAGCACCATTAAGTGAGTGTGGTAATAGCTGTGAGTCCGAAACCTCTGAATGTGGGTTCGAATGCTTTCGAATAAAGTTATGTGCATTGGCATAGGCTGTTTTTGCATCATAAGCCAATATCTCTGCTGCATTCTGCGCACGCGCAAACATGCTGTTATCATCAACGTATGATGATTTTCCCAGATCACTGCTGGAGGAAATGGCACCAGCGCTGGTTACAGGCTTGCCTTGAATACGTGGCATGAGATTGACAATCCTGCCAAGCGGTTCATCTAAATTATCATATCCATTATAACGGCCTGTTGCACCGTCCTCTGCTGGTAATAAATCATCATAGCCGCGTTGATGAGGGGCAGCATCAATGGGCGCAGGTGGCGGCTCTTGACCTGCAGGGTGCAGCTTGGTTCTGTTCCATTCCTCGTTAGCCGTATCCACTTCTCTGGCGTATTCAGAAGGGCGATATATGACGCTTCTGGCAAATTTAGTAAGCCCCACAAGCCGATTCGTCATAACTTCAATTTCATGACGCATTTTAGCGATAGGAGTAATCGCCCGATCATTGTGTACCGCTCTATCACTCGGCACATCCCAGCCAGTGGTAATAAGCCAGTCATATGTATCTGGGTATTGCTCTTGAAATACTTCTGATAACTGCACCAAAGATTGATGTGGAAGCTCGGGAAAATCCTCTAGTGGCGTAACTTCTTTTGCAGCATCCGAACCTGTGAATCTATGTTTCACAGTGGACGCTAAATAATCATCAATAACGGCATATCCTCTGCCTAGATACTCAAGCATCGCTTTATCGGGATCGTTATGGCCGAACATGTCTTCGCCTATCATCCCACTAATGCGCTCTCGAACATCCTTCAGTGTCGATTTCGTTTCCTCAATGGCTTCATCAACTGCTTGATAATAGTGGATATCATCAATACCCTCAGAAACAGCTTTCGTCTCATCCTCGATTGCCGCGGATAATTTATTCGTAGCAAGGCGGAACTTGCGAAACACCTCTTTATGCCCAGTATTCTTAATGGCATTGGCATCATTATCCTGAGCAGTCCAAAATTTACCTTGCTCATCTGCAAGCACATCAAAATAAAATGCCAATTTCTGTATAGCCTTCGCACAATAAAGGCCGCTTGATGGAACGCCCCCCAAAAGTGCGTGAGTGAGATATTCACGATGCAGTTCAGAAGCCTTCGGCTTCAGCGTGGTAAAATAATGCTTGAATGCATCCGGAGCGACTTCCTGAAAGCTATCATAGGGCGGAATCGTGTTATCATCTAATTCGAATGTCACGCGCTGGATCCTCTATGCCATTTTCAGCAAACCCCTTGGCGCGCAATAAACAGGAATCGCACTGGCCGCAGGCTTTACCATCTACAGGATCATAGCAGCTAATTGTGACAGAATAATGAACCCCTAAGCTATTGCCTTTACGTATAATTTCGGCCTTATTCATCCCAATGATAGGCGTATGAATTTTCATGGGATTTTCGCCCGAAACCCCAGCAGCAGTCGCCAAATTCGCCATTTTCTCATAGGCCTCAATAAATTCAGGGCGGCAATCGGGGTAACCACTATAATCCAACGCATTCACGCCGATAAAGATATCATTCGCCCCTAATACTTCTGCCCACGCCAAGGCAAACGATAGAAAAATGGTGTTACGCGCTGGAACATACGTAATCGGAATACCGTGGCCAATATCATGCGCGCTGCGAGATTTCGGCACAGCAATATCATCCGTCAGCGCTGAACCACCAAACAATCGTAGGTCAATATCGGCAATCTTATGCTCCTTGACGCCATGAAGCGCGGCCACTTTTTTTGCGGCCTCAAGTTCAATCGCATGGCGCTGACCATAGCGAAAACTGAGCGCATAAACATCAAAGCCCTCACTCTGGGCGATCGCTAATGTGGTAGCGGAATCAAGCCCGCCGCTTAATAAAAGAACTGCTTTTTTACTCATGGAATCCCCAGAATTTTATGCATTTGAAGCGACAAGCGATAGCCTTGCGTTTGCGCTAGCATTGCCGCCCGCGCCATGTTCTTTTTGTTTTTCTCAACATCCTGCTGGTCCATTGGCTGCACGTAGACAGGCGTACCGAGTTTGGACTGCCCAACCTCCGCAACGTCGCGGTAAGGCGAATCATCATCCGCGATAATAAATTTAAATGCGCTTACACGCGACAGCACGTCCTCACGCACGGCATGGTAGTTGCCGCTTGTTACTTTTGGCGAGCAAATAATATCAACCGCTTCTGGTAATTCTCTATGCAGCGTTCCGTTCGTTTCAATTTGCACGTGAAAGCCCATCGACACTAACATTATACACAGGGGCTCGATATTCTGACGAAATGGCTCACCACCTGTAATTACAACTAAATTTCGCAGACCATTGGCTTTACGTTCAATATTCTCAATGAGAGCATCAAGGGCGATGGATTGGTATGTTTCAAACTCCGTATCGCAAAATTCGCAGGCGAGATTACAGCCGCCTAAGCGCACGAATACGGAAGGCCAGCCAACATAAGGCCCTTCGCCTTGTAGGGTAGCGAACACCTCCTGCACATCAAGCGTCAAGCCGTCGCTCTGGATGGGGGGCCGTTTAGGGTTTTTACCGAACATAGTTGCACCTTTTGAAGGGGTTGTTATAGCTATCACATGAGCACCAAGCAAGACCTGAGCGACTGTAGCGACGAGACAAAACTCGTGCATTCTGGCACATTACGTAGCCAGTTTGGCGAAGTGGGCGAAGCTATTTTTATGAATTCTGGCTTTTGCTACGACACCGCCGAAACCGCAGAGTCTCGCTTTAATGGCGTGGCGCCTGGCTTTGTTTACAGCCGCTATCGCAACCCCAATTTAGCAATGCTTGAGGACAGACTCGCTGCACTCGAAGGTGCACAGGCGTGTATTTCCACGGGTTCAGGCATGGCAGCAGTGCATGCCAGCCTTATGTGTTTTTTGAAAACAGGCGACCACGTGGTGGCAAACCGCGTGCTATTTGGTTCATGCCATTACATCATCACGCAGATTTTACCGCGCTTTGGCATCACCTATGAATTAGTCGATGGGCGCGATAATGCAGCATGGGAGAAGGCGCTCAGTAAAAACGTAGCGGCGGTGTTTATCGAATCACCCGCCAACCCTAATCTGGAATTGGTGGACATCAAGCATGTCTGCAGCATTGCCAAAAAATCGGGTGCCAAAGTGATCATCGACAACGTATTTGCGGGCCCATTATCGCAGCGCCCGCTCGAGATGGGCGCAGATGTTGTGGTGTACTCGACAACGAAATATATGGATGGCCAAGGCCGCACATTGGGTGGCGCAGTGCTTGGCAACAAGCAGTATATCGAAGAGCTGCTGATGCCCTATTTCCGTCATACAGGCCCTGCCCTTAGCCCATTCAACGCGTGGGTGATTTTGAAAGGTCTTGAGACGCTTTCTATCCGCACCGAACGTCACGTTGCGAACGCTCAAAAAGTGGCAGAATTCTTGGAAACCCACAGCAAGGTTACAAAAATTGCTTATCCTGGGCTAAAAAGCTTCCCGCAAGCTTCACTGGCGCAATCGCAAATGAAGCATTTTGGCGCCATCATCGCGCTCGAAGTGAAGGGCGGCAAAGCGGCAGCGTTTACGTTCATGAATGCTCTTAAGCTTGTGCTAATTTCCAATAACCTTGGGGATGCGAAAAGCCTCATCACACATCCCGCATCCACGACACACAGCAATCTCGCGCCTGAAGATCGCGCGAAAATCGGCATATCAGACGGTCTCATGCGCCTGTCCGTAGGGCTTGAAGGCGTTGATGATTTAATCAATGATCTTGATAAAGCGCTGAGCACGATATGATGCGTTTGCTATCAGCACTCATCATCATAACATTTACTAACTCAGTTTATGCAGCAGATACCTTGCCGCTAGGCAGTGTTATTATTGAGCATAAAGATAAGCCAATTTCCTTCACTGTTGAAGTGGCGCACAACGACCAGCAGCGTAGACAAGGCCTGATGAATCGCGAGTCAATTGGCCAATTTAACGGTATGCTGTTTTTATTCCCTCGCGCCGATGTCTATGAATTTTGGATGGCGAATACCTATATTCCGCTTGATATGATTTTCGTGAATGCGGACGAAATCGTTCATATTGCGCATAGCGTTGAACCTATGTCGCGCAGACCGCAAGGCGCAAACCAGTTAGTAACTTCCGTAATTGAGTTGCCTGGTGGCACCGCACGTGATGAGAATATACGCGTAGGTGACAAAGTATCGTACATATTCTCGCGCGATCTTGAGATACGTTAGTATCCTGATACTAGCGCTTTCAGCTACGCCCGCTTTTGCGCAGTCCAACCCCATTATTTTTGAACGTCAGGATATGACGATCATCCCGCGCGCTGAGCCTGAAACCACGCCCGAAGGCATTCCCAATGTCGATAAGCGTGCACCATTGACCTTCTCTGTCGAGATTCGCCCTGAAGACGCAATGAAGCTGGAATATATCCACACACTCAACACGCTGGCTGATGATTCGGGCATCATCATTGCCTTTACACTACCCACCATGACATCCCTACCCTTCATGCGTGTCTATACGCCCGTGGATGTATTGTTTGTGAATGAACAGGGAATTATTTTACAAATGTTGCCTAACACCATCTTAGGTGAAATTTTTCAAGACATTATGGCTAAAGAGCCCATAAAAGCTTTTGTGTTTCTGAAGGCAGGAACTATCGAGAGAAAGAGTATCAAACCACGAGACCGAATTGATAATCCAATTTTTATACCCCCACCTGCCATTATTGAGTAGCTTATGAGTGACGATCTGCCTACACGCATTGATATCCCACAACTCATTCGCAATATGGGCGGCAACGAAAAAATAATCCCTAAGCTGCTCGAAACATTTTGGCATAGCTGCAACGATTGTTGGCAACGTATGGATGCTGCACGCAAAGCAAATGACCTAAATACGTGGCAGCGCACCGCGCATGAACTTAAGGGCGCATCACTAAGCATCACCGCAAACCGTATCGCGGCACTTTGCGCAAAAGCCGAGAAGCTTGAACAGCTAGATACAGCAGAAAGCCAAGAGATTCTCTCACTTTTAGTCAAGAAATTTGAGTTTTTGCGTGAAGATTTAGAGCGATCCAAAGCAAGCGCTTAGCCATTTTTGTAACAAAACCTTCATAAAACGCGCCGCTATTTTAGGTAGAATGACGTTATGGCTGAGAAGTCTAAAACATCACTAGAGATGCGCGTGACGTTGGGCATTATTGTCGCAACTTTCACGGGGTTAAGCGCTATGTTTTTGAAGGCTAGCGGCCAAGGCCTGATGAATCGCTTCATGAAAACTAAAAACCCCTTACTCACTAGCAATGAAGGGGGCATGGCCTTAGCGCTGGCCGTTACTTCAGGTGCAGTGGCGGGTAGTTTCGCCGAAAATATTTTACGCCCAAAATCAGAAGGAACTCCAGAGCCTAAAGTCAGCGAAATCAGCTCGCACGAGAACCTTGAGATAGCGACCGAGAAGCAAATTACGCGATAGCTTGTATCACCACAAACGCTTGCGCCATCGGATATTCATCCACCAAAGTAACTAAAATTTCTGCCCGCATACCTTTAGGTGTTAGATAATCCAGCGCACGCTTTGCATTGCCGGTTAGATGAATCGTTGGCTTACCGCTTGGTAAATTAATGACTTCAATATCTTTCCAAAAAATACCGCCACCCGCGCCAACGCCAGTACCAAGCGCTTTACCACAGGCCTCTTTTGCCGCGAAACGCTTCGCATAGGTACTTGCCGAACTATTGCGCCCTGCCCCCTTACGACTGCGCGCCTTTGCCTGCTCCTGCGCGGTGAACACGCGCTGCTCGAACCGCGCACCATGGCGCGCCAACGCCTTCTCGATGCGTCGAATATCACACATATCTGAGCCAATACCAAGAATCACGGGCGCACCTCATTCATGAGTTTGCGCATTTTCTTCACTGCCGCGTCGAGCCCCATAAACACTGCTTCACCAATCAGAAAGTGACCAATATTGAGTTCAACAATCTCAGGAATTGCAGCAATTGCTTTCACATTATCAAACGTCAACCCATGCCCCGCATGCACTTCTAACCCCAGCGAACTGGCATAGGCCGCCGCGTCTATAATTTTTTTCAGTTCGCCTTCGCGTTCATGCGCATAATGGCCTGTGTGAAGCTCAATCACTGGTGCGCCTGTGCGTTTGGCGGCATCAATCTGCTTGGGATCTGGCGGCACGAATAGTGACACACGTATTTTGGAACGAGTCAGCTCTGCCGTTGCATTACGAATTTCTGCTTCAGCGCGCCAAACATCAAGCCCGCCTTCTGTCGTAAGCTCCGCACGGCGCTCTGGCACGATGCACACCGCATGTGGCCTGATATCACGCGCAAGCGCCAACATTTCGCCCGTTGCAGCCATTTCAAAATTCAGTGGCGCCGAAAGCTCGTTACGCAGGCGTTGAATATCGGCGTCCTTAATGTGCCGCCTGTCTTCGCGCAAGTGGGCGGTAATACCGTCCGCACCCGCTTTGATGGCCAGCTTCGCCGCCATCACAGGGCACGGGTGTTCACCCCCACGCGCATTACGCAACGTGGCTACGTGATCAACATTCACACCCAAACGGAGCTTTTTAGCCATATAAGGGATGGTTTAATGGATTAGTGAGAAGCGAGCAAGTGGGGAGAGTTAACCGCGCTGCGGTAACACATTTCGTGCAAAATCAGCCGTAGAGTTGATTTGGTTAGCACTTGTAATGCCGCGCATCACAAGTGAATTTGCAACTTCATAATTGTCAACACGATCATTATTGTCGGTATCTAGTATGGAAAGCGAAATACCTTGCTGACGTAAAGCTGCAAGCTGCTGCTGAATTTTTTGTTCCATGCCTGGCTGCTCAAGAAGATTCGCAATGGAGCGCACTCTAGTCATTTCAGCAGAATCTAGACCGTCATGTTCATTATCTACATAACGTACCAAATCAAGACCACGGCGAATTTCTGCTGTGCTTAGGCCCGTGCCCCCCGTTTCCATATACGCAGCAAGTGCTGCCTGACCACCAGCGGAGTTCATAACATTACGTAAATTTACAAGATCCAAGGTCTCTTGCAGACCTAACTGAGCAACTCTTTGTCCTCGATTGTTCGTAATATCATTGCTTGTATCAGTATTGAATCGAGCAATAGCATTATCACCGAGCGCCGCCCTTACATCTTGATTGGTTTCACCAAAGGTTCTAACTGGACCTGAAATAAGGCCAAATCGAGATAAATCATTCATAAGAGACTGTGTATTAGCCTCATTCCTGTCATTACCTAACCATCCCCCGATTTCGCCGCGTATTGTTGAATCAGCATAAGCGTTAGATAGTATTTCCATTTCAAAACGGTTGACACCCATCCAACGCATCTGACCTTCTAATTCGCGACTAACACCATCAGCTCTTGTAGCACGAATCGCTTGACCACGCTCTTGACGAGCATAAGCACTAGTAGCAAAATTATTTCTCGTTGCTTCAGCTGCAGCAGCCATCATAGCTGTTTCAGTAGGATTGACAGCTAATTCAGGTCTTGCAATTGCTTGCAGCATTCCCATCTCAACAGCACCGTGAAGTCTTCTACGAACGTTATCGCCAACATCAGCAGAGCGGCCGAATACATCAGGATTTTGTCTAATGATTTCATTAGTTAATTGCTCTGCGTTAATAGGAGCGCGCCCACGTGCTCTTATGCGCTCAAGAGTACGCTCCACGGCAAGATAACTGGCCACGTTCGATACATAGTCCATATAAGCGCGATCCGTGGGATTTTCGCGTGCTGACCGAACTTCATCATCACTCCCCCTCATGATGTCCAACCCCTGCTGGAGAGATGCACGAAGTCCTCTTGCATCAATGATGCGAGCAGCATCAGGTGATAGTCTGCCGCGTGATAATCTAAGAATCGAATCGGAGGCTTGTACCATGTCGACAGTGGAAGATCCTAATCGATCAGCAACTCGTGCATCACCAGCAGCAGCTTGCACCTCGGGATTATTAGGTTGCGCCTGCAAATCGGCCTCTGCACGTGCACGAGCTGCACGTAATCGTTGCTGCATAAGGCTATCTTCTGCAGCAACGGCTGCAGCCGCTTGGGGATCGGCTGCAATCACATCCCCCATACCTTGATCACGCATGATGTTTATCATCGTGTCTCGGTTAAGCGCGCTACCACTAATTTGATCGGCCAACAAGCCTAACGTGCGATCACTATGCGGATCTCGAGCGGCACTCTCAATAAATTCGATAAACAGTCTTTGACGTTGTGCATCAAGAGCACGATACGCCTCAATCGCTTCAGAATACTCACCCACTGCAATCAATGCACGAGCGTCTTCGAGCGCTTCTATATCCGCTTGAGTTTTGGATTGCTGTATCAAATAACTGATACGAGATAGTACAGCCGAAAAGGATACATGCGAACCTGCTGGGTTACGTATACCTTGCAATGCTTGAATAAGTTCTTGCTCAACAACTGAATCCAAACCCATTGAGCGAATGTTATTGATAGCTTCTTCAATCATTTGCGAAACACGAAGCTGCTCTGCCGCAACTTCTATACCTAAAACAGACGCGTAAGATTCAATTGCCGCCAGCTCATCGGATATAATTATTGCCTCACCACTTTCATTCGCACTCTCGAACGAAACACTTTCATCATGCATTTGCGCGACAACTCGCGACGCAATATCACGCCTAGCCTCATGACCAATTCCAAATTCTGTAATCAAATCACTCAGAGCTTCATCTCCTTTTGCGGCGGATACACTCCTACGTATTTTGAGGGTACCATCGAATTGTTAAGATTGTATTAAAGCCTAAAATTGCAGTAAATTTTATCCTATTGATAAACATCAATAAAATAACTTCCCGAAAAAATCCATGCACAGAAAAATGCTTAAAAAGACGATTTTTGGGGTCAAGCATCAAAAAATGCTGATTTAAAATACAAAAAACCCGCCAGATTGCTCTAGCGGGGTTTTTGTATTTCAGTATTCGTGAAAGCTTCTAAGCGCAGATGATGAAAATGAGCTGTAAGGTATGATGATACGGAAACTCCGAAGAGTTAATCTATATCTATCCTTAGAAAGGAGGTAATCCAGCCGCACCTTCCGATACGGCTACCTTGTTACGACTTCACCCCAGTCACCACCCCTGCCGTGGACGGCTGCCAGATTGGCTCACCGGCTTAAGGCAGAAGCGACTCCCATGGTGTGACGGGCGGTGTGTACAAGACCCGGGAACGTATTCACCGCGGCATGCTGATCCGCGATTACTAGCGATTCCAACTTCATGTACTCGAGTTGCAGAGTACAATCTGAACTGAGACGGTTTTTTGAGATTCGCGCCCCCTTGCGGGATTGCTGCCCATTGTCACCGCCATTGTAGCACGTGTGTAGCCCAGGCCGTAAGGGCCATGATGACTTGACGTCGTCCCCACCTTCCTCCAGCTTATCACCGGCAGTTTCCTTAGAGTTCTCAACTAAATGTTAGCAACTAAGGACGAGGGTTGCGCTCGTTGCGGGACTTAACCCAACATCTCACGACACGAGCTGACGACAGCCATGCAGCACCTGTGTTCCAGCCACCCGAAGTGAAGGAGTCCATCTCTGGTCTCCAAACTGGACATGTCAAGGCCTGGTAAGGTTCTTCGCGTTGCCTCGAATTAAACCACATGCTCCACCGCTTGTGCGGGTCCCCGTCAATTTCTTTGAGTTTTAATCTTGCGACCGTACTCCCCAGGCGGAATGCTTAATGCGTTAGCTTCGTCACTGAAACTGAAAGTTCCAACAACTAGCATTCATCGTTTACAGCGTGGACTACCAGGGTATCTAATCCTGTTTGATCCCCACGCTTTCGTACCTCAGTGTCAATACTCATCCAGGTGGCTGCCTTCGCCATCGGTGTTCCTGCTAATATCTACGGATTTCACCCCTACATTAGCAATTCCGCCACCCCCTCTGAGATTCAAGCCGAGCAGTTTCAATGGCAGTTCCAGAGTTAAGCTCTGGGATTTCACCACTGACTTGCACGACCACCTACGTACGCTTTACGCCCAGTAAATCCGAACAACGCTAGCCCCCTTCGTATTACCGCGGCTGCTGGCACGAAGTTAGCCGGGGCTTTTTCTCCGACTACCGTCATTATCTTCATCGGTAAAAGAACTTTACAACCCTAAGGCCTTCATCATTCACGCGGCATGGCTGGATCAGGGTTGCCCCCATTGTCCAATATTCCCCACTGCTGCCTCCCGTAGGAGTCTGGACCGTGTCTCAGTTCCAGTGTGGCTGATCATCCTCTCAGACCAGCTAGAGATCGTAGGCTTGGTAGGCCATTACCCCACCAACTACCTAATCTCACGCGGGCTGATCGTTTAGCGATAAATCTTTCCCCCGAAGGGCGTATACGGTATTAATTCCAGTTTCCCGGAGCTATTCCGTACTAAACGGTACATTCCCACGCGTTACTCACCCGTGCGCCACTCACCTTGCGGTGCGTTCGACTTGCATGTGTTAAGCCTGCCGCCAGCGTTCGTTCTGAGCCAGAATCAAACTCTCATGTTTTGATTCGTCAAGATTCTACCGAAGTAGAATCTAGAAATTGAATAGACTCACACAAACCGTACCAAACTAAACTTGCCGTTAAGGACTTACTGTCTAGCCGATACATACTTGCGTTCGAATTAATAAATTAATTCATTTGCGTATATGCAGGTAACGGTTGTGTGTAAAAATACTCACATCCACCACCTGCGCTTAAAAGCTATTCACGATTCATTCAGCAGAAGATTTCAGAGCCGCGCGACTCGCTGCGGTGAAACCTACGTTCCATCGAAATGGGATGGGCGGTATATGCAATACAAAGCCCCCCGTCAACAAGAAAAAACAACTTTTTTCAGTTTTTTTTCAAATGGCCAGAAACTGTGGATAAATCTAACGGTTCGCAAGGCGATTTCTCACCAAAGTCATCTCCGTGCCAGTCAAGCCCAGCGCGGCTTGTATAACATCATCCTGCATGCCAGCATGACGAAAGAACAATACACGCTCCACAAGCCTCGTGACTGCGGCGTTATCAAGTTTCTGATCTTTTTCGTTTGCCCAGTTATCTAGGGATTGCTCAAAACCATTCATCATCCCGCCCCCATTCCTCGGCTCTGCTCGCGCCCCGCGCAATAATCCTGAAACTTTTTATACCCAGGACTATCGTCGTTTAGTGAAAGCACGCCGTCCCATTTATGGCCATGAAGCAGGATTTTTCCGACTGTCATTACGTGGCCTCTATACGTCCCAACTACTCGATTGAGGGAACAAACTTTATCAAAATTTTCTTCAAGCTGCTCAAACGGCAAAGCCAACCACGCGTCAATCGCCTGCTTATCGCCTTCAGTAATTTTAAAGCTAAGCGGCGCTTCATCTTCAATATATTCCTTATAAAACGAAATGCGATTCTCTTCAGGATGATAACGTTTTCCAACCGATCGCTTTAGCGATTCCCATTCACGTTCACTGTAAGGTGAAAACCCATACCGCGCCCAGGCATAGCCACCCACTTCTTGGGTATTGATTTTGATTCGCTCAATGCCCAACTCTTTTAGGAAGGCAATAGATTCACGCGCATACGGCACGCCTATGCCTTTATCTTGCATATCCAGGGCTACATCAGCCCTGCGAAATTCTACGGAATTTGTCTTACTACGCACAAAGTTAAATTTGAGCTGCGGAGAAACAGCATCCAGATTTTCACCGACATTAGGAGGATAGACTTTGATGGTTATTCCAAAACTGTTATTCAAATCCAAATCTATCACGACACGGCCATTATCTCCCGCGATGCGCGCAAAACGCTGATAGAATTGAGTGGGAGAAATATCTTTTAACACGCCGCGCCAATGTTCTGCGCTGGGCGGCTTACCCGTAGGCGTTTTAATATTTAATCGCCCACGCAACGCATCTATTTCGCTGTGCAATTGCGCATCATCCATCCCCTAGTTTTAAGGGATAAATGCTTAATTTACCATGAAGATTCAGTGACGATTCTCTATCAATCTAGCCGCTAATCGGCTTGCGGCAAAAAGCCTCAACGCCATTGCCAGCAAGGGTTATCGCCACTTCTTCGGCCCCCATGCCTCGCAGAGTCTGCTCGATCTGCGGGCCCGTGCGCAGATGCTTATAATAATCCGTTAGAGCATCATGGGTATCAAGTAATGCCCAGTCATAATACTCCTGCTGATTACGCAAATTGAGCATATGGTAATAAAAGGCAGTGGGTGAAAAGCGCGGCAAAATACTGCGCATGATGCGCGAATCTTTAAATTTCCAGTGAATCGGAAACCAGAAATCAACGATCTTTTTGACCGCATCAAAACGCTTAGCTCTCGGCAATGCGAGAACATATTTACGATAAACTCTCACTGCATAGCCAATTGGTGGTGGCACTATCCATCGCCAATTCGCGATGTAATGATCAATCACTAAATAGCCGCCAGGCTTCACCATTTCATACAGGCTCTTGATGGTCGCTTCAGGATCAGGCGTATGTTGAACCACGCCAATACAAATCACGTAATCGAAACTCGCACGTTCGAAGGGGATTTTCATGATGTCGCCCTGCGCTAATACAAAGCGATCAGACGGCGGATTGTTTTTAGCATTCGCCTCAACAGCATTACTTAAATCGAAAGAGCAAAGCTGCGCGCCCGCCTCAATCAATATCTCTGAAAAGCGCCCTGCCCCTGAGCCTGCCTCAAGCACACGCTTGCCCTGAAGCTTATCCAAGTGCCCGCATAAATGGCGTGTTAAGCGATCACGGCTAATGCTGAGGCCCGTATAAGAATCAAGCTGCGTTTGACGAAATTTATTCCACTGCCAACCAAAATCATCTGCGTAGTTTTCGGCATCTACGAAGCGCGGAATACCATTTTTAATGGGATAAGAAGTTCCATCTGGAGCTATCAGCGCTTCACCTTCCTCACGCAATACATGCCCTGTTATTGGCTGGCGGAGGACTGAGAATGCTGCTGTCATAATGATGACCCCGTATGGATTATACCTTCATACCCAGCAGATCGTAGAGCTCTGCTTCTGTATTCACCACTTGGAAGAAGTCACGTGTATTAGGCTTAGCAAACTTCTCGTTGATGATGTGCTCCATCAACTCAATCAACTTGGTCCAATAGCCATTATGGTTAAAGATAATGACTGGCTTGGTGTGCAGTTCAATTTGGCGCCATGTGATCACTTCAAACATTTCATCGAGCGTGCCGAAACCGCCTGGCAGAATCACGAACACGTCCGAGTTTTGATACATAATGAATTTGCGCTCGTGCATAGAATCCACGAGGAACATGCGGCTTAAGCCTTTATGCTCCACTTCAATGCGATTCAGGTGACGTGGGAAAACGCCAATCACATAACCCTTGCCATTTAATGCGCCGTTAGCAACTTCACCCATGAGGCCGCAATCGCCGCCACCATAAACAAGCTTACGATTATTCTTTGCGAGATTCGCGCCAAAGCGATTCGCTAATTCCAAATGTTCCGTCGCGACCGCACGCTGCGCACCGCAAAACACACATACAGAGTCAAAATGCATAATTGTTCCTTAGTTGTTTTTTAATATTGCTGGGAAATATAAGGGAATAAAGCCGATTTGCAACTATTCAGCCTCAGACGCTTCGTCAGAGTCTAACAAAGCACGCAAACGCTCGGAAGCCTGATAAGAAGTAATGGCCGCTTTAATATGCAAACCAAGCACCACCGCCGAAAGGCCAAGCACCAAGCCTATCTCGACCATGTTAAGGCTACCCCAACCCAAGCGGCTCACCTGATAAGCAACCAATGTCGCAAGGCCTGCAGTTACCATGAACCAACCCGCCGAAATCGCACGCAGGCGTGCCGCATATTTGGTAATATCCGTACCCGTATTGCCCCATTGCGCTTTTTCAGTATTCAGGCTTTGCCATACTGCATCCAGATTTTTGCGCTCTGCGCGCAATTCAGTGCGAAGCGCATCAAGGCGCACTGCCTCGCGTTGCAGCTCTTTCTTTTGTTCGTCCAGTTGCGACTTAACGGTCTTCTCAGTGTGCCCAAGCGCGCTTGGTGCCAAATCCTCGGCAGCAGTCAAATCGCTGTTTTCGAGCAGCACGCCATCAAACTTGGCGTTCTTACAGCTAGCACCCTGCCACACAACGCTGTGAAATGTGCTGCCGTTAAAGTCTGCTTCACGGCAATCCGCATTCTCAAGCGACGTTTCTTTTACGCGCGCTTGGTGCATTGCCACCGCTCGCAAGGCCACTTCCTGCATCTGTGAACGTGCTATTTCAGCACCATTCAGCACAGCTTCACGGAAATTCGCCGCCATCATATGGCAGTCATGGAAACGAATGGTTGGTGCTTTTGCTTGAAGAAAATTTACCTTCTCCAAATGGCAGGCCAGAAAACGCGTGCCAACCAAGTCGGCGCGCGAAAACAACGCACGCAACATAATGCAGCTTTCAAATACCGTGTCATGGCATCGCGCTTCAGAGAAATCCGCGTCCTCAAGCAAGGTGCCGTTGAAGCATGCACCATCCAGTATCGCGTTGCGGAATGACGCTTGCGACAATTGAACTGCAGGGAATTCTTCACCCGACAAGTCAACGCCACGGAAATTGGCACGCTTGCCTTCCACGCCGTCTGACTCGAGCCATAATAAATGCTGCTCGACAATTACCTGTAGTTGCATTCCCATGCGTTTCTTTTTATCGTGCCTCAAAACAGATTGCGGAACAAACTCCTCGTATGACAGAAGAGCAACATTATCTTGGCCATCGCCAGAGGCTGCGTGAACGGTTTCTATTAGCATCGGGCGATGATCTCCCAGACTATGAATTATTAGAACTAATTTTGTTCGCTGCCAAGCCGCGAGGTGACGTTAAACCCCTCGCCAAGCGCCTGTTAAAGATTTTCGGCACCTTTGATAAGTTAATCTACGCCTCAGAAGCCGAGCTACGCAAGGTTGATGAGGTGGGCGACGCGGTCATTAGCTCGCTTAAAACCATACGTGTGGCATCTGCGCGACTACTTAAGTCCAGTATCGAGGATAAACCCATCATCCAAAGCTGGACCGCGCTGATGGATTATTGCCGCCTCAGCATGGGCAAAGAGAAGATCGAACAGTTCCGCGTCTTGTTCCTAAACAACCGCCACGCACTCATTGCGGATGAGGTTATGCAGGAAGGCACCGTGAATCATACGCCCGTTTATCCGCGCGAAATTATCAAACGCGCTTTGGAATTACATGCTTCTGCTATTATCCTGCTGCATAATCACCCAAGCGGCGACCCAAGCCCCTCCAAAGCCGATATCGATATGACCAAAAAGATTGTTGAGGCTGCAAAAACTGTAGGTATCGAGGTGCATGACCATGTCATCATCACCGAAAACGGCCACTATTCGTTTAAGAGCTTTGGGCTGATTTAGCGCGCTCACGCGACGTTTTAGGGTGGTGTTTTTTGGCAAGGAACACCTTATCAATATCCAGCGTCGCCTTTTTCCCAATTGCAGCTTTGTTTTCTTTCAACCATTGATCCGCCAACTCATAGCCCACACCATGCAGGAATTGGAAAAACTCCCAATTCGCCGTCAGCTTGGTGCTAGCCGTCATACCATGCATGGCATCTGGCGAGAAAATCATGTGCATGCGGATGTTTTTATATTCCCTGTCATCCAGCTTGCCCTTGTCGATGAGCTTTTTCACGAAATTGATCGCGCGCATTTCAGAAACAAGGCTCGAATTAAAGCTGATTTCATTCAGCCTATCGATGATTTCCATCGAGCGCATCGGCGTTCCAGCCCGCTCGAGCGGATTGATTTGCACAAGCAAAATATCATCGCAATGCGTTTTATAAATGAGCGGCCAAATGGATGGATTGCCCATATAGCCACCATCCCAATAAGGCTCACCCTCAATTTCCACCGCCTGAAACAGGAACGGAATACACGCAGACGCCAACAATACATCCAGCGTTATTTCTTCGCACGAGAACACTCGCGGTTGGCCAAGCTGCACATTGGTTGCCGTAACAAAAAGGTGGATGCCGCCATCGCGATGTAATCTGTCCCAATCCACCATGCGCTCTAAAATATCGCGCAGAGGGTTCACATTCATCGGGTTTAACTCATAAGGCGAGAAGGTCCGTGAAACCGCATCCAGCCAACTTGCCGCGAAATTCCAGCCGAAGTTAAATTGCTTGGCTTGCTCAGTGTCAAACTTTTGAATGGGACTGAATACACCGCTACAATGGCTCACTTCTTGCCAAAAATCACGAAGCTGCTCTTTGGCTTTTTTGCGGCCACCTTTAGAATAACCATCCGCCAATATCACCGCATTCATTGCGCCCGCCGACGTGCCACTGATACCCTCAAACACAATGTCCTTTTCATCGAGCAGCCTATCAAGCACGCCCCATGTATAAGCGCCATGAGCGCCACCACCTTGCAGTGCGAGGTTTATTTTTTTGGGTTTAGATTTTGGCTTAGCGACCATTATTGCGCCGTCCAACCACCATCGTGGCTAAGTGAAGTTCCCGTCATATTCGCCGCGCCTTCCGAGCAAAGGAATACTGCAAGCGCACCCAATTGTTCAGGTGTTGAGAACTTCATGCTTGGCTCTTTTGCTTCCAGAAGCTCTTCTGTTGCTTTCTCAATCGTGCAGTTATTAGCTTTCGCTTTATCTTCGATTTGCTTTTGCACGAGTGGCGTGAGCACCCAACCAGGGCAAATCGCGTTGCAAGTAATGCCGATCTGTGCGTTCTCAAGCGCCACGACTTTGGTGAGGCCAACAATCCCGTGCTTTGCCGCGACATACGCCGCTTTATTCGCTGAAGCCACCAATCCATGCGCCGAGGCGATGTTGATGATTCGACCCCATTTGCGCGCCTTCATGCCCGGCAGCGCCGCCTTGGTTGCATGAAATGCTGCACTCAAATTAATGGCGATAATGGCATCCCACTTCTCGGTGGGGAATTCCTCAACAGGCGCGGTATGCTGAATGCCCGCATTATTGACCAGCACATCCACTGAACCGAATTTCTTTTCAGCGTCCGTTACCATAGCCGCAATCTCTGCAGGCTTACTCATATCTGCGGCAGAATAATCGGTCTTCACGCCATACTTCGTTGCGGTGTCCTGCACCAACTTGGTGATTTCTGCTTTATCGCCGAAACCATTGAACACGATATTATAGCCAGCACCTGCAAGCGCATGGGCAATGCCCAAACCAATGCCAGACGTGGAACCCGTAACGATAGCTGTTTTGTTTGTCATGAAGCCTCTCCTGTGCTGGAGGCAATATAGATAAAATCGGGGAGGATGCAATGTTGGTGGCTCGAGGGTGATTTGAACACCCGACCAAGGGATTATGATTCCCCTGCTCTACCACTGAGCTACCGAGCCACACTCACGTGAGGGCGCGACACTAACCATTTCTTTTCGGCTGTCAAGCCGCCTGAACACTGTCGATAGCGGTTTTTAGATCATAGATAAAACGGCGCGATTCTTCCTCGCTGTAAGGCTCACTAGCTGCCCCCCACACAGGGTTTGGCCATGCTTTGTCGCCCTTATAGCGGGCAATAAGGTGCACATGAAGCTGCGGAACTTGGTTACCAAGCGCCGCAATATTAAGCTTATCGGGCGTCACCAAAGCCTGAAATAGGTGCGAGACAATGGCGATCTCATCGGAAAGCTGGTGCTGGTCCTCGCGGCTTAAATCAATCCATTCACTTACATTTTCCCGTTTAGGGATGAGTAAAAGCCACGGAAACATTTTGTTGTTCATCAAACGCACCTCACAAAGCGAAAGTTGCGTGACACGTAATGAATCTGATTCTAGCCTGCGGTCCAATATGAACGTCATTTTACGCACCCTCAAAAAAATACTGCGCTCGCCTTGGGCCTATGTGTACGTGGCGATTATCCCTATCGTCAACTGGTCGTTTGCGCATGTCCCAACCATCCCCATGCCTGATGGCGGGCAATGGGCGCCATTCGCGGTAGTGACGGGCTTGGTATTAGTATTCCGCGACTTCGTGCAACGCGATATCGGCAATTTGGTATTCATACCACTCATCATCGGCGTGATTATCTCTTACAAAATGGCAGGCCCTGAAATCGCCATTTATAGCGGCCTCGCCTTCGCTATCAGTGAGTTTGTTGACTGGTGCGTGTATAATTTCACCAAGCGTAAATTTTCCACACGCGTACTGATTTCCAGCGCGGTTTCCGCACCCGTTGATACGGCTGTATTCCTAATGGGCGCAAATATGGTGGTGCCCGGCATCTTCAGCTACAGCACTATGCTGACATCCATCGCCAGCAAAATGTTTGGTGCCTACATCGTGTATCGAATCGTTCGCTATAACGAAAAGAAAGAAGCCGTGATCAACGCTTCGCTCGGCCAAACACCCGTGAAAAAATTTCGTCCACGTGTTTAGTGTGATATTTAATATCGAATAGCGATTCGAGATCTTTAGCAGAAAGCGCCTTGCGCACGTCCTTATCGGCATTGAGCTCGGTCAGAAAATCCTTCCCATGCTCCCATACCTTCATGGCATTACGCTGAACAAGCGTATAGGAATTTTCGCGACTAACACCCTTTTGGGTAAGCGCAAGTAGAACGCGTTGAGAGAAAACCAATCCGCCCATTTGATTAAGATTCTTGGATAGACGTTCAGAATAAACCACTAAGTTTTCCACAAGACCTGCAAGGCGATGTAACGCAAAATCCAACGTCACGGTCGCATCGGGCCCGATCATACGCTCCACCGACGAATGCGAAATATCACGCTCATGCCACAGCGCGACATTCTCCATCGCGGGAATGACGGACATACGCACGATGCGCGCGAGACCGCAGAGGTTTTCCGAGAGCACAGGGTTGCGTTTGTGCGGCATGGCCGACGAACCCTTTTGGCCTTTGCTGAAGAACTCTTCAGCCTCCAGCACCTCAGTGCGCTGCAAGTGGCGCACTTCAGTGGCAATATTCTCAATCGAGGACGCAATAACGCCAAGCGTAGCAAAGTAAGCAGCATAGCGATCACGCGGAATCACCTGCGTTGAAATTGGCTCCACCTTCAATCCAAGCTTTTTCGCCACATGCGCTTCCACCTTAGGGTTGATGTTAGCGAAAGTGCCCACCGCGCCAGAAATTGCACACACAGCGACTTCATCACGCGCCGCAAGAAGGCGCTTTTTATTACGCTCAAACTCTGCATAGAAGCGTGCAAATTTTAGCCCCATGGTCACAGGCTCGGCATGAATGCCGTGGCTACGCCCCATTGCGGGAAGGTTCTTGGTTTCATACGCACGCTTTTTAAGTGCGGCCAACACTCTATCCAATCCCGCAAGCAGCACATCACTCGCGCGTGTCAGTTGAACAGAGAAGCAGGTATCAAGCACATCGGAGCTCGTCATACCTTGGTGCAGGAAACGCGCCTCCTCGCCCACTTGTTCGGAAACATAGGTGAGGAATGCAATCACGTCGTGCTTGGTGACGGCTTCAATCGCATCAATACGCGCAATTGCTTTCGCATCATATTTCTTGGGTGCTTTCGCCCAGATTTTTTTAGCAGCCGCTTTGGGAATCACACCCAGCTCGGCCATTGCATCCGCCGCATGGGCTTCAATATCGAACCAGATTTGAAATTTCGTAGAAGGGTCCCAAATAGCGACCATCTCAGGGCGTGAATAGCGTGGTATCATGGCGTTTCCTTTATGAAGGCCAATACCATAGCGCAAAAATCGTTGGGAACAAGGGGGGATTAGCCCAAAGCAGAGATAGGACTCAAAGTTCTAACCAAGCTTGCAGCAGCAGCTGTCAAAGAAGAAAGATTAGGGCCACCAATATCGTCAATGCCATCTACCTGAGCAAATGCCATACGGCTAGTTGCTGGTTCAAGATTGCGCGCATTTAGCACTTCTAAACTTTGAGGACGTTGATTTTCTGGTAGAGACATCATCATTTGATAGAAATGGCGTGCTGCCGCATCATCAGAAAATTCAAGGCATCCAGCAGTTCCAGCACCGCCTGTGCCTTGAGGATGAATTCTGAAGTAATTCCTGCCAGCGCCGCCAATAGCGGCAATATTTGAAGAATTTTCAAGCGTAAACGAATATCCAAGGGTTCCGTCACTATAGCGCATTGCGCGCTCACGGCGATTGATGCGAACATCATTCCAGTTGATTCTGTATTCAGCGGTCACCGGACTGTCCGCGCGAGACGCATCAACATCGTCTAATCCAGGCAATGATCCTCTACCAGCACCACCGCTACGCATATCATAACGTGCAGCAACACTTCCATCTGGCGCAACAAGCACCATCTCGGCCGATAATATGCCTGCCCCAGAATTGCGAGCAACAGTCATGAGGCGATAGTGACCATCAACACCTCCGCGAGGAATGCTATTTTGCTCTCCTAAAATGGCCGTCGCGTCAAATCTTGGGGCTGGAGTAAATGGCGCAGATTCTGGTGCTGGTTCAGCAACATCAAACAAGCCTCTTGCTTTATCTTCCAATCCAAAAAGCCGCGCAAAAAACAAGATAAATTCTTGTATAAAATTGCCAACAGGGTCGCCATCAAAGTCTTCATTGTACTCAGTCAATGCGCGGCGCAATTGTTCATCACGAACGGCTTGTTCAGCACTTAAATCCTCTACGTACTCGAGATACTCAAGAAAGCGCTCTAACGCTGCACGTTGTGTGGCCGATAACTGGCCAATATTCTCTGGACGAAGGCGCTGCGCAATTACGCTGCGATGCTCACTTGCATAACTTAGGACAGCAGCAATGTTAGGTAAATCGCCACCTTCTGGCACAAGACGATCAGCCGTAGCTGATGGGTCATCTCCTACCAATGCAGCAAGCGTCTCTACCCAAATCCTTGCTTCGGTCGAAGACACACTCGTTGTTTCTACTTCTTCATCTTCCATATCCCAAAACTACCATTTCCATATGACAGTTTGATGACAGCCTTGGAAAAATATAGAAGAATACTAGGGCTTAATAGGCCACTGGCACGGGGTCGAGGGAGCGCCAGAGATACCATGTCGCCACCGTGCGATAAGGCTTCCACGCTTCAGCAACTTGCTCATAATGCGCCTTTTTACGCGGGCGTTTGGTGGGGTAATGCAGGTCAATGGCCTTCAGCAACCCCAAGTCGCCTAAGGGCAGCACATCAGGCCTAACTGTATGAAACATAAGGAACATTTCTGCCGTCCACCGACCAATCCCCTTGATTTCAGTAAGCTGCTTTATGATGGCATCGTCCTCATGCTCACTCCAGCCATCCGCATGGCGTGGGTGCTTGAGATAAAACGCCGCAACATTCTTTGCATAATGGGCTTTTTGCTCCGACAGACCAATCGAATGCAACGTCGATATACGCGTTTTTGCAAGCTTTTCTGGGCTTAGGGGCTTCACTTTTGCCTCAAGGCGCTTCCAGATGGAATCCGCCGCCTTGACTGAAATTTGCTGCCCAACAATCGCACGTAACAACGTATAGAAGCCATCAGGCCGCGCGGTGAGCTTCCCTTCGGGATGATTGTCGATAATCCGCCGCATCGTCGGACAAACTGTGCGTAAATGCGCTTTTGCCTTATTCCAATCTTGAGCTTTCATGATTTCCGTTTATGTATGCGTAAAACAAGGGAGAGCATAATGTCCGCAGCAGAAAAACTCAATACCGCAACCCGCATGGAAACGGATAGTTTTGGCGAAATCGCCGTTCCTAACAACAAATATTGGGGTGCGCAGACTGCGCGCTCGCTGATGAATTTCAAAATCGGCGGCGAAACGATGCCAAAGCCACTCATCCGCGCACTAGGCGTTTTGAAATACGCCGCCGCAAAAGTGAATATGCAAATCGCTGGGCTTGATAAGAAAATCGGTGAAGCGATGATCACCGCCGCTAGCGAAGTGATGGAAGGCAAACTCAACGACCATTTCCCCCTCGTAGTATGGCAAACGGGCTCGGGCACGCAAACCAACATGAATATCAATGAAGTGGTGAGCAATCGCGCTATTGAGATTCTAGGTGGTGTAATGGGCTCGAAAAAACCAGTTCACCCAAACGACCACGTGAATATGGGGCAAAGCTCGAACGACTCCTTCCCAACCGCGATGCATATCGCCGCCGTCGAGCAAGTGCACCACGCACTGATTCCCGCGCTGACGCATTTGCATCAAGCGCTTGCCAAGAAATCGAAAGCCTTCGAGAAAATTGTAAAGATCGGCCGCACGCACATGATGGACGCAACGCCTTTGACCTTAGGTCAAGAATTCTCAGGCTACGCCACACAGCTCGAATACAGCATTGAACGTGTAAAAAACACTCTACCACGCTTGTATCAATTAGCGCAGGGCGGCACTGCCGTTGGCACTGGCCTGAATGCAAAAATAGGTTTTGATACAGCGTTTGCCAAAGAAGTTGCCGCAATCACCAAGCTGCCATTCGTCACTGCACCAAATAAATTTGAAGCACTTGCTGCACATGATGCTTTGGTTGAGCTATCTGGCGCATTGAACACTATCGCCGTATCACTCATGAAAATCGCCAATGATATCCGCCTGCTTGGCTCAGGCCCACGTTGCGGTATCAGCGAGATTTCGTTACCTGAAAACGAACCCGGCAGCTCGATTATGCCTGGCAAAGTGAACCCTACCCAATCTGAAGCAATGACCATGGTTTGCGCGCAAGTGATGGGTAATCATACCACCGTCACCATCGCGGGCTCGAATGGCCACTTTGAACTCAACGTATTCAAACCCGTCATCATCTACAACGTGCTGCAATCCATTAAATTGATTGCGGATGCGTGCAATAGCTTTGCGGATAATTGCGTCGTGGGCATCGAAGCAAACGAAGCACGTATTCAACAGTTACTCAACGAATCGCTGATGTTGGTGACATCGCTCAACCCACATATCGGTTACGACAACGCCGCCAAAGCCGCTAAAAAGGCGCATAAAGAAGGCAAAACCCTGAAACAAGCCGCAATGGAACTGGGATTACTCAGTGAAGCAGACTTCGATAAATGGGTGCGGCCTGAAGATATGATCGCGCCAAAATAGATTAATAGCTTACGTACTTCGCTTTTTCAGGCAGCACGATATCAATCGTTCCGATGTAGCCATTGACGCCACTAAGCGGGCGCATGGAAATGGTTACGGTACGCGCAGCATCACCCTTCAGCTTTGCATACACAGGATCCGTTGTATTGCGCCCATCATTGGCAAAGAAAATCTGCGTGGTGAATGGCTTCATATCATGTGCCTTTACCCTTACACCAATGAAGGGTGCGCGCTTTTCAACGCCTGAGGGAAACAGCGTGGTAAAAATAAATTCACCCATATTGCTGGTATAGCCCCGCCCCGCCCCTGCAAATGTTGGCGCTGGCGTCATAAGGTCTGCACGCGTTGCAAGCACATAGCGGCCAAAAGGATTTGCCTGCCATATTTCTATCGTCGCATCCTTGATAGGCATACAATGATTATCAAGCACGCGCCCCGTCAAAATCAATTTTTGCCCCTCCGCTTCGATCGACTTACCAGCAGGCATGACTAAATTATTACCTGGCGGAATCGCCTCTGCGCCTGGGTAATTTGCTGGTGGCAGAAGATGGGTCGGAACGCAGACAGGTTTATAGGCCTGCGCAAAAGCACTACTGCTCATCAACAAGGCGGCACATGTAATAGAAAAAAATCTCATGCAGCGACTTTACGTTGGTTTTTTGCCATTGTCACTGCTGTACGAATACATGCATCAATTCCCTTGGCAATCGCACTTAATGTGTCCTCGCGCATATAAGCGCTGCACGTCACGATATGGTTAGCATCATCCACCACACAGGAATCGCTCGCACAGTTCTGGTGATTATTGCCGCTTGATTGAATCACTTCGGCAGTGCCCGCATCTTCACCAATCGTTACGGTAATGCCTTTATTTTTAAGCGCCAACGACAACACTGCGGGAGCGATACAAATCGCTGCAATTGGCTTTTTCTGTGCGTATGCTGAATCAATCACGCGCTGGAAATCAGGCAAAATAGCAGCTTGCGCACCTTTAATCGCCAAGTCCGAAAGGTTTTTGGCAACACCAAATCCGCCTGGGATCACCAGCAGATCGAAACCCTTCATATCTAAAAGTGAGAGTGCTTTTACATCGCTGCGCGCAATACGAGCAGCCTCTTGCAGCACATTACGCGTACCATCAACGGGAGATCTGGCTACATGATCAACCACATGCATCTGCGCGATATCAGGTGCAAAAATATGCACTTCTGCACCTTGCTGGTCTAACGCCAATAGCGCCAGCACAGACTCACGAATTTCTGCACCATCGAGATAACCACACCCTGAAAGAATCACCGCAGCCTTTACCATAACACCCCTCTTGAGAGGCTAAGTTTAGTCTTAGAGGTGTAAAATGCAATGGCTACTGCACAGTGGGGTGATCAGGCAATATCTGCGCTGCTTCTCGCTTGTCTGCGATAAAGCCTTTCCAGTCTTTCTCTTCGGTCTTGCCGCTCAGTGTCTGCTTGTGCTGCTCAACAATACTGGATTTTTCAACACGTGTTTTAGGCTGTTTATTACGTGCAGGCGTAAACGAACCATCACCAACTGCGTGAGTAGTCGTGGGATCCGCTTCGCGCATTTGCGCGTCTTTGTTTGGCACATCCATCACCAAGTCAGCAACACGGCGTAAATATTTTCCTGAATCTTTGAATTTGAATGTACCAACGCTATCAATCAGACCATAAATCGCTTTATCCATTTCACCCAAGCCGCCGCCTGCTGGCCTGTCATCTACACGCAAGCCCAGCTCCGCTTTAGCCGCAAAATAAGGTGTGTATGCAAACGAAGCGTCCACGAAACTACGCAAGGTCATCGCACGGTCTTTTGAATTCACACCAACAAATTTCGACAAGCCCGTAGCCCATTTGCCACCAGCACCCGCCGAATAATCCATGCCTTTGAAAATAGGCTGCTCCACAGCTTTAATAAGCGCAGAACCTGTTTTATACGATATCCAACCAAATGGATTCAGCATCAATGAGAACAAATTCTTCTGGTTCTTCATTGCAAATGGATCGTAATCAGCCGCTTTCAGCTTGTTCTCACCCAGGAATACATCCGTACCTTCCTTAATGACATTGCCCGCCCAATCTTTCTGGAGAAACTTATTCTTGGTACGGTCGAAATTGCTCTGGTAACTTTCTAGAGTACCTTTATTAGCATTCACGTTCGGTTCAGTTTCTGGAACACCAAATCCTGACGGGTGGTCTGGGCATACGGGTGAAGCTTTCCACTTGCTTTGGGGTGTGCGGAACATCCAGAAGAATGGCACCGCAGGCTGCATATAAAGGTTCGCCTTGATAAAGCTCTTCATGGTGTAGCGTAAAGTTTGGCCAACCGAACCAATAAACTCTTCTACAGGACGATCAGACGACTGGAAATCAACCTTATAGCCATCTTTCGACCATTGCGTGAAATTGCGGTGAATCGCATCATAGGCATCACGATACATCAAGGTGAACCAGTTATAGGTCGAGAAGCGTCCCTGTAAATCCAAAGCACCCGCTAATTGATAATCACCCATCACAGCACCGCTATGATTAATCATCAGCGATCCACCATTCCAGTTATTATCAAGCATCACTTTCGAACCAGGGAACATACGCGCAATCGCTTGGCGCTGCCATTTCATAAAGTAAACGTATGGTAATGCGACTGCCCAGTCCTCGCCCGCGTTCTTACTAACAGAACGCCACGTTGCACGGCCTACCGCTTTCGCCCACTCACCCGCATTGAATTTTCCATCTTTAATCCATGGTTTCTCAATATTCGGGTCCAATACCTGAATCACGTTACGCGCAAGCGCGTCTCCCAACGACATACAGGAGAAGTCGAAACTTACCGATGTAATCTCCGTACCAAGGCTGCGTCCCATGCGATGTGTTGGATCATCTTTATAAAAATAAGCTTTTGTGCGGAAGCGCGTCGCCGAATATTCCCACGCGTCAGCATTACCACCCAATAGCTTTGCCGCACCACGCACACCGAATTTGATTGGTTCACCAAAAACGGTATCAAATCCCTTAGCCACCCAATGAAGTGGTTTTGATTTATCCCATTGATGAGCTTCGTATCCTTGCAAATTCATGTTTGCGTAGCGGCTACCAATTGCAAATGCTGCTGCGCCGAATAATCCGCGCGAGACAATACGAATCGCAATACGACCATTGGTCGTATCGCTCCACGCAAGATTCTTTGCACCTTGCTTTAGTGCACCGCCACCGAAAAGGTATTCTTCATATGCACTTGTAGATTCCGATCGCGGCGCGGATGTTTTTCCGTCAGACGATGTGGTTTCTTCTACGCGTACATCATTACCTTGTTCATCCTCAGGTTTTTCAACCTGCGGGGTCACGGTAGGCGGAACTGTAGGTTCGTCACTCAAATAGAGTTCTCCTCACCATACAGAATAGCAAAAATCGGGCTTTAGTTTTATGAAGGTTTGATGACGATTAGGGAGAGAATTAGCGCGAAGCCACCTTATTTTCAGGTACTTGCTGGGTTGCGCCAATTTCGTGATGAGCAACAGGGCCGCGAATTTTACCTGCTGGCTTGGGGGCCTGCGACTCATTTAGTAACTGCAATTCCGCTACATCAATATGGTGGTAACGCTTCAAGTCACGTACGAGTGATGTGTAAATGGTGCTGTAATCAAGCTCTGGCATGTCCTTGAAATGGGTTTTAATGTCTGCCGCCGTCTCAGCCACCAATTGCGGTATTTTCTCGACGGGGGTCTTGGCTAATGTATCGCTGACATGCGCATATAGCTCATTCATATCGACGTTACGCTTGCCATAATCCGCCCATGAACGCACGATATACCCCGTGACAAACATAGATGCGCCAATACCGCCAAGCCAATCGCGAGAAATAGTGCCTTGCACATTATTCACGCCAATCTTCTTACAGAATTTTGACCAGTCCACACCAACATGCTTCCAGTCAATTCCAGAAGTCTGCATTTTCTTCGATGAATTAAAGAAATTATCATAAGCCAATGCAGAGAAAGCACCCGCCTCAATAAGGCCGCCACCTAAGAACGTGTATTTCTCGCGCACTTCATCCCACCACGTTTTGGGTTGAGGATTGTATGGATCCGCAATCGTGGAGTTAAGCGCAACAGTTTTACCCAAGATGCTGCTGAGACCCGAATATTTCCGGAATGGATTTGTAGAAAGAAGCGGCAACTTACCTTTCAGAATATTGGCTGTAGTATTGGGTTGGAAGGCAATCCCGTATGCGCCAATATACCGTAACCCCAACTCACCGACATTCACCGAATTCGCACGCATGAAGCTATCAACGCTTTGCGCTCTATTGGGATCTTTATAATCCTCGCGCAACGTTTTACGCTTATCATCAATGCTTGGTGCAACTTCACCATCCATTAAGTGCGGCGAAAGTTTGCGATTGGTGCTGTCCTTCAGGAAACGTAATTGATGAGGATCATCTTTATCTTGCGCCTTGTAGACCAAGTTGATGACGTTTGCCGTCATGTTCGCCGCAGCAAATATAAAAATGTTTTTATCGATTCGCGCCCAAAGGCCCTTGCCTTTATTGATCTCCGTAATCGGACGCATGAAGGATGAAGCGAGCTGCAAGCTCTGTCCGCCAAACCCTAGGATGCTTCGAATAATCCACGGGTCGATACCTTTTTGTTTGTGCGATAATTCAAATTGGCCGCCTTGGCGATTAAGCCAATCGAGCGCCTGTAATTTTGAATCTTGCAAATCGACAATCAGAACAGGTGAGCCTGCAATCGTCGCTTCTGCTTCAATTTTGTAGTTTAATTTGGAATCGCGTAAGTGCTTCTTGAAAGCATCCAAATCATGTGCGCTGCGTAAATGGAAAAACGCCTTCTGCTGTCCATCGTCGGTTTTACTAAATTCAACCGCCGTGACTGCAGCATAACCCTTACTATTCTTATAGACGGCCATTTATTCCTGCATACGTTGACGAGGGCGTGTACAGCACACCTCTCCACCTTTTATTCTACCAGCTTCAGGATATTGAAAAACCTTAGATTTATGAAGTTTTCGTGACGCTGCACCGCACAAAGCCCAAAGAATGCTTGATTCCTGCATAAAATAGGGTATCAAGCGCCACCCCACGTAAGTGGGTAATTCACATACAGGTTTGGGCGATTGGGGTGTTCCTAGTTTCCCGCCGGTCTCACGAAGTGGGAACAACCTGTAGACGTACAACCGGTCAAAGGAGACTTTATTATGGCACTTCCTGCCTTTTCAATGCGCGATCTTATCGACGCTGGCGTACATTTCGGTCACAAAACCAAGCGTTGGAACCCTCGTATGGCACCGTATATCTACGGTACCCGTAACGATGTTCACATCATCGACCTACAGCAAACGGTTCCCCTGTTGCACCGCGCCCTTGGCGTTGTGCGCTCAACCGTTTTGAAAAACGGTCGTATCCTTTTCGTTGGCACCAAGCGCCAAGCTTCGGACAGCATCGTAGAAGCTGCACAGCGTTGCGGCCAATACTACGTAAATAACCGTTGGTTGGGCGGCATGCTCACCAACTGGCAAACCATTCAAGGCTCCATCCGCCAATTGCGCAAATACGAAGAACTGCTTGCGCAAGAAAATAGCGGTCTGACCAAGAAAGAACGCCTCACCATGCAGCGTGACCGCGATAAGCTCGAGCGTTCGCTCGGCGGTATCCGTGATATGGGCGGCAAGCCAGATTTGCTCGTTGTTATCGATACGAACCGTGAAGAACTCGCTATCAAAGAAGCGCAAAAGTTGGGGATTCCAATCGTTGCGATCATTGATACGAACTGCACCGCAGATGGCATTGATTACCCAATTCCAGGTAACGACGATGCAACCCGCGCAATTAAGCTTTACTGCAAGCTGATTTCAGATGCAGCGCTTGATGGTCTACAAGAATCACTCGGTGGCCGCACCGCTCCTGCTAAGAAGCAATCTTCTGAAATGGAAGAAGCTATGAACGCAGAAGTGCCTGTTGAAGCGAAGGAAGAAAAGCCTGAAGCGAAACCAGCACGCGGCGGCAAAGGCAAGCAACAGCCTGCTAAAGCACCTGTGAAATCAAGCAGCAAAAAAGAAGCGTTTGCAGCAGAAGCTAAAAAAGCAGCGTCGAAAAAAGACGATGCTGAAGTAAGCGAAAAGCCTGCTAAAAAAGCGAAAAAATCAGCGTAATCACAGTGAATACCAAATGGCGAGTATGGATGGATACATCCATCTCGCCCTTTGCTCACGCGACTAAAGGAGAAAGAAATGTCTGCACAATTAGTAAAAGAACTTCGCGAGCGCTCGGGCGCTGGCATGATGGATTGCAAAAAAGCCCTCGATGAAAACAAGGGTGATGTTGAAGCAGCGATTGACTGGCTTCGTAAAAAAGGCCTTGCATCGGCTGCTAAAAAAGCAGGCCGCATTGCATCAGAAGGCTTGATTGCTGCCGCATCGGCTGGCACTTCGGCTGCGCTGATCGAGCTGAACTCAGAAACCGACTTCGTAGCACGCAACGACCAGTTCCAAGCGCTTGCTGAAGAAGTTGCGAAACTCGCTCTCAATGCTGATAGCGATGTTGAGAAACTCAAAACCCTCAAAACCGCTTCTGGCAAACCTGCAGGTGATGCAATCACCGATGCTGTTGCAACGATCGGCGAGAACATGAACCTACGCCGCACGAAGTTGCTCTCAGTAAAAGATGGTGTGGTTGCTACCTACATTCACTCTGCTGTGAAGCCTGGCCTTGGTAAAATCGGCGTGCTCGTTGCGCTGGAATCAACTGGCGATAAGGCAAAGCTCGAAGCTTTAGGTAAGCAAATCGCGATGCATGTTGCTGCTGCCAAGCCAGAAGCACTCACCCGCGAAACCGTTGATGCCAGCCGTCTTGAGCGCGAACGCACTGTTCTCATCGAACAGGCAATTGCATCTGGTAAGCCAAAGGAAGTTGCCGAGAAAATGGTCGAAGGTCGCGTACGCAAGTTCTACGAAGAAATCGTATTGCTTGAGCAAATCTTCGTCGTGGATGGCAAATCCAAAGTTTCTGAAGTGGTAGCTGCTGCCGAGAAAGAAGTTGGCGCACCTATTAAAGTAACGGGTTACGAGCGTTTTGCATTGGGTGAAGGCATCGAGAAAAAAGAAGATGATTTCGCAGCCGAAGTAGCAAAAGCCGCAGGCACTGCTGCCTAAGGTAACGCTTTAGTACACACGAAAAAGGGCGCCTCTCGCGCCCTTTTTTATTACTATGCGTTTACGTTATCCGCGTGTTGCATATTGAGAATATTCCAATACTTTCATTTCGCTGTGAATGATTTTCTGGGCAATATCCCGCATACCAAGCTTATCCACGAGCGCATTCACAGCATCACATAAGCGCTGAGAATTATCGCTATATTTACAGATCAGTGCTTCAGGTTGGCTCACTTTCCATTTAAAAGGTGCAAATAATGGTTCATTCACACCAAGTGGGGTTAACTCCTGTAAATCATGAGCAAGTCTCAGGGCATTCTGATTGTCTGGCTCACCCAAAGAAATCATACCTGGTGATCTTTTGATATTTTGTATCTCCGTCTGGGAGAATCCGTAATGTTCACTACCTGCGATGTTCTGCAAAATGCGCTTAAGCATGCGGTCTAAAGCAACACCGTCTTGCGGAACCTTGAATGTTTTAACTCCACCAGGCTCTGTAGCGCAGATATCCATCACTCTATCAGGTGCTAATTGCCAATCCTCAACTGCTTCTGTCATGATAACCCTCTATACATTCTTCAATATAACAAAGACTAAACGGCTCAAATGTGAAGATTAGATGAATATGAGGCAGATAAAATTTGAAATTTAACTTGTTATTTCAATGCAGTGCGCTAGTTCTATCCTCGTTCAGGAGCCAGCCATGACCGCATCACTCGCCACAGCCAAAAACCCTAAAGCAAAATTCAAACGCGTACTTATCAAAGTATCGGGCGAAGCACTGATGGGCGACAAGCAATATGGCCAAGACCTCGACACCATCCAACGCATTGCTAACGACATTAAATCCGTCGTCGCGCTTGGCGTGGAAGTCTGCGTCGTCGTTGGCGGCGGTAACATCTTCCGTGGTATTTCTGGAGCTGCAAAAGGCATGGAACGCTCAAGCGCCGATTACATGGGCATGCTAGCGACCATCCTGAACGGCCTTGCGATTCAAAATATTCTGGAACGTTCGGGTGTTGAAACCCGCGTACTCTCCGCAATCGAAATGCAACAAGTGGCCGAGCCTTACATTCGCCGTCGCGCCCTGCGCCATATGGAAAAAGGCCGCGTGGTCATTTTTGCTGGCGGTATCGGCAACCCCTATTTCACGACCGACACTACCGCCGCGCTACGTGCTTCTGAAATGCAGTGCGACGCGCTGATGAAAGGCACGCAGGTCGATGGTGTGTATGATAGCGATCCGAAAAAGAATCCCACCGCGAAACGCTTTGAGCAGCTCAGCTATCATGATGTACTCAGCAAGGATTTGAAAGTGATGGACGCCGCCGCAATTTCGCTGGCAAGAGAAAACCAGATTCCTATTCTGGTATTCTCCATTCACGAAGAAGGAAATTTTGCCAAAGTCGTAAAAGGCGAAGGCCAGTACACTGTAATTTCAGACAAAAAATAAGAGGAACCTATGTCACACCCAGAACTCCAAAAACGTATGGATGGCGCGCTTGCATCGCTCCAACATGAATTCGCGGGCCTACGCACGGGCCGCGCTTCTGCTAACTTGCTCGATCACATTCAGGTCGAAGCGTATGGCGCGATGATGCCAATGAACCAAGTCGGCACCGTGAACGCACCAGAGCCGCGCATGCTCACCGTTCAAGTGTGGGACAAGTCGATGGTGAAAGCCGTTGAAAAAGCTATTGCCAATGCGAACCTCGGCGTTAACCCCGTGGCGGACGGTCAATTGGTGCGCGTGCCAATCCCTGCGCTTTCGGAAGAACGTCGTAAGGAACTTGCTAAGCTTGCAGGTAAATATGCTGAAGCTGCGAAAGTTGCAGTACGCAACGTCCGTCGCGACGGCATGGATGATTTGAAAGCGAAAGAAAAAGCGAAGCAAATTTCTGAAGACCAAATGCATGGCGAGTCAGAAAAAATCCAGAAGCTGACCGACGATTACATCAAGAAAATCGACGACGCCTTGGCCGCAAAAGAAAAAGATATCATGAGCGTGTAATATGGCGAAAGCCGCCCCGCAGATTCAGTCTGAAGTGGCGGCACTCCCCGCCCATATCGCCATCATTATGGACGGCAATGGCCGTTGGGCAAAGCAGCAAGGCATCGCACGCGTTCGTGGCCACAAACAAGGCGCTGAAGCCATTCGCACACTACTCGAAGCCTGCAAAACCCGCCCGCATATTAAATACATCACGCTTTATGCCTTCTCGACCGAGAATTGGAATCGCCCGAAAGATGAAGTCAGTGATTTGATGGAGCTATTGCGCCATTATATTCGTCACGAAGCGAAAACGATGCACAAGGAAGGCGTGCGCCTACGCTTTATTGGTGATCGCGAAGCACTTTCGAAAGACATTCAAAAAGAATTGGCAGATGTGGAGGCGATGACCGCTGGTAACACTGCCCTCACCCTCGTGATTGCACTCAGCTACGGCAGCCGCCAAGAGCTTGCGAATGCAATGAAACGCATCGGCCAAAAAATTGCGGATGGTTCGCTTAAGCCAGATGCGGTTACCGAGCAAATGATTAGCGAGCATCTCGACACGAGCGATATCCCCGACCCTGATTTGCTGATTCGCACGGGTGGCGACGAGCGCCTGAGCAACTTCTTGCTCTGGCAATCGGCTTACACAGAACTCTATTTCACCGAAGTGTTATGGCCAGATTTTTCCGGCGCGCACCTCGATAAAGCCATCGAATGTTTCAGCCAGCGCGAGCGCAGATTTGGAGCACGTAATGAGTAAATGGGCAGACCTTAAAGTGCGCACCATCAGCGCAGCAGTGCTGATTGCTGGATTTATTGCAATTGTTGAGGCTGGCATAACCGCGTTCTCAATTGCTATGGTGGCAGTATGGTTAATATTAATTTGGGAATGGTGGGGCTTTTCACATTACAGAACCTCAACATTTAAACGTCTGCTGTCTTTATTTTTAGGAACGATTTACATTACACTTGGCGTGCTCGGATTTTGGTTTTTGTATCGCATGGGTTTTGACTATAAAAGCGAACCAGAAGAGATTAATTCCGTTTATTTTCTCGTTATCCAAGTCGCCGTGATTGATATTGGCGGATACGTGTTTGGAAAATTATTCGGCAAGCACAAACTAGCCCCCCAAATAAGTCCAGGTAAAACATGGGAAGGCTTAGCTGGTTCTATTCTATGTAGCATTATTAGTGCTTACGTACTTGTGATTGTTTATTATGGCGAGAGTGATTTAAATTTCTCGCTTGTAGCCGGAGTTGCATTAGCAATTGTTGCACTATTAGGCGATTTGTTGGAATCACGTATGAAGCGGAAAGCTGGCCTCAAAGATAGCAGCAAAATTATACCTGGGCATGGCGGACTATTCGACAGAGTCGATGGGTTACTGCCCTGCGCAATACTAGCTACTTCACCAAATTTATTTTTATACATCATTCTTGTGTTAGTGCTTGGTGCAGGTCTTTAGTGGAAGCAATTATGCACATCATTGATCAGCAAGATATTACAGCTCAATCACGCAAATCCATCACCATCCTTGGTGCGACGGGTTCGATTGGCGATAGCACGCTCGATATTATTCGCTGCAACCCTGAGCAATTTGAAGTTGTCGCCCTCACTGCCAATGGCAATGTGGAAAAACTCATCGTCCTCGCCAAAGAATTTCGCCCAAAGGCTATTGCGCTGGCAAACGAAAACAAATTGCCACAACTCAAGGCAGCGAAACTTGATTGCGATATTGTAAGCCTCAACGAAGCAGCAAGCATGGGGGCGGATATCACCGTTGCCGCGATTGTTGGTGCAGCAGGTCTACCTGCGGTCATGGAATCCATTAAGCATGGCAAAACGGTTGCACTCGCCAATAAAGAAAGCCTTGTATGTGCAGGTTCACTCGTGCTGCAAGCCTGCCAGAAATACGACACCAAGTTGCTGCCTATAGACTCCGAACATAACGCCGTGTTTCAGGTGCTCGCCACGGAGCATCGCGCTGCGCTGGAGAAAGTCACCCTCACCGCTTCGGGTGGCCCATTCCTGAATCGCCCACTGGATACGTTCAAAGACATTACGCCTGCCGAGGCTGTTGCCCACCCGAAATGGAGCATGGGCGCAAAGATATCCGTCGACTCCGCCACCATGTTCAACAAAGGGCTGGAGCTGATTGAAGCGCATTTCCTGTTCGGACTACCACCAGAGCAACTTGATGTGCTGATTCACCCTGAATCCATCGTGCACGCGCTGGTACATTATGCCGACGGCTCGGTGCTTGCTCAACTCGGCATGCCGGATATGCGCATTCCCATCAGCTACACGCTCGCATGGCCGAACCGCATTGCGATTCCCACTGAGCGCCTCGATTTAGCAAAAATCAGCACGCTCAACTTCCGCCCGATGGATGATGCGCGCTTCCCCGCCCTTACGCTGGCGAAGCAGGCGATGGTCGCAGGCCAATGGGCAATGATTACCCTCAACGCTGCCAACGAGATTGCGGTTGCCGCTTTCCTCGAAAAACGCCTTAGTTTTGAGGCAATTACCCACATCGTTGAGAGAGCACTTGCAGATTCCACCCCACAGGCTATGAACGCTCTTCAAGATGTCATCGCACTCGATAACGAGGTGCGCCAAAGAACATCCCAATACCTATAGGGACACATGTTAGAAAACCTCGCCGAGCTGCCGCATTATCTTCTCTCATTCGTTATCGTTTTGAGCGTCATCGTATTCGTGCACGAGTTTGGCCATTACCTTGCCGCACGTTTATGCGGCGTGAAGGTTGAGACCTTCTCGATCGGCTTTGGTCGTGAAATTTTTGGATTCACGGATCGCGCCAAAACGCGTTGGAAAGTTTCTGTTTTGCCATTAGGCGGTTACGTTAAAATGTTTGGTGACGCAGGCGCCGCCAGCACACCAGACATTGAAAAAATCGAGCATATGAGCGACGCAGATAAGCGCATCAGCTTTCACCACCAGCCCTTGCGCAACAAAGCAATCATCGTTGCGGCGGGGCCTATTGCCAACTTCATTCTGACCATCGCGGTATTTACGTTTTTCATTTTCACGACAGGCCTCATGTCCACTGAGCCTGTGGTTGGCGGCGTTTTGAAAAATTCGCCTGCGGCAGAGGCTGGTCTTAAAAAAGGCGACCGCATTATTCAGGTCGATGATAAGGAAATCAGCCGATTCAACGATATTGCCGATTATATGATGACCAATCTGGGCGACGATGTGCAGGTTATTTTATTACGTAATGGCACTCGTATCGAAAAGACCATTACCCCGCGCACCTTCGAGGAAAAAGATGCCGTGGGCAATACGATTAAGCGCCCGCTCATTGGCATTCGCAGTCAAAAAATTACCTACCAGAATGTCGGAATTGGCACCGCCGTGTGGGAAGCCACCAAGCGCACCTACGGTTTGTGCGCATCATCTCTCAAAGTGATGGGGCAAATGATTTCAGGTGACCGTAGCGCCGACGAACTGAAAGGCCCTGTCGGTATCGCCAAGCTTTCAGGCGATATTACCCAACAAGGCGAGACTTTGTCCGAGACGGTTCGTATGACCCTATGGTTTATTGCGCTGCTTTCTGCGAATTTAGGTCTGGTGAATCTTTTCCCCATTCCTATGCTCGATGGTGGGCACCTTGCTTTCTATGCGCTTGAGGCCGTGCGTGGCCGCCCAATCGCTGAGCGTTTCCAAGAGTATGGCTATCGTTTTGGTGTGGCAGTTATCGCAACGCTGATGGCATTCACCTTATTCAATGATATCAAACAATTATTCTTCTAGACGTTACTGATTTTACAAAGTATTTTGCCGCCAATGTTCAAAAAATGCCTCCTCATTAGTCTTCTTATTTTCCCTGTCAGCGCCATGGCCGAAGCGGTGCGCGAGATACGCATTGAAGGCAACCAGCGCATTGAGAACTCCACCATCGAGACCTACATTGGCATTGAGCGTGGTGATGACGTCTCGCAGTACGATGTCGATCTTGCCCTTAAGCGCCTCTATGACACTGGCCTTTTCTCCGACATTCAAATGGAACAGCAAGGAAATGTCTTGCTCACCAAGGTAACGGAAAACCCCAGCGTCAACCGCGTTGCATTCGAGGGTAACGACCAAATCAGTAAAGAAGATTTAGCAAAAGAAGTAACGCTTCGTGCACGCTCGATCTATACGCGCACCCGCGTTCAGCAAGATTTGAAGCGCCTGCTAGACGTTTACCGCCGTGCGGGCCGCTACTCTGCCGTCATTACTCCCAAAATCATCGCGCTAGAGCAGAACCGTGTGGATTTGGTGTATGAAATCGAAGAAGGCCCAAGTGCTTCGATCGAAAAAATCACCTTCATTGGCAACGAGTATTTCTCGTCTTCCGCACTACAGCAGGTCATTAACTCCGAGATTGGACGTTGGTACAAATTCCTAAGCGATGCCGACAAATACGACCCAGATCGCCTGCAATATGACCAAGAATTGCTGCGTAAATTCTATTTCGAAAACGGCTTTGCCGACTTCAAAGTGAAGTCAGCGATTGCTGAACTTTCGCCGCAGCGTGACGCATTTTACCTGACCTACACAATCGAAGAAGGCCCCATCTACACACTTGGTGATGTCGATGTAAAAACCACGCTGAACAAAAAGCGTGTTGGTAACCTTAACTCCAAGCTTACCACCAAAAAAGGTGACACCTATAACGCGACCGAAGTTGAAAACAGCGTTGACGCAATGGTCGAAGCGCTGGGTGATAAAGGCTTCGCATTCGTGGATATCGACCCCGTGACTACGCGCCGTCCCGGTAAAGATAGAATCATTGATCTTACCTATACGGTTAGTGAAGGCCCGCGTGTGTATGTGGACAGAATCAATATTTTCGGCAACTCACGCACCTTGGACGAAGTTATCCGCCGTGAATTCCGCTTGAATGAGGGCGATCCTTACAGCACCAGCAAAATCAAACGTACTGAGCAACGCCTCAATAACCTTGGTTACTTTGAGACTGTGAGCATTCAAAACGTTGCGGGTAGCGCGCCAGATAAGACAGATATCGACGTAGAAGTGCAGGAAAAATCGACAGGTGAGATCACATTCGGTGCGGGCTTCTCGACTACCGACGGTGCCTTGGCCGACGTGGGCATCACCGAGCGCAACTTCCTTGGCCGTGGTCAAACCGTTCGCGCCCGCACACTCTTTGCCGCGCGCCGCCAACAATATGACTTCGGCTTTACAGAGCCTTACTTCCTTGGCCGCGAACTGGAAGCAGGGTTTGACCTTTACCAAACCACCCAAGAATTGCAGGACGAAGCATCCTTCGACCGCGATGCAAAAGGTATCATATTGCGCACGGGTTATAATCTCAGCGAAAAATGGAAGCATCAGGTTCGCTATGGTTACGAGCAGAGTGAGATCAGCAATATTTCACCGTTTGCTTCGCAATTCATTCAGCGCCAGTCAGGCAAAAGCACAACCTCGTATGTTGGCCATTCCTTCATTTATGATGGTCGTGACAATGTTCAAAATCCAACACGCGGTAGTTACCTGAAGCTGAACCAAGATATCGCGGGCTTAGGTGGCGATGACCGCTTTGCTCGCCATGAAATTCAGAGCGAATATTACTACCCAATCGCCAAGCAGTGGACGTATGCCGGCGCAACCATGGTTGGAAATATTACTGGTATTGGTAGAGATGTTCCAATTAACCAGCGCTTCTTTATCGGCAGCCAACAATTCCGTGGCTTTACAAATGCAGGGATTGGCCCACGCGATAGCGCCACCACTGACGCCCTCGGCGGTAACACTTACTACGTTGTTTCTAACGAAGTGCGTTTCCCACTCGGCCTGCCCGACGATTTAGGGGTAAGTGGCGCATTATTCGTGGACGCAGGTAGCCTTTATGGCTTGGATGATTCAGGTGCTGGCATCAATGACGATAAGACCCTAAGAGCCTCAGCAGGCTTTGGTGTGGCTTGGAATTCGCCATTTGGCCCCGTACGCGTTGATTTTGCACAAGCTTTCCTCAAAGAAGACTATGACGATGAGGAAATCGTCCGCTTCGGATTCGGTACGCGTTTTTAACCGTATATAACACGAATCTTACTGGATTTTATCATTCAAATGGTGCAGATTCCCGACTCTTATTTTGTGTATTCCAACTAAAGGTGTGTCTTATGAAACATGTGTTCTTTTCTATCGCTTCGTTACTCGCTGTTACCCTGCTCGCTGTTCCTGCGCATGCAGAAACCAGCATTGGTGTTGTCAACATCCAGAAAATTATGGCGGAAGCGTCTTCTGCAAAGTCAGTACGCGATCAACTGCAAAGCAAACAAAAAGCATTCCAAGCTGAACTCGATAGCAAAGAAAAAGCATTGCTGACCGAAGATCAGGCGCTTTCCAAACAACAAGCTAACATGGAAAAAGCGGCGTTTGAGCAAAAAGTAAAAGATTTCCGCGCTAAAGCAGCGGCTGCACAACGTGAGATTCAAGGCAAAAAAGCATCGCTCGATAAAGCGTTCGCTGGCGCTTTGGAGCAAATCCAAACCAACGTAGTGAACATCACTGCTGAAGTTGCACGCGAGAAGAAGTTAAACCTCGTTGTGTCATCTGCACAAGTACTCTACGGCGATACGTCACTGGATATCACCAGCGATGTGTTGGCTCGCCTCAACAAGAAGCTACCTTCCGTAACCTTGAAATTCTAACCCTGATTTTCAGGTCTTAATTAGGTAGTCTATTATGGTTGATGCGCGCTTTTTCGTGAATCACGGGCCGTTTACCGTTGCTGATCTAGCATCGGCAACGGGTGCTGAGTTGCTTACTAAAGATAAAGCGTCTGGCCGCCTGAGTGATGTTGCACCGCTTGATCGCGCTTCATCAACAGACATCAGCTTTTTTGATAACACAAAATATATTGAGCAGTTTTTGCATAGTGAGGCAGGTGCCTGTTTTGTCCGCCCTAAATTCTCGGAGCAAGCACCAAGCACGATGGCGTTATTGATTACAGATGATCCCTATCGCTGCTATGCGCTGGCTGCACAAAAATTTTACCCTTCCGAAGCGAAAGTAGCCGCAACGATTGCACCCTCTGCTGTCATTGACCCTACGGCAAAAATTGGCAAGGGCGTATCCATCATGGCAGGCGCAGTGATTGGCGCAAATGTCGTGATTGGCGACCACACACGCATTGGTGCAAACGCAGTCATTTATGATGGCGTACAAATTGGTAAAGATTGCCAAATCGGCGCACTCTCCAGCTTCAGTCACTGCATTATAGGTGACCGTGTGTTGATTCACCGTGGCGTTCACATTGGGCAAGATGGTTTCGGATTCGCCTTGGGGCGCGATGGCCACATCAAGGTTCCGCAGCTTGGCCGTGTTGTCATTGAGAATGACGTTGAAATCGGCGCAGGCACAACCATCGATCGCGGCACAGGTCCCGATACAGTGATTGGTGAAGGCACCAAGATCGACAACCTTGTACAGATTGGTCATAACGTACAAATCGGTAAGCGTGCTGTCGTTGTTGCACAGTGCGGTATCTCTGGCTCAACACGCATCGGCGATGGCGTGGTCTTGGGCGGTCAGGTTGGCTTATCTGGTCACATCAAAATCGGTCACGGCGCGAAAATCGCTGCAAAATCAGGCATTATTGCCGATATCCCCGCCGGTGCATCTTATGGTGGATACCCCGCAGTTCCTGTGCAAGAATGGCACCGCCAAACCATCGCTCTATCCCGCTTAGTTAAATCCAAACGAGGTTCGCATGACGGCTGATTTCACCATCAACACATCCTTACCCCAGTACGATACTGAGGGCATCAAATCGCTCATCCCTCACCGCGACCCTATGTTGATGATTGATAGCATCGCCAACATTGTTGAAGGGCAATCCATCGTCGGAATCAAGAATGTTACTGGGAAAGAAGACTTCTTCCGTGGCCACTTCCCCAACCACCCTGTCATGCCAGGCGTGCTGATTGTTGAAGCAATGGCGCAATCTGCGGCCGCACTTGTAGTGCATACGATGGGCCAGGAAGCGCGCGGCAAAGTGGTGTATTTTATGTCCGTTGAAGAAGCAAAATTCCGCAAGCCCGTTGTACCTGGTGATATGCTCTACATGCATTGCCAAGTAGAGCGCAGTCGCGGCGCGGTTTGGAAATTTTCAGGTATCGCAACCGTCAATGGCCAGAAAGTTGCAGAATCGACCTTCTCTGCAATGATTATGGACAAGCAAGGAAGCTAATGAGCATTCACCCAACAGCAATGATTCATCCTAAAGCCGTTATCGGTAAAAATGTGCAAATCGGCGCTTATTGCGTTGTCGGCGAGCACGTGAAATTGGATGATGAAGTGATTCTCCACTCCCATGTGGTAGTGGAAGGCGACACACATATTGGCCGCGCAACGGAGATTTTCCCGTTCGCCGTGATTGGCCATTGCCCACAAGATAAAAAGTTTTCAGGCGAACTTACCAAACTCGAAATTGGCACAGACAACAAAATTCGCGAGCATGTGACCATGCACCCAGGTACACAAGGCGGTGGCGGCATTACCAAGATAGGTAGTCATTGCTTATTCATGGTCGGCGCACATGTGGCGCATGACTGTTACGTGGGCGACCATGTGATTTTAGCGAATAACGCAACGCTTGCAGGCCATGTGCTAGTTGGCAATGGTGTTATCGTTGGCGGCCTTTCTGCTATTCACCAATTCGTTCGCATTGGCGATTTTGCCTTTATTGGCGGCATGTCTGGTGTTGAAAAAGACGTCATTCCATACGGCACGGTAAAGGGTGAGCGCGCCTCACTCGACGGGCTGAATCTTGTTGGACTCAAGCGTCGCAATATTGACCGCGAGCATATTCATGCACTGCGACATGCATTTAAAGAGATTTTTGCAGGTAGTAGCGGCACTCTTGTTGAGCGCGCCAATAATCTCAAAGCAAAATACACACAGCCAGAAGCACGCGCCCTGATTGAATTTATTTTGGCAGACACTTCACGTTCTATTTGCACCCCAAATGAACGCGACACACTCACAGAAAGCGACGCGGCATAGCATGCAAGCTACCGCAACAGCACCTACCTCGCTCCCTAAGCTTGGCATCATTGCGGGCATGGGCGAATTGCCCCGCGCAATTATTGAAGCCTGCGAAACCACAGGACGTGAGTTTTATGTGCTCGCTATCGAAGAAGCGGCAGAAGAAGAAACGGTAATCCGCTCACACGGTCAATATACATGGATTCGCCTTGGCGCGATTGGTAAAGCCCTCGATCTTTTGCGCAAACAAGGCGTTGAAGAATTAGTGATGGCAGGGCGTGTAAATCGCCCAAAACTCAGCGCTATTCGCCCTGACTTAAAAGCAACCAAACTCCTTGCTAAGCTTGGCTCCAACCTGTTTACGGGCGATAATAAAGTGCTCAGCAGCATTGTAGAATTCTTGGAAGAAGAAGGCTTCAAAATCATCGGAGCCGAGCAAATCGTTCAAGATATCATCACGCCAGAAGGTCTGATTGGTTCGATTTACCCCGACAAACGTTCACAAGTCGATATAGAAATTGGCGCACGCATCGCAACCAGCATAGGCAAGCTGGACGTCGGCCAAGCCGTGGTTATCCAGAATCAGCAAGTGCTGGGTGTTGAAGCGGTCGAGGGTACGGATGCGCTCATTAAACGCTGCGCGCTACTTAAAAACGAAGAAAAAGGCGGCGTACTCGTAAAAGTGAAAAAGCCACAACAGGAAGGTCGTGTAGATTTACCAACCATTGGTATCCCTACGGTAGAAAACGTGGCTGAAGCAGGCTTCAACGGTATTGCACTGCAGGCTGGCGCTTCGTTGATTCTCAATCGCCGTGAAGTGGCACGCCGCGCTGATCAGCTTGGCATCTTCATCATTGGTTTTTCAATCCTAGAATAGCATGAACACCACACCGCACATTTATATCATCGCGGGCGAAGCTTCCGGCGACCAATTAGGCGCATGGCTCATGCAGTCTATTCTGGCTAAGCAAACTGCCATACGCATCACGGGTATTGGCGGTCATGCGATGGAAGTAGCGGGACTGCGTTCACTTTTCCCTATTAGTGAAATCTCGCTGATGGGATTTGTAGAAATCCTGCCGCATATTTTTAATCTCAAGCGCCGCATTCGCCAAACCATCGAAGATATTGAACAAAAAAAGCCCGATATCGTTGTCACGATTGATTCACCAGGTTTCTGCTTCCGTGTTGTTGAGGCACTTAAAAAACGTGGCAATCATTCACCGCGCTTCATCCATTACGTTGCGCCAACAGTGTGGGCATATAAACCTGAGCGCGCTAAGCATATCGCACCCTTTTTCAACCACCTCATGGTGCTTTACCCCTTCGAACCACCCTATTTTGAGAAAGAAGGTTTGCCCACTAGTTTTGTCGGTCATCCTTATGCGTGGTATTGGAAAACAAAGGGCGATGCCGCAGCCTTCAAGCAACGCCACCACATCAAAGAGAATGCCACCGTTCTCGCCATGTTTGCAGGCAGCCGCAAAAATGAACTGAAGCGACACTTACCAATTTACAAGGAAGCCGTAGAGCAGCTTGCAACGAAAATCCCTAACCTTGTGATAACTACGCTTGCGCGCCCCGAGCACAAAGCATGGGTAAAGTCTGCTGTAAAAGACTGGCCAGTTCCTGTCGTCCTTGCAGAGAACGAGGAAAAGAAGGCGCTGTTTGCCGCAAGTCACGCTGCCTTGGCTAAATCTGGCACAATTAGTTTGGAGTGCACACTTGCAGGGGTTCCTTACATCACAGCGTATCGCGCCCACCCAATTTCGATTTGGTATATTCGCCGTAAAGTGAAAATCCCTTACGTGAATATGAGCAATATTATTCTGGGTCGCTTTGTCATACCTGAACTGATTCAGGAAGATTTGACGGCAGATGCCATCGTTAGAGAAATGTTACCTCTGCTACAAAATAGCGCCACACGCAGCGTACAGCTAGAAACTCTCAAAGACATTTCGCGCCAACTTGGTTCTGAAGATGCTGAATCGCCAAGCGATAAAGCCGCCGAAATCGTGCTCGCTACGCTGCTTTAAGCAACGCAGCCGTATGCTCATAATCAAAGAGGCTTAACAAAATTCGCAGCGCTTGGCCACGCGGCGCAGATAAATCTGGGTCCTTGGACAAATAATGCCTTACATCATCGCGCGCCATCACCATCAGATCCGTGTCCCGACCAATGGCGGCAAATCTAAAATCAGGCAACCCTGTTTGGCGCGTACCCAACACATCGCCCGCACCGCGCAGGCGGAAATCCTCTTCGGCGATGACGAAACCATCATTGGTTTCGCGCAGCACCTGCAAACGCGCCTTGGCATTCTCTGAGACTGGCGAGTGATAAAGCAAAATGCAGCTCGAGGCTTCTTTGCCTCTGCCCACACGACCGCGCAATTGGTGGAGTTGCGCTAATCCAAAACGTTCCGCTTGCTCAATCACCATAATGGTCGCCTCTGGCACATCCACACCCACCTCAATCACGGTGGTAGCCACTAACAACTGCATCTCACCATAGGCAAAGCGCTTCATTACCTCTTCGCGCTCCGCCAATTTCATTCGCCCATGCACCATACCGACTTTATCGCCAAAATGGGTTTGAAGCAGGCGCAGCCTGTCTTCCACAGCAGCTAATTCTTCATCCTCTTTTTCAGTATCCAACTCGATAAGCGGGCATACCCAATATGCCTTGGTGCCCTGCTGTAGCGCCCGCTTGAGGCCCGTAATGACTTCATCTAACCGCGAAAATGGCACAGTACGTGTGTCGATAGGCAGGCGGCCAGGCGGTTTTTCACTGAGCACACTGACTTCCATATCACCATAATAAGTCATCGCTAAACTACGTGGGATAGGCGTGGCCGTCATTTGCAGGATATGCGGCGTTAGCCCCTTCTCTGCTAGCTGCAAGCGTTGCTCAACACCAAAGCGGTGCTGCTCATCCACTACGACCAGCGCAAGCTTTTTGAATCCAACCAACTCCTGAAACACCGCATGCGTCCCAACCAGCATATGTGCTTCACCGCTAGCAATAAGCGCACGCGCTTCCGTTTGCTGTTTCTTACTCATTTTACCACTGAGCAGAATAAGTTTGTAACCCAGCTTCTCGGCAAGAGGCGCTAGATTCTTTTCATGCTGGCGCGCCAACAAATCGGTCGGCGCCATAAACACCGATTGGAACCCAGATGCCGCAACCTGCGCCATCAAACTAAACGCGATGATGGTTTTGCCACTCCCCACATCACCTTGCAGTAAGCGAATCATACGCTCACCGCTTGTCAAATCCTGCTCTGCTTCGGCTAATACGTTTTGCTGACCTGTCGTGAGTGTGAATGGCAAAGCATCAAGCAGTGCTTGCTTATTCTTAACGGGAATCTTGTAAGATTGCGTGCGCTGACGTGCCTGACGCGAGAACGCCAAGGCCAGTTGGTTCGCCAGCAACTCATCATAAGCGAGACGCCTGCGCGGCAATAATTCTGTTTCAAGCTCGATGGTTTGCGGATTATGCAACTGCTTGAGTGATTCACGAAATCCCTGCCATGACTGACGTTTCAGCACATCTTCGCCGATCCACTCTGGCAAAGCTGTAATCAAGTCCAACGCCTGACTCATCAATTTCACCATCACACGGTTACTGATGCCAAGCGTAAGCGGGTAAACTGGCATAATACGTAGAATCTCATGCGAGCGATGAAGTGGCACCACCATATCTGGGTGCGGCATGGTTTTCATCCCATCATACATTTCAATGCTACCTGAAATCAGGCGCTTTTCACCAACAGGTAATTGTTTGAAGAGATAATCACCCTTCACATGGAAATAGGTAAGCGTTAGAGCACCCGTCATATCCCTAACGATAATACGATAAGGCAAACGGGCACGCTTTGCAGGTGGTGGGCGGTGCTCTACCACCTCCACCTCAATACTTGCGACATCCCCCACGTTTGCAGTCGCGATGCTACTTACCAAACGCCTGTCAACTGCACTAGTTGGTACATGCATGACCATATCCCTGAGCACAGGCTCATACGGCATGTTATCGATAAGTGGGCGTGGGGGCGTAAGCAAACGCGTTAAGGCCTTGCGAGTAACAGGACCAACACCCTTCAAGATCGTCGCTGCACGAAAATAGGGATACAATATGGATGGCCGAACGGCCATATTACGCGCCTAGCTCGATAAGATGGTTACGTTCGTCCTGATCCAGCTTCGCAACGGATGCTTCGCACATATCAAGCACCGTATCATTCGTGAGCATGTCAAAGGCGATACTGACAGTAACGGAGAAGTCAGATTTGCCGCCGAAATCTATGCGATGCGAACGAATCAGCCAACGCAAACGATTCAACACTACACGCGAAGACTCGCGCGGTAAATCCAGCAGAAATAAGCCAAGCGTATGATCATCTAGCATGCAAATCACATCATCAGCGCGAAAGGCGCTGCGGCAGCAATTCGCTGCGTGCTTCAGTAATGTCACGCAACCATCTTTACCATAACGCTCTAAACTCTTTTTATGACGGTCGAGCCTCAGCACAGCGAACGCCGCTTCGGACTTGTTACTGCTGAGGTAATTCGTCAACAAATCATGAAATGTCTTAGCGGTAGCGCGATCAGGCAGGCCTGTGTCCTTGTCGATAACAAGTCGACCCTCAAGATTCAATTTGAGAAAATCACGCATTTGCTGTTGGGCACGCTGATCACGCTCATTAGGCAAGACCAATTGGAACCACGCATTCGTGTCACGTGCATGCATGCGGCTTAAGCGCACGGGCGATACGAACTCATCCCCCAGGCGATGCTTCAAGCGGAATTCGCGCAATTTTGCGCTGACATCTTGTAAATCTGGCGCGTCAGGCACGAATTCGACCATGTCACGTAGCGCATCGGCTGTGCGACGCCCCAGCACCGTATCAAGCGGCATATTCTTGAGCTCATCCACCGTATAACCAAGCGTTTCAGCAGCCTGCTCGTTCAATTCGCGAATATACCATTGTTTGCGTTCGTCTTCTTGTGTCAGGATTAAAATCCCATCGCCATCGCGATTCGCTGTCGTTGCTGCTGCCTGATTCATGCGCTACTGCCCTTGTCAAATCGGTTAAATACGCTATGTTACCGACCGAGGACAAAATACATGGAAAACGCGACCACCGCAACGCCCGAGAGCACTCTAAGCCACGAAGCACGCCTAAAACGCCTGCGCTATCGTAGCTGGCATCGCGGCTGCAAGGAAACTGACCTGATTTTAGGTGGTTATTGCGACCAGCATTTGGAGGGTATGAAAGCCGAAGAACTGTCGCTCTGCGAGGCATTACTTGAAGAAGACGATGCCGACATCTGGAGCTGGCTGACCGAAAAGTCACAATCCCCAAAATCTGAATATGAGCCCCTGCTCGCTAAAATGCGGCAGTTCCAGCATCGTCCCTAATGCATGCACTACGAAAACAGCTCCCCGCTGTCATTCAGCGCGGTGAGGCGTGGCAGTTCGAGCGCGCACTGCTTTCAAGCTATGCGGAGATATTAGCTAGCCTTATCTTGAATTACTCAAAGCCGGTTATCGCCGTATTACCCAACGACAAAGAGTTGGAAATTGTTGCATCTCTATGTCGCTTCATCGCGCCAAATCTAGAGGTTTTGCGCCTCCCCGCATGGGATACATTACCCTATGACCGCGTATCACCCAGCGCACACATTTTATCGCAGCGTGTCGCAACCCTCAGCAGCTTAAGCTCGAAAAAGCGGCCACTCATAGTGCTGACCACCGTAAATGCAGCGAGCCAATACCTGCCCCCGCCGACCACATTCAGAGACAACCATTTTGTCATCACGCCCAATAGCAACCTTCCTCGTGAGGCACTGCTAGCATTCCTTAGTGCGCAAGGTTATCAGCGCGTTGGTAAAGTGATGGAGGCAGGCGAATATGCCATTCGCGGCAGCATTATCGATATCTTCCCTTCAGGTTCCGAAAATGCCGTACGCATCGATTTATTTGGCGATGATGTTGAAAGCCTCAAATACTTCGACCCGCTCACCCAAATCAGTGACGCCATCTGCACGAAACTAGAATTACTTCCCTTAGGTGAAGTACAATTAAACGAAGCGACGATTGAACGCTTCCGTAGTGGCTACCGCGAATGTTTTGGCGCCGTCACGCGCGAGGACCCGCTTTATGAGTCCATCTCCCAAGGTCGCATGACAGCAGGTATGGAGCACTGGTTGCCGTTATTTTATGAGCGCCTAGTACCTTTGAGCGATTACGTGCCAGATGCAATCTGGTGCCTGCATTATGACACACCTGCTATCATCGAAGAACGTGGCGAAGCAGTCCGCGATTATTATGCGGCGCGCCAGCTTCACGCTAAATCAAAAGACGAAACGCCCTATCACCCTATCCCGCCTGAGCGCTTATTTATCATGGCGGAATCGTGGAATAGCATGTTGGCTGCTAACGCCACCATTACCCTCACGCCATTTGCGGCATCGAGCGGGAACACACTAAGCCTGCCCTACGGCGCAACGCCCCTTTTAGGCAAACGCCTCTTTAACGAAGCCTGTGATTATGTGAAGGGGCTGGTGCTACCCGCAGTCATTGCCTGCAACTCGCAAGGCAGCCTCGAGCGTATTGATAAAATACTTGGCGAACATGGCATTGCTACTAAACGCATCGAGCACTTTAGTGAGGTCGAATCAGGCACGCATCTCGCCATTATTCCAATCGAACATGGCTACAGCACGCCGCACTATCACCTACTAAGCGAAGAAGATTTATTGGGCGAGCGCATCATCCGCACCCAGAAGAAGCGCAAGAAGAGTGACGCTTTCTTGATGGAAGCTGCCGCCTTTGAAGTCGGCGAGTTGATTGTTCACAAAGAGCATGGCATTGGCCGATTTGAAGGCCTCATCACCGTTGAGGTAAACAGCAAGAAGCAAGACTGCCTCAAACTTACTTATGATGGCGGCGACAGGCTTTTCTTGCCCGTTGAGAATATCGACCTCGTCAGCCGATTTGGTGATGGTGAAGGTGTCGCGCTCGACAAGTTGGGTGGCGTAGCATGGCAAAAACGTAAATCCGGCCTCAAGAAACGCCTGCGCATGGCGGCAGAGGCGCTGCTTAAAATCGCTGCTGCACGTGCGACTAAGACCGCTCCAGCATTCGAGCCTGATATCGGCGCTTATGACGAATTCTGTGCACGCTTCCCTTACACCGAAACCGAAGACCAGCTCCAATCCATCGACGAAGTGCGTGAAGATTTGCGTAAAGGCTCACCCATGGACAGGCTCATTTGTGGTGACGTAGGTTTTGGTAAAACCGAAGTTGCCTTGCGCGCTGCATTTATTGCCGCGAGCAACAAACAACAAGTGGCACTCATTGCTCCCACAACCTTACTCGCCCGCCAGCATTTCAAAACCTTCACAGAGCGTTTCCGTGATTTACCATTCACCATTCGTCAGCTTTCACGCATGGTATCAGCAAAGGAGATGGCCGAAACCAAAGCACTGCTGAAAGAGGGTAAGGTTGATATCGTGATTGGCACACACGCATTACTTGGCAGCGAAATCGGCTTCAAAGAACTAGGATTGATGATTGTCGACGAAGAACAGCATTTCGGTGTGAAGCAGAAAGAGCGTCTCAAAGAATTCCGTAGCGACGTGCATGTGCTGACACTTTCCGCAACACCAATCCCTCGCACGTTACAAATGTCACTCGCTGGTGTGCGCGAATTAAGCCTGATCACCACACCACCTGTCGATAGGCTCGCCGTGCGCACCTATGTGATGCCATTTGACCCCGTCGTCACGCGTGAAGCATTGCTGCGTGAATATCACCGTGGCGGTAAAAGCTTTGTGGTAACACCGCGCGTGAAATACATGGCGGAACTTAAGCAGAAATTGGAAGAGCTGGTTCCCGAAATTAAATTCGCCGCCGCGCATGGTCAAATGACACCCGCACAGCTTGATACCGTTATGAATGAATTTTACGACGGCAAATACGATGTGCTGCTTTCAACGGCCATTATCGAATCAGGCATCGACATCCCTACCGCCAACACCATGATTATCGACCGCGCTGAGATGTTCGGCCTTGCCCAACTTTATCAACTTCGCGGCCGTGTTGGTCGCAGCAAAACCCGCGCTTATGCCTATTTCACGCTGCCACATCAAAAAACCTTGACCCGTGACGCTACGCGCCGACTCGAGGTGATGCAGCAGCTGGATAGTTTGGGCGCTGGCTTCCAACTCGCCAGCCACGATATGGATATTCGTGGTTACGGAAATCTCTTGGGCGAGGAACAATCCGGCCATATTCGCGAAGTGGGTATCGAGCTGTACCAAGCCATGCTGGAGGAAGCGATTAGCGACCTCAAAGCGCGCCGCAAAATTGGTGACATCGAAGAACGTGATTGGTCGCCGCAGATCAATCTAGGCATGTCGGTGCTGATTCCAGAAAATTATGTCGAGGACTTATCCCTGCGCCTGAGCCTATATCGCCGCGTCAGCAGCCTCAAAACCCATGAGGAAATTGAAGGCTTCGCCGCCGAAATGATTGACCGCTTTGGCCCATTACCTGTCGAGGTAGAGCACCTCTTTGGCGTGCTTCGCATTAAGCAATTCTGCGTAATGGCCAATATCGACCGCATCGACGCTGGGCCAAAGGGCGCCATCATTACCTTCCACAAGAACCAGTTCCCTGCCCCAGAGAAGCTTTTACTCCATATTAATAAGCACCCGACCCGCTATAAACTGCGCCCAGACCAGAAAATCGCCTTTATTGCAGATTTCAGCAAGGAAGGCAGCGCCATGGCAGGCATTACCGAAGCCGTGAAAGAAATTGCCGCTTTGGGCCAAACATCCACAGAAAAAGCGGCTTAAACCCGCAGAAACACTTGCAGTGAAGGTGTTTATGGCTATATTCGCCCCCCTATGAACGACATGTTTAGTGCTAAATCGACCGCCAAACTTAAGACTCAGAGCTACTCCGCCCAAGACATTGAAGTACTTGAGGGGCTAGAGCCTGTACGTCGCCGCCCCGGTATGTATATCGGCGGCAACGACGAAACGGCGATGCACCACCTCATCAACGAAGTCTTCGACAACTCGATGGACGAAGCCGTAGCAGGGTTTGCCACATGGATCGAAGTGGAATTGAAAGAGGGCAACACCGTTGTAATCCGTGACAATGGTCGCGGTATTCCGATTGACCCACACCCTAAATTCCCCAAAGTCTCAGCGCTGGAAGTCATTCTTACAACGCTGCATGCAGGCGGAAAATTCAATGATAAGGTTTATCACACCGCAGGTGGTCTGCATGGTGTAGGTATCTCGGTTGTTAACGCACTTTCTGATCATCTGGAAGTCGAAGTGGCACGTGAAGGCCAGCTATATCGACAGAGCTATAGCCGTGGCACTCCACAAGGTAAGATTAAAAACATCGGCCAGATTAAAAATCGTCGCGGCACCACTGTGACCTTCCACCCCGACGCAGAAATTTTCGGCACTAAAGCAAAATATCGCCCAGAAAAAATCTACAAGCTGATTCGCTCGAAAGCCTATCTCTTCCGTGGTGTTGAAATTCGCTGGAAATGTGACCCAAGCTTACTGAGCGAAGTCGCAACCACCCCCGCAGAAGACGTGATTCACTTCCCAGGCGGCTTGCGTGACTTCTTACAACAAGAACTGCATGGCCAACCTATTGTGGGCGAAATGTTCACGGGTGATGCTGAACTCGCCGATGGTAAAGGCCGCGTAGAATGGGCAATCGCTTGGCCTGTTCTCGAGGACGACGGTCACGCCTCGCTATTTTGTAACACCATTCCTACGCCAGATGGCGGCACACATGAACAAGGCCTTCGCGCCGCACTCAACAAAGGCATCAAATCCTTTGGTGAAATGACCAAGAATAAACGCGCGGGCCAAATCACCGCCGACGACATCATGCAAGGCACGATGGTGATTTTGTCGCTGTTCATTAAAGATCCGCAATTCCAAGGCCAAACCAAAGACCGTCTGATGAGCCCTGAGGCAGTGCGTTTAGTTGAGAACGCTATTCGCGACCCGTTCGATCACTGGCTTTCAGGCAATCTGGAAAATGGTAATGCGCTGATCAATCACATCATCAGCAAGGCCGAAGATCGCCTGCGCCGCAAACAAGAAAAGAATATCAAGCGCCAGAACGTGACATCACGCCTGCGTTTGCCTGGCAAACTTGCTGATTGTACACGTAGCATCCCACAAGGTACCGAGATTTTCTTGGTAGAGGGTGACTCGGCAGGTGGCTCAGCGAAGCAAGCACGTATCCGCGAAACTCAGGCAGTTTTGCCGCTACGTGGCAAAATTCTGAACGTCGCCAGCGCTACCAGCGAGAAGATTTACGCTAACCAAGAAATCAGCGACTTGCAGCAAGCGCTGGGCGTCAGCACAGGCAGCACATTCAATATTAAAGACCTGCGTTATGAAAAAGTCGTGATCATGACCGACGCAGACGTTGATGGTGCGCATATCGCGTCGCTGCTCATGACATTCTTCTATCAACAGATGCCAGACCTAATTCGCATGGGTCACCTGTACCTTGCGCAACCACCGCTTTACCGTATCACCGCAGGCGGCACGACTTACTACGCACAAGACGACGCTGAAAAAGCCAAGCTGATCGAGAAGCTGCAAGGCAAACACAAAAGCCGCATTGAAGTCGGCCGCTTTAAGGGCTTGGGCGAGATGACCGCCCCGCAACTTAAAGAAACGACGATGGACCCAACCAAGCGCACCTTGCTCAAAGTCATGATTGCCGAAGATAATGTGGATGCGACTGCTGAGCGCGTGAACCAACTCATGGGTAAAAAACCTGAATTGCGCTTCCAGTTCATTCGCGAGCAAACAGAGCTTTACGGCGACAAATTCAAAGAAGCGCTGGACGTTTAATTACGCATCACCCAGTAATTTCGAAATTTCTTCGGGGCTGAGCGGTCTATCACCCGTATCCTCAACCGCAGCCATGGGCGCGGGTTCTTCTATAACAGGCGCTGGCTTCACAGGCTCCGGTGCTTTGACCAGTGTTGGCGCGGCCTCTGGCATGTCGCGCAAACTTTTCATGCCATCGTGGCGCGAAATAACACCTTCGTTGGATATTTTTTTGTGATGCAGATCCGCAAGCGCTAAGGTGATAAAATCTTCTGCTGCCTTTGCCGCCACTTCATTCACAAATGCCTTGATGTCAGGCTTAACGGTTGGCATCGGCACACGTTCAGATGTTTCTTCGATCTGAACCATCCCGTTTTCGATAGAAGAATAGGCATTCGGTACGTCTCGTACCACTTTGAATGGGTCTTTCACTCCAGAAATGCGTATCGCCATAAGCGCACTTTCAGCAATCACCGCAATATATTCGCTCGATGATTGATACACACGGTAGCGCACGCGATCAGGGTCAGCAAAGCGATTCTGCTTCAGCGTTAGCACCTCAAGATGTTCGGGGCGTGGCTTCATTATTCTGCCTTCCAGCGCATACCACCCAATAGGAAAGCAACTCCCTGCTCTCCCGCTTTAGCGAGCGGCAACACACATGAACGGTATTTGATGAGCATGCCATTTTTATTGGTAAACGCATCGTCTACATAAACGGGTTGTGCAGAAACTGCTACTTGCTGAAACGTGCGGAATAGTGGCTCAGGATGCGGATAAACAAGCGATTCACAAATCTCGCGGCTAGTAAGGTTTTCACCATACGCCTCGACCAGCGCATCACCGAGATAATCATAAGCAAAGCTGCCGTCACCCACACGCACGAGGAAGCAATTCTGCCAAATTCCCAACAAATCATCGGGGTTGATGTCAGATTCAAGCGGCATAGCACGGCCATCTGCCACGCGCTGCCAATAATCCATGAGCTGCTCATGCAGACGATGTAATTTGGGTAGTTCCAACGTATTCATACTGGCAATATAGCACGAAACCACGGCTTATCCATGGGTTTTGAGGATTTCCCCCGCCAAATAGAGCGAGCCCGCCACCAACACATGCGCCGATGTCACAGGGCGCGCCTTCATGTAATCACATAGCGCGTTCATATCCGCCACAGCGCATACCTGCTTTACTCCAGCAATTCTGGCTTCTTCTGCTAATTCTTCTGGGCTAAATGCCCCAGTATCCTGAATCGGCATACAAATGACTTCCTGCACGTGCGGCGCCAGAGTACCCATCCATTCTCTGGCACTTTTGCGTCGCATCATGCCGCAGACCAATACCACTTGCTTATGGCGCGCCCAGTCCGCCAAGACTTCTGCCGCCTGTGTGTTATGCCCGCCATCCAACATCACATCACCACGACCGCCCCACATCTCGACCAGTGGGCCATGGGTGAGTTTTTGTAATCGTGCGGGCCAATATGCCTGCCCCACCCCTTGCTGAATGGCTGATTCGGGAAGGTTGAGATAACGCGCCGCCGCCACCGCAACTGAAGCATTCACATATTGATGCGCGCCAGAAAGATTGGGCCTTAGGTTTTTATCTACCACCGCAAAACTAAGCGGTGCTCCAATATTTCCCGCATACTCCTTAAATAATATTTCAACGTCGGAAGACTGGGGCGCACTGATGCACGGAACATTCGGACGCATAATCGCAGCCTTTTCCGACGCAATTTTGGTGATGCTATTACCAAGATACTCCATATGGTCCATGGCGATCGGCGTTAGCAACGTCAAAATTTTTGGCGTGACATTCGTTGCATCTAATCTACCGCCCATACCTGTTTCCAGCAGCAAATAGTCTGCCTTCGATTGCGCAAAACATAAAAATGCTGCTGCTGTAATACGCTCAAACACGGTAATGGCGTGGTGCGCTTCAGCATGCGCTACTTTTTCCAATGCTTCACAAAATATATCATCTTCCACTTCACGACCCGCCAATAGAACACGCTCATGACTGCGCACCAAATGCGGTGAGGTATACACATGAACGCGCTTACCAGCGGCCTCTAGCATCGCGCGCAGAAACGCAATGGTTGAGCCCTTGCCATTCGTTCCCGCCACATGAATCGTTGGCGGCAAATGCAACTCAGGGTTACCCAGCGTATCAAGCAGCGCTTGAAATCGCGTCAGGGTCAAATCAATCCCCGCAATGGCGACTGGCTTATCGATCAATAACTGGGCGCGATTACTCATAATCCGTAATGCCCCGCCACATCGTGAATACGAACCATATCGACACCTTGCGCCGCCAGTCGCTTGGAAATAGCGAGTGTTGCAGCATCTCGCTGCTCCATAGGCACTTCTAGAAATGATTTGCGTGAATGCCCCATCAACCAACGGCCGCCACTGGCTTTAAGTTCTAAAAATCGTTGAATCAACACACGTGACTGCTCCGCCGTTTTGCCAAACCCAATACCACAATCAAAAACCAAGCGCTGCTCGGGTATACCAAGCGCTAATATTTGCGCTTTCCAGCGCAATACTTCAGCAACTGGATCTGCATTATCTGGAAGAGTTATATTTTTATCAGCTGGAATGGTTAGCGAATGCATCACCGCTATATCGCATAACGAGTCCTTGAGCAGCGCAATCATCGAAGCGTCACTAAGCCCCGAAACGTCATTAATAACGTCAACACCCAGCTCAAGCGCACGCTTAGCAGTTTTCCAGTGGCGCGTGTCGACACTAATCGCAACACGCTGCCGTAGTGGATGGCACATAATAGCGTGTAATGGCGAGTTAATCCGCGCCCATTCTTCTTCATGTTCAAGCGGCACTGCGTTCGGGCGCGTGGATTCGCCGCCAATATCAATGATATCCGCGCCCGCATCGACCACTGCTTCAAAACGCGAAGCCACTGCTTCAGTTTCAAGTGTTCCACCATCCGAAAAAGAGTCAGGAGTTACATTGAGAATACCCATTAACTGAGTGCGCTTGCGCCATATGCGCGCGCGAATCTCAGGTAAATCCGCAATCAAGGCATGGATATTGGGCCAGCTTGGCGCAATCTCACGCAGAGGCAGCAATACAAAATCACGCGAAGAAATTCCCGCATGCGGCAATTGTAATGACGCAGTATCAAGGCGCGTGTTTCCGAACGCTAAAATATCAATATCCAATTCGCGTGGCGACCAGCGCCCACGATCTTTGCGCCCCGCCAATGCTTCAACACGCTTTACGTCTAACAAGAGAGCTTCTGGTGATAAGTCACTCTCAATCTCCAGCACTTGATTCAAAAACGGCTTGTTCCAAGTGACGGGCGCATCCTCGGGCAATAATGCGGGTGACTCATAAATCGAAGATTCGGCAATAACCTTGAAATGTTTTTTCACAAGCGCGAGGTAAGCGGCGCGGTCGCCAATATTACTGCCAATGCCTAGGTAGATACCGCGCATGTCACATAGCCGCTACGATACGCGCGTCGGCAGGCAAATCGCTATAAGTAAACGCCGCACCACCATGCAGGTTAGCAATCGGCGCCGATATCTTATGCATCTGTACCCAAATTTTAACATCAGGGCCAGAAAGCTCGTCTACCACTCGACGCAGGGCATCATAACATTGCATCGCCATATACTCTATCAAGCGGAACTCTTGGCTATCGACCAATTCTCTAAGCACACGAGTGGTAATCTCATAATCTATGAAGCGGCTCGTATCATCCCGCGCACAATCGGGCGTTTGCGGATAATAAAAGCGGCACGAAACCTCAATTTTTTGGGGAGAAAGCCGTTCCGTACTCGTAACACCAAGGCGCGCGACAAGCTCTAAACGATTTACACTAAGTACATGCGGATAATAGGTCATAAAGTGGCTGCACTATGGATAAAAACCCTCTATACCGCAAGCATGAATCCATCTCGTTTTATCTATCTTAATGGCCAATATCTGCCTGAGTCAGAGGCGCTGATACCCGTGGCAGATCGCGGCTTCAGGTTCGGTGACGGGCTGTTTGAGACAATCCGCATCCATCACGCAGTTCCCTATCAATGGGAATTCCACATGCAGCGCCTAAGTGAGGGATTAGCCGCCCTGCATATCACATGCAACGAGGATTGGGCTGCCGCCACCAAAGGGCTGCTTCAAAAGAACATGCAAACAGATGGTTTTATACGCATCAGCATTAGCCGTGGCGTTGGCAGTCGTGGCTATCGCCCTCACCCCCAAACACTCACACCAACCATTGTGATGGAATCCCTACGCGACATGTCGGGCCCTAAAGATGAGTATAATCTATGGGTAAGTAATTATACCAAGCCTTCGCTAAGCGCCTTGCCAGTTAATCACAAAATCGCCCAAGGCCTTAATTCCACCCTCGCGCTGCTAGAAGCTGAGGAACATCACTGTGAAGAAGCAATCCTGCTATCGCAAGACGGCAAGGTGTGTGAGGCAGCAAGCGCCAACATCCTTTGGCTCAAAGACGGCACGTTATACACGCCAGATCTAAAAACAGGTTGCCTGCGCGGAAGCACGCGCGAAACAATCATGCGGTTGGCAGACGTAAAAACCGCCCTCGAACCACTAGACAGCCTGAAAAGCGCCGAAGCATTATGGATAATCAATGGCAGGATTGGCATTCACCCCGTTCAGGGCATTAAGCCGCTCAACATCCATTTTGCTGATCACGCAATGACCGAAACGCTTAAGAAATTATGGCGCAGTGATATTGAGAATTACACACATGCGCATCGTGAGGCATGGCAATGAGCATTGCATGGCACGAACCACTAGCGCTAGCCAACCATTTTCGTGATGAGCCTCATGTATTTTTGCTCTATTCAGGTAGAAAAGAGGCGCATACAGGCCGTTATAGTTATTTAGGTATCGGCGCACTTCAAACAAAAGAGTTCGACGCATTTAGCGAAATGCCCGAGCACGGCAACTGGTTCGGCTATTTAAGCTACGCGATGCGACATGCTGTCGAACATTACAATCCAAGTTCCCCAACCATTATCGATTTACCCGCCGCACGCTTCACAAAGCCCGAACATCTTTTTATTTTCGATCACGACAGCAAGACCCTCACTTACCACGGGACCAACATTCCAAATTTACCAAAAACCCTTGGTTTGGCCGAGGTCGCGCCTTGCCCAACCATTAATGGTTTATGCAGTAATTTTACTGACCACGCCTATATAAGCGCAATTGAAGCAACGATTAAGCGCATAGAAGCTGGTGATTTTTATCAGGCGAATTTGACGCGCAAATATTGGGGCGACATTAGTGGCGCTCATCACTTCGACGTTTTCTTGCGACTCTGCGAGGTAAGTCCAGCACCCTATAGCGCATTTCTGAAATGGAATGGCACATCGATTATATCATCAAGTCCTGAGTGCTTTCTAAGTATTGACGGTAATAACACGATTACTGCCCGCCCCATCAAGGGCAGTGCAGGACGAAGTGATAATGCCGACGACGATGCGCGCATCGTCAAAGCACTGCTTGAAAGCCCCAAAGACCACGCAGAGAATCTCATGATTGTTGATTTACTACGCAATGATTTGGCGCGCGTAAGTGAGGCAGGCAGCGTGCGCGTCACCGAGCAGTCGGGGCTTTACAGCTACGCAACGATTCACCATTTAATTTCGACCATTGAATCCAAATTACAAGATTCATTCACACGCACGGACGCCCTCAAAGCCTGTTTTCCCCCAGGGTCAATGACGGGCGCACCCAAAATCGCCGCTATTGAGTGGTGTAACACACATGAAAAACGAGAACGCGGAATTTATAGTGGAGCGATTGGCTGGCTTGGTGAAAATAACCAATGCGATTTCTCCGTGGTGATTCGCACCATCATCATCAAGGACAATCAATTTGAGTTTCAAGTAGGTGGTGGAATCGTTGCTGATTCAAGTCCAGCAAAAGAACTTGAAGAAACACGCATTAAAGCGCGTGGCATTTGCAAAGCCCTAGGTATCGAGCTTACGCAGCTTCAGCAGTAATATTGGGCAACGCATAAATCGCTTGAAGTACCGTCGTTGGGATATCGTATTGTTCCGCAAGCTCAATATGAACGTCGCCTTCAACAAGCGGCACGATTACTTTCACTTTAGCACCCTTTGGCGCGACATTGAGCAGGGTCTTTAATTTACTTATCTCATTTACATCACCAATCGTCACAATCAGCGACTGCGCCTTCACATCCTGCGCGACTGCATCCAATTTTTCGAGTTTCTGGGCAATGAGACGAGCACCATTCTCATCCGCCTTACCATCCGCATGAATAAGCACCGCCGTGCCTGATGTCAGTAATTCGTGGCTACTATTGAGCAATTCTGCATCAAAAATTGAAACTTCAAAATTCCCCTCTGCGTCAGATAACTGAACAAAAGCAAATCGACCACGCGGTGACACCTTGATTTTACTACCCGTTACAATACCCGCCAATTTTACAGGCCTATATTGGCTCGTTAGCTGCTTGATAAAGGACGCAGAAGAAACAACACCCATTCGCTTAAACGCTGGCGCATAGCCCTCAAGTGGGTGAGACGAAAGATAGAAACCAAGCGCCGCGCATTCGTGATTGAGTTTTTCCAGCATTGGCCATTCATCCGTCGCGGGGAGCACATGGTTTTGCTGTGGTGAAGCATCACCACCAAAGAGACTGATTTGCGAGCTCTCGCGTTCTTGCGTCGCGTGGTTGGCCGTCGCAATAAGCTTATCAATCGACTCAAACAATGGGCGCCGATGCGTATGCAAACCATCAAAACAGCCCGCCATCACCAAGGATTCAAGCTGCCTGCGATTCAAGACGGCACCATCCACGCGCGAGGCAAAATCAAAAATATCCTTGAACATATCTTGCGAGCGCTCATCCACCAACGCACCCATGGCTGCAGCACCCACATTCTTAAGCGCTGCCAACGCATAACGAATGGCAAGTTTTTCACCCTCTTGCTTCTCAACCGAGAATTCCACTTCCGATTTATTGATATCTGGCGGCAATAAATCGATACCGAATTTTTGTGCCTCTTGGCGGAATTGGCCAAGTTTGTCAGTAGAGCCCATCTCATACGTCATCGAGGCCGCGATAAATTCAACAGGGTAATTCGCTTTCAAATACGCCGTTTGGTAAGAAACAACGGCATAAGCAGCCGCGTGCGATTTGTTGAATCCATAGCCCGCGAACTTATCAACGAGATTAAAGATATTAGTGGCCTGCTCTTGGCTCACGCCATTCTTTTTCGCACCTTCAACGAAGGTAGCACGCTGCGCGTCCATCTCCGCCTTAATTTTCTTACCCATCGCGCGACGAAGCAAATCTGCGGCACCCAGCGTGTATCCCGCCAAGACTTGTGCAATTTTCTGCACCTGCTCTTGGTAAATGATTACCCCATAGGTTTCTTTCAACACTTCCGTCAGCAGGGGATGCAGATAATCTGGCTTCTCCTTACCGTGCTTACGCGCGATATACATGGGGATGTTATCCATCGGACCTGGGCGATAAAGCGCGCCCAACGCAATCAAATCTTCCAGACAGTCTGGCTTCAGTTTACGCAGCGCGTCCTGCATCCCTGCGGATTCAAACTGGAAAACACCGAGCGTATCAGCTTTCGTTAGCAGTTTGAATGTTGCCTTATCATCCAGTGGTATTTTGGAGATATCGATATCAATGCCGCGCTTTTTGATGAGCGCCACGGCTTTTTGAATAATCGTCAGCGTGCGAAGGCCGAGGAAGTCGAACTTCACCAGACCAGCCTCTTCGGCATATTTCATGGAATATTGCACCACGAGCATTTCCGATTTAGCGTCACGATAAAGCGGCACAAGCTCTTTAAGGGGTCTATCGGCAATCACCACACCCGCCGCGTGGGTAGAAGCATGGCGATACAGCCCCTCAAGCTTCAACGATAAATTCACCAGTTTTTCAACCGATTCGTCTTCGCGAATGGCCTGTTTTAACAATGGCTCCAGCTTCACTGCCTCTTCAAGCGTGACAGGCGCTGCAGGGTTATTGGGGACCAGTTTACAAATGCGATCCACTTGGCTGTAGGGCATTTGCAGTACGCGACCAACATCACGCAGCACAGCGCGCGCCTGCAGTTTTCCGAAGGTAATAATTTGCGCAACACGGTCATTGCCATATTTCTGCTGCACATAACGAATTACTTCGTCGCGCCTATCCTGACAGAAGTCGATATCAAAGTCGGGCATCGAGATACGTTCTGGATTCAAGAATCGCTCAAAGATGAGCCCGAAACGAAGCGGGTCAAGATCCGTAATCAGGAGCACCCATGCCACCACAGAGCCAGCGCCAGAGCCACGGCCAGGACCTACGGGAATTCCGTTTTCTTTCGCCCATGTAATAAAGTCAGAGACGATGAGGAAGTAGCCTGGAAATTTCATCGTGATGATAACGTCCAATTCAAATTCCAGACGATCGCGATACGGCTTCGCCGCAGCTTCGCGCTCAGCCTCGCTCATCCCTTCTTTATAGACATGTGCTTTTAACCGCTCCTCAAGCCCTGCTCGCGCCTTTTCACGCAGTGCGTCCGACTCGCTGAGCACTTCGCCCGCGCTATTTGTCATATGGAAGCCAGGAAGAATCGGCGCGCGTGACGGTGAGAAAATATGACAGCGCTGCGCAATATTCAGGGTATTCTCAATTGCCTCAGGAATATCACGGAATAATAAACGCATTTCCTGCGCCGACTTGAAGCGATGCTCAGGGTTCAAACGCGGCCTGTCAGACTCCATCACAAAGCGCCCATCGGAAACGCACATGAGGGCATCATGCGCTTCGAACATATCCGCGTCCGAGAAATAGACGTTATTTGTAGCAACAAGCGGGATATTATTCTCAATCGCCATATCGATTTGGCCGCGCTCAATCATTTTCTCTTCGGGAATGCGGTGGCGCGTCAGCTCGATATAAAGCCTGTCACCAAACATTTCGCGTAACTGCGCAATAAATTTATCAGCCACCGCCTTGCGGCTTGAGAGCAGCATCTTTCCTAGGCCGCCATGAATACTGCCTGTGAGCGCAATCAAACCTTCAGAATGCGCAGCGAGCTGTTCGTAGGAAAGCAATGGTGATTGCGCAAGTGCAGGGTCGAGATACGCATCACTCGTTAATGAAAGTAGGTTATGATAGCCTTTATCATCCTTAGCATAGACCAGCAATTGGTCTGGTGCTTGGCGCAGTGAAGCATTATTCGATTGATCCACCCCATAAGGCACTAAGGAAAGTGTGCAACCAATAATAGGCTGGATGCCCTCTTTCACCGCCGCCATCGAGAACTCAAGCGAACCAAAAAGATTATCATGGTCCGTCAGCGCCACTGCAGGCATGGCATACTGCTTACTTAAGGCAATTAACTTAGGAATTTTCAGCGCACCCTTAAGCAACGAGTAGGCGCTATGTGTGCGCAAATGGACAAAGCCACTCATGCCGCTACCACAGTACCATCACGCAACGTCACGCTGCGATGCATTTGCCCAGCAAGCTGCGTGTTATGCGTAACAAGCAGAACGGCGGTGTTTTGGGCACGAGCCACTTCAAAAAACAGCGCGCACACATTCGCAGAAGTTGTAGGGTCGAGATTACCTGTCGGCTCGTCAGCCAATACGAGGGCTGGGTTATGCACCAATGCCCGTGCAATTGCGACACGCTGCTGCTCACCCCCCGAAAGGCGGGAAGGCAAATGGCCCAAACGCTCACCTAGCCCAAGTCTTTGTAGTAATTCTTTTGCTTTGCCTTGAGCATCGCTACGACTAATGCCCGCAATCAAAAGCGGCATCATCACATTTTCAAGCGCATCACACTCTGGCAACAAATGGTGGAATTGATAAATGAAGCCCAAATGCTTATTGCGCGCGGCGGTGCGAACCGCGTCATCCGCCTCGGTCATGGAAACACCGTTAAGCATGATTTCGCCTGAATCTTGTTTATCAAGCAGACCAGCAATTTGTAACAACGTCGTTTTGCCCGAACCGCTTGGCCCAACCAACGCCACTAATTCCCCCTGCTTGAGAGCCAAGTTCGCCCCCTTGAGAATCGGCAACGCGCCGTTCGGCTGCGCATAGGAACGGTGAATATTCTTAAGCTCTAAAACAATATTAGACATCGCGCAGCACCTCCGCCGGATCGAGGCGTGCTGCCTGACGTGCTGGATACAGCGCCGCCAACAACGCAATCACCAATGAAATTGCTACAATCACCAAAACTTCGATTGGGTCAGTTTTGGTTGGCAGCGTGGAGAGGAAATAAATATCCGCCACCAGTATTTCTTGACCGATAATTGCTTCCACCAATTGCTTGATACGTTCAATATTAGCAGCCAACACCAAACCAAGCACTAAACCCGCCAGCGTACCAACCACACCAATCCATACCCCAGATAAAACGAACACACGCATTACCATGCTACGCGTTGCGCCTATGGTGCGTAAAATAGCAATGTCGCGGCGCTTTTCTTTAACGAGCATAACAAGGCTGGAAATAATATTGAATGCCGCCACCAAAATAATGAGCGCCAAAATAATCACCATCACATTACGCTGCACAAGCAACGCCTGAAAGATGCCCGCATTACTCTGCTGCCAGTCCGTCACGTAATAAGCGCCACCAAGCTGCGCGCTAATCTGCTGCGCGACGCGGTTAGCGCCATCAACATCACGCACCATGACTTCCAGATTCGAAACTGCACTGCTCTCTTCGCGTTCTAGCTTGAAATAGGTCTGCGCTTGGTCAAACGGCATGAGAATCAATGCACCGTCGTATAGATGCATACCAAAATCCAACAAACCAACGACGGGATACGCCTTCATGCGCGGAATAAACCCCGCAATGGTGGCTTGGCCTTGCGGTGAAATGAGCGTGACTGCATCACCCACATGCAAACCTAGGTTGCGCGCCAAACGATGGCCGATCATCACCCCTTCGCCCTTGGCGTAGGCGTTCCAAGCGCCAGACTTGAGTGCATCCATAAATAATAAGCGTTTGGAAATAGCGCCCCACGGCATTGCTAGCACCTGCGCACCATAAGCACGCCCTTGATGGGTTGCCATCACCTGCCCTTCAACCTTGGCGGTCACGGTGGTGACACCATCAACACCCGCAATTGCCTCGGCAGTTTGCGCATAATCATCAAAGAATAGGCTGGGTTTATAAACACTCACATGCCCTTCAATGCCGATAAATCGCTGCGTCATATCCTCGCGGATGCCGTTCATCAGCGAGGTTACGAGAATGAGTGTCGCCACTCCAAGTGCAATACCAATGATCGCAAACCATGTCGTAATCGAGATAAACCCTCGGCGCGCCTTGAGATAGCGTCGCGCCAATAATCTCTCTACGGTAAAGCTCATGCGCGTGCTGCCTTTAGTTTCTGAGCAATCATGGCAACAGCTTCGGCAGTTGGTAATTCCGATTTTTCGCCCGTACGACGGTACTTAATTTCCACCTTACCCTCTGCGGCACTACGCGGGCCAATCACGATTTGCCATGGCACGCCAATCAAATCCATACCTGCAAATTTTTCACCACCGCGCTTGTCAGTATCGTCAAACAATACCTTGATGCCTTGCGCTTGCAATTGCGCATAGATTTCTTCGCATGCGCGGTCACAGCCTTCATCGCCGAAGCGAATGTTGATCAGACCCACATCAAACGGTGCGACTGACTCTGGCCAAATGATACCATTCGCGTCATGGCTTGCTTCGATAATCGCACCAACGAGGCGTGATACACCAATACCATAGGTTCCCATCTGGACACGAACATCTGTTCCCGAATCACCCATCACATTGACGTTCATTGCATCCGTATATTTACTGCCAAGCAAGAAAATATGTCCGACCTCAATCCCGCGCGCTGTCCTCAGCTTATCAGCAGGAACTGGGCATTGATCAGGTTTATGCAATTCATCTGCGGCGGCGTAATAATTGCGCATTTCCTCACCCGTTTTTTTGACTTTGCCTTCACGCACATCATCAAAAATAGGGTCATAATAAATTTGGCTCTCGCCTGTTTCTGCTAGCACTTGGAATTCGTGGCTCAAATTACCACCAATCGCCCCAGAATCTGCGGCAACAGCAATCGCCGTCAAGCCAAGACGCCTGAAAATCGCATGATACGCGTCATACATCGCGCTATATTCACGTTTTGCATCATCCAGTGACGCGTGAAAAGAATACCCGTCCTTCATCAGGAATTCGCGGCCGCGCATCACGCCAAAACGCGGGCGAACTTCGTCACGGAATTTCCACTGAATTTGATAGAGATTCAGCGGCAGATGCTTGTAGCTCTTCACATAGCTACGGAAAATATCGACAATCATCTCTTCACAGGTTGGGCTGTAAAGCAATTCACGCTCAGCGCGGTCATTGAAACGCAGCATCTCTTTACCAAGCGCATCATAACGGCCTGATTCCTTCCATAATTCGGTACTTTGCAGCGTTGGCATCAACAAGCGCACACACCCGACTTTATCTAACTCTTCCGCAACGATGCGCTCAACATGTTCAAGCACCGTCATGCCCAATGGCAGCCATGAATATATACCCGCTACTTGTTGGCGAATCATACCCGCGCGCAACATGAGTTGATGCGAGACAATTTGCGCCTCTTTAGGATTTTCTTTGAGCAGTGGTAAAAAATAACGGCTAAGGCGCATGGAACATGACTTTCAATAGTGAATGCGCACTATGGCAGCCACCACGAAAAAGGCAATAATTAGCAGAGGGTGTGGATTACTTTAACCACGGTAATTTGCTGCTTTGCTGAGGCGCTGGCATTGGCATTTTCTTAGCCCCACGCGGCAAACGTCCCGCCTGCCATGTCTCGCCGCTTTTCCAGCCTTTTGATTCCATGCATGGCTGAATAATGCGCATGCGCAGGCGATCCACTTCGCGGTTTTTATAATAATCTGGCTCAACATATACGCTGGTTCCAAACCCACCACCAAAGGCCGGCCCATACGGTCCGTAGCCTAACCCACCATGAACGCGTTCCCATCTGCCTTCGTCATAAAGCGTAGGGGGATAGGTTTTGTCAGCCTCGAATTCGCACCCTTGCCTGTCAGCATTAAACGCTGCTTCTTGCTGAAAATAATAGGTCATGCATTTTTGATGCTCAGGCTCACCCTGCCTTAGCCCAAATCCATCGCAATAGGTCTGCTCAGGAGGCGTACATGCGGCAACCACCACTAAGCACGATGCTGCGAGTAATTTTTTCATTATTTACACTCCGTTGAATAGACGTTCTGCTGCTTGATTGGCACGCCATTGAGTGATGTCGTACCATCTTTCTGCACATCCATTTCACCCAAATTAATGCGCGATTCGCTTAGATCCGCATTATATTTATTTTCATTCACATAATTAGTGACAGGTATATCCAAGCTGATCTTCGGATTTTCAAACTGCTGAGAGAGCGTATTAGGTTCCATATCGGCAGATTTTATCGGGTTTCCATGCTGATCAAATCCATCCCGCGCCTCTATGTCTGCAGAGGGCTGGTGCTTGATATACGGGTCGCAATCACGAACCCCTGCGTGGTACTGGGCATAGGCTGGAGCCGCAAAGAGGCAAAGCACGATAAATCCATACCTCATAAGCCAATGACCCCCGCTTCATAAAGACACTTGAACGCCAATACAGGAATAATCGCCAATATGCTGGTTATCTTGGCTTTTTTCTTGAAATCAAAGCGCGCCGGAGCAGAGGCGGCATGGCCTTTTTCGGGTGTTTCGGAGGCGTTAGAGCCAAATGGCAGCACCATAAATAGCACCACCCACCAAGCCACCGCATAGGCAAGAAACATCTGAAAAATGGTCATATAAACCTCAATGCAACCCTAGTGCCAAGCACACCAAAATACCAGATGATTGTCATCAAATGTTCACAATTCTACCTCTCGTTTTTTGTTATGATTCAAAGCATGGAGAAGTGTATTGGCTAACGAAATTCCACAGTCTCACGTCAAACTCGCGACGACCGCAACAGGCGGCGCCGGCGGCGAACATTCGCCCTATGCACGACGTGTACTTTCTGCTGGCTATAAAGGCCTCATCCAAGGTTCAATTGGCGGAGCAGCCCTGTATGGCACATTCGGTGCAGTCATCGGCACGGTTGTAGCCATCGGATTATCATTAACACCCGTAGGCGCGGCGGCGTGGTTAGCTATACCACTCATTGGCGGCGCAGGCGTCCTCAAAGGCGCTGATACATTTGGCACTATTTCTGCCCAAGCTTCCATGCATGCAGAAACCGCAGAAATGAACGAACGTCGCCGCGCTATCGGTGACAGATTACAAGAAACAACCAGCCAAAAAGAAGCGGATGAATTGGTGAAACTGCTTCACGAAGAAAGCAAAGAAACACCGCCTCACGAATTCTTCCACTGGAAACCCGTATTGATTGGCATAGCCATTGGTGTTGCCTTAGGCCTACTGATGAGCATGCCGCCAATGAGTGGTGTATTGCATTTCGTTATTGGTGATCTTGCCAAACATATCGTAGGCACAGCAGGCGCTGCAATGCTAGCAGGTACTGGCGCAGCTATCGGCGGCCTAGCAGGTGCTACGATTGGTATTGATCGCTACTACATCCGCCAATGGTTCGACACAACCGAATCCGTCGTCCACGATACCGACAAGGCTCGTGATAGAACCTTTGAGCGCCAGCTAGAAGCAGCGCGTCTTGCGGAAATTGAACGCACAGAGACTGGCAAAGGTCGCCCCACACCAACACCACAACGCCATGTCATGAATTTCCGTGATGAAACGCCACCGCCTCGCGTACGCGTAGAGAAACAGTCCATTGAAGCTGAGCGTCTCATGACACCCGAAGAAGCACTTCGTATCGGCCTCTAAAGCTGGTGCAAATGCACATCAAGCACGGGTTTCTTACCCAACTCTTCACTAATCATTCGCCGTAATACATTACGAATCGACTCTTCCAGTTGGTGCAACTTCACTTTGCCGCCACGCTTATCGAGTATGGCTTCGATTTCTTCGGTCATTGCTTCAAACATAGCGCGATCTTCTTGAGAATCCAGGCATCCTGGCGCTGAAAATTTAGGACGACCGACCAAAGCACCTTTTTTATCCAACACTAACGAAACACCACAAAATCCATCATCGCGAATTTTACGACGCGTACGAATCACAGGCGAATTCGTATCAATCAGCGACGAACCATCCATCGCCAAATAACCAGATTCTATAGTGCCCACTATACGCGCCTCGCCCTCTTTAAGGCGAATCACTGCGCCATTATATGGTTCGACCTGTTCCGGTACCTGAAGTGATTCCGCAAGCTTTGCGTGCTCATGAATATGGCGCGCTTCACCATGTACGGGCACTGCAATCTTTGGGCGCACCAGCTGATACATGCGCTCAAGCTCCATTCGCGCAGGGTGGCCTGAAACATGGGTAAATCCCACATGGTCATTAATGACTTCCAAACCCATTTTAATGAACTTGTTATGCATCCAGCCGATTTTTTGCTCATTCCCCGGAATGGTACGCGACGAGAAAATAATCGTGTCTTTCGGTGTCAGACGAATATAGGGGTGTTCACCGCGCGCGATTTTCGCCATGGCAGCCCTGCCCTCACCTTGGCAGCCCGTACAAATAAACACTACTTTGTTTTTGGGCATTTGGATTGCCGCTTCATCATCCAAGAAAGGCGGCACATCTTGCAAATAACCCGCCTCTTTTGCCGCAGCCGTCACGCGCCACAGCGATTTACCCGAAAGCGCTACACTGCGCCCAGCATCAAGCGCTGCGTAGATAATACTTTCCAAACGCGCGACATTCGATGCAAACGTCGTCACGATAACGCGATTATCACAGTCATTGATAATATCGCGCAAGCTAGCGCGCACATCCCCCTCGGAACCAGACTCACCTTCCACAAACACGTTGGTGGAATCACAGACCATCGCCAACACACCTTCGTCACCGTATTTAGCAAGCGTTGCTTCGTCCGTGGTTGGGCCAACCATTGGGTTAGCATCCAGTTTCCAATCCCCCGTATGCATGACAGTGCCCGCATCCGTGCGTAGTGCCACCGCGTGCATTTCAGGAATAGAATGGGTAATGGGCACCATCTCGAAGGTAAATGGCGCGAGGTCGTATAATTTACCTGCCTCGACCTCAATAATTTTAGCGCGGTTCTTAAGACCTTCTTCCGCCATTTTCACGCGCAGCAAGTTTGCTGTAAATGGCGTTGCATAAATAGGGCATTCCAATTCATGCCACAAATACGGCACTGCGCCCAAATGATCTTCATGTGCGTGAGTCAACACCAACGCCACGAGATCCTTTTTGAAAGGCAAGAAAGCGTCCATGTTCGGAACAACAATATCGATGCCCGGTAGATACGCATCGGCAAAGCCAATGCCCAAATCAATCATGATCCATTTACCTTTATAGCGATAAAGATTCAGGTTCATGCCGATTTCATTCGAGCCACCTAGCGGCACAAACAGTAAATCATCGTCGTGATTTTTGAAGTCAAATGGCATTAGTGATTTCGTTTCTGCCGTTGATAGATGAGGCGTAGACCGCGAATGGTCAAATCTTGATCGACCACATCAATAGCCGATGTAGCATCCGCATATAAGGCGGCAAGCCCACCAGTTGCAATCACTTTCATGGCTTCACCACGTTCTTCCTTGATGCGCGCCACAATCCCCTCGATCAATCCCGCATAACCATGGAAAATACCTGATTGCATGGCCGCAGTCGTGTTCGTACCAATTACCTGCTTGGGGTGGGTAATGGCAATGCCATGTAGTTTGGCAGCCGCATGCTGAAGTGCCTCAAGTGACAAATTAATGCCAGGCGCAATTACACCGCCCATATATTCACCTTTACCAGAAACCACGTCAAACGTCGTTGCTGTGCCAAAATCCACCACAATCAGCGCCTGATTATGCGTTGACCATGCCGCAAACGCGTTGATGATTCTGTCCGCGCCTAATTCTTTGGGGTTATCAATTTTAACAGGCATGCCACAATCAATCTGCCCTGTGGCTAGCACCAACGGCTCTTGATTAAGGTATTTACGTGCAAACGTTTTAAGTTCAAAATTTGCTTCTGGCACTACAGAAGAAATGATGACTCCGCGAACGGATTGGCGTGCATGATTATCGGCCTCCATTAGCGTAAATAGCCATACAGCATATTCGTCTGCCGTGCGGTGAGCGTCAGTGCGAATACGCCACTCAGCAACCGTGCGGTGCTCGTCACACAAAGCAAACACAACATTGGTGTTTCCAATATCAACGACGAGCAGCATTAGGCAGATTCCTTAAAAAACACGTCGCCAGCAGAAATGCCCGTCACCGCGCCACTTTCTTGGCGCAGCAGTAAGCGACCTGCTGCATCAATACCGTCGAACACGCCTTTTAGTTGTTTATCGCCCACCATCACTTCTGTTGGGTACCCCAGACGATAGGCGCGGTTAATCCATTCTTTCTGGATGTCCTTGAACCCTTTTTTCGTCCAATAATCGTAGCGATGAATAAAATTATAAATGAAGCGTGAAAGCACAATCTTCGCGCTGATGATTTCAACCCCAGCGTCACGCAGACATGTTGCTGGGAACATAACATGCTCAGGGAAATGATCGATGTTTATGCCAACGCCGACAACGACCCACTGTTTATCTTTGCCACGCTCATCAGGCGTGGTGAACGACTCTAGCAAAATGCCGCCCAGTTTTTTGCCATCATACAAAATATCATTCGGCCATTTGCAGCTAATTTCAGCACTCTCGCTGACAATCACTTCCAATGTCTCAGCCGCCGCAACTGCCGCAACAAACGATAATTGGCTGCATGTCGCTAAGTCTTTATTTGGGCTAAGCAACACGGAAACATAAAGATTGCCTTCAGGCGAAATCCACTCGCGCCCCATGCGACCACGGCCCGATGTTTGCTTTTTGGCCCAAATGACCGCACCGTGCGACGCACCGCCGCCCGCCAAGCGCTTCGCCTCTTCGTTGGTGCTGTCGAGCACATCATACGAAAGCAAATGATAATCGTCGATTAAGTTGCCAGATTTAGACACCACCTACCAATGACCCTGCTGCTAGTGTTGCTGCGTTTAAAACAGGGGTAGGATAGAGGAAGAAAAGCGCTGTCACAAGTGCGCAAATCATCAAAACGACGGCCGCTACAAATGGAATATAACGATCCAACGGTTCCTTAGGCTCATCAAAATACATGATTTTCACAACTTTGAGGTAATAGAATGCAGCAACCACGCTCGTCAGCACGCCGATAATTGCCAAGGTATATAGCCCTGCTTCAATTGCGCTGAGGAAGATAAACATCTTCCCGAAGAATCCAGAAAACGGCGGAATACCCGCCATCGAGAACATCATCACCAACAGAAACAACGCTGGGCGTTGGCGTGTCTTAGCAAGACCTGCCAAATCAGAAAGCTGCTCTACCTGTTCGCCATTGCGACGCATCAATAAGATAAAACCAAATGTTCCAATCGCCATGAATAAATAAAGCGTGAGATAGATAAGCACCGCCTGAATGCCTTCTTGCGTGCCTGCAGCTACGCCAACCAGTGCATAACCAATATGGCCAATAGAACCATACGCCAGCAGTCGCTTAATGCTGGTTTGCATCATTGCACCAAATGCACCTACCGCCATCGACAACACGGCCGTGATTTGCAGAATCATCTGCCAATCTGGCAGCATTTCAGCGAATGGCTCATTGAGCACGCGAATAAATACTGCCAATGCCGCAATTTTTGGAGCGGTGGCAAAAAGCATCGTCACTGCAGTGGGTGAGCCTTGGTAAACATCAGGCGTCCACATGTGGAATGGCACGGCTGAGATCTTGAAACACAAACCAACCGTAATCAACACCATGCCAACGATAGCGCCATGAGCAATCGCTGTTTGCGACTCACCATTAGCGGTGAATAACTCAGCAATTGCCGAGAAGTTCGTACTGCCAGTGTAGCCATACACCAAGGATGCACCAAACAACATCATGCCCGAAGCAAGCGCACCGAGCACAAAATATTTCAGACCAGCCTCGGAGCTGCGCGCATTATCGCGATCAAACGCCGCCAGCACATAAAGCGCCAAGGAAGAAAGTTCCAAACCCATATAAAGTGTCAGCAAATCATTCGCTGATACCATGACCATCGAACCAACGGCTGCGAATAAAACCAGCACAGGAAATTCGAATTTCTGCACATGGTCGTGCCTTAGCCACGCCTTAGCGATAATCAGCACAAGGGCTGAGGCGACCAAAATCATAACCTTCACATATTGTGAAAACACATCGCGCACAAATAGGTTATCAAAGGCAAAAATGCGCTCCTGCGATAGGCTTGGCGCAAGAATATTAAGCGCCATCACGAATGCGGCAACCGTTAGAAGCGTGATGCTAAGAGCGCTATTCTTTTTCATGAACGCGCCAACCATCAACAGGAACATGCCGCTAATAATCAGAAATACTTCTGGCATGAAAATCGTGGCTTCAAGTAGGGGTAATGGCAACATTATTCCTGCTCTCCTTCGGGCAGCGCGGAAGGCAACGTATCTTTATCCGCCTCGATAGCACTATCCGCGCGAGGGTTTATCTTTACCTGTTCCACCAGCTTCTCAATCGATGGCGTCAGTGAATGGCTGATTGTTGATGGATAAATCCCCAACCACAGCACCAGCACAATGATAGGAACAAAATAAAGATGCTCGCGCACGTTTAAGTCCGTCATGGATTTAACATCTGGGTTCGTGATAGCGCCAAACACAACACGGCGATAGAGCCAAAGCATATAGGCAGCGCCTAACACAAGCCCCGTTGCCGCACCAATTGTTGCCCATGCCGCCGCCTGATACGAGCCGACAATAACCAAAATTTCCCCAACAAAGCCTGAAGTGCCTGGCAGACCAGCCGATGCCATCGTAAACACCATGAAGGTCGCTGCATAATACGGCATGACATTCACCACGCCGCCATACTTCGCAATATCGCGTGTATGCAGGCGGTCATAGATCACACCAACACATAGGAACAACGCACCCGAAACCAGACCGTGACTCACCATCTGAATCATCGCGCCTTCAAGGCCTTGCTGATTAAACGAGAATGCACCCAGCGTTACAAAGCCCATATGCGCCACGGAACTGTAGGCAATGAGCTTTTTCATATCCTCCTGCACCAAGGCAATCAGAGAGGTATAAACCACCGCAATGATAGAGAGGATAAACACATAATCCGCAAACGCGTGCGATGCCTCAGGCAGCATGGGCAGTGAGAATCTCAAGAAACCATAGCCACCCAGCTTAAGCAAGACACCCGCAAGAATAACGGAACCCGCCGTCGGCGCTTGCACGTGCGCGTCAGGCAACCACGTGTGGAATGGCCACATAGGAACTTTGACCGCAAAAGAAACAAACATCGCCAGCCACAGATATTTCTGAATCTCAAGGCTCAGGCTTGGCGCTTGCTCAGTAAGCGTTGGGATATCTGTCGTACCAAACGTGAAATAGAGATAGAGCAGCGCGAGCAAGAATAATACTGAACCCGCCAGCGTATAGAGGAAGAATTTATAGGCCGCATAAATGCGATTAGCACCCCCCCAGATACCGATAATGAGATACATCGGAATCAGCACCGCCTCGAAGAAGATGTAAAACACCAACAGATCAAGTGCACAGAATACGCCGATAACCAAGGCTTCCAGTAGCAAGAATAGCGACATAAACTCGCGCACGCGGCTGCTAATGGATGCCCACGAACATAGAATACAAATTGGCATCAAGAAGGTGGTAAGCAGCACCATCCATAGAGAAATGCCATCCAGACCTACGTGGTAGAAAATTTCGTAGCCTTTAAACCAATTCACTTTCTCAACGAATTGATATTCAGCGCTTGAGCTATCAAATCCCGACGCGATCACTAACGACAGCGCAAATGTTACAAGCGTTGTAAGCAGCGCCGAATAACGCGCAAAACTGTCATTACCACGGCCCAGCACATAGGTAACCACCGCACCTAGAACGGGCAAAGCAATCAGTGCTGTTAAACTATTTTCCATACATTAACCCAACATAACATACGCCAACCACGAAATGAGGATGAGCAGGCCCACCAACATCGCGAAAGCGTAGTGATACACATATCCTGTTTGAATCGCGCCCGTGCGCTTAGCAATCACGCGGCTAATAAACGCCACACCATTGGGCCCAAGCCCATCAACGATTTTTACATCACCCGTCTTCCAAAGCATCGCACCAATGCGATTAGCGTTCTTCACAAAAACAGCATTATAAAGTTCGTCAAAATACCATTTATTGAGCAAGAAGCGGTAGACTGCGCCAAAGCGCGCAGCCAATTTTTGCGGCAATGCTGGGCATTTGATGTAGAACAGATACGCCAGCGCAATGCCTGTAAGAACAACAATAAGCGGCAGGACAGGCACCCATGAAGGCACATGATGCGCCGCCTTCAATGTGTTATTCTCTGGCAATACATAAAGCGCATTACCCCAGAAGGCCTTTGTGCCCGCCACAATATCCCACGCATAGTAGCCTAGCGCACCCGCGATCAACGCACCAAGCACGAGCGGCAGCAGTGGCAGCAACATAATGGGTGGTGATTCATGGATATGCTCCATCGTGTGATGGTCAGCGCGTGGCGTGCCATGGAATGTCATAAACAATAGTCGCCAGCTATAGAACGCTGTCATGAACGCCGCCGTTACGCCCAAGCCATAGGCAACGTATCCTTGCGTGGTTCCAGCCGCATAGGCCGCCTCTAAAATCATATCTTTTGAGAAGTAGCCCGCAAACCATGGAATACCCGCAAGCGCGAGTGAGCCGATCCACATAAATGCGTAAGTGTATGGTATGTGCTTCCAGATACCGCCCATTTTGCGCATATCTTGCTCGCCACTCATCGCGTGAATCACCGAGCCAGCACCAAGGAACAATAGCGCCTTGAAGAAGCCGTGGGTGAAGAGGTGGAATACCGCACCACCATATGCCGAAACACCGCATGCAAAGAACATGTAACCCAGTTGCGAACAGGTAGAGTACGCTATCACGCGCTTAATATCATTTTGCACGAGGCCAACCGACGCGGCAAATATCGCCGTAATCGCCCCTACATACGTAACGACCATCAATGCGGTTGGCGCATATTCAAAAAGCGGCGAGCAGCGCGCCACCATGAATACACCAGCCGTCACCATGGTTGCAGCGTGAATCAATGCCGAAACGGGGGTTGGGCCTTCCATCGCGTCCGGTAGCCACGTATGTAACAGGAATTGCGCCGACTTACCCATCGCGCCCATAAAGAGTAACAGACAAATTGTATCCATCACCGGTACGCTGTAACCAAATACCACCCAAGCAGCGTTCGGAGTTTCCGACGCGAAATCTTTCGCTGCAGCGAATGTCTCTGTAAAGCCAACCGTGCCAAAAGTGAAAAACAGCGCTGCAATACCCAGCGCAAAACCAAAATCACCCACACGATTCACCAAAAACGCCTTAATGGCTGCAGCATTAGCCTCGGGCTTGGTGAACCAGAAACCAATCAATAGGTAAGAGCATAGACCAACACCTTCCCAACCAAAGAAAAGCTGGATGAAGTTGTCCGCCGTCACCAACATCAACATGCAGAAGGTAAAGAGCGATAAATAGCACATAAAGCGCTGCTTATGGTCGTCGTGGCTCATGTAGCCGACCGAATAGATATGCACGACTGCCGAAACTGTGGTGACAAGCGTGAGCATGATTGCTGTAAGCGAATCCAGCTTCAGTGCCCAGTTAACTTCAAAGCTGCCAGAATGTATCCACGGCAAGACCGTGATGGTGGTGCTGATGCCATGAGATGTGACATCCCCAAAAATAAACCATGCACAGATCGCACTTATAACCAGTGGTGTGCAGGTGATGATTTGTGCTGTCTTGTCAGCGATATTGCGCACGAACAAGCCCGACACCAGCGCGCCAGCAAGCGGCAGGAAAATACAGGCAATCATCAGTTCATTCAGCGACATGCTATCCCTTTAATGTATTGATATCGTCCACATCGATCGTGGCACGGTTACGGAAGAATACGACCAGAATCGCAAGGCCAATCGCAGCCTCAGCAGCAGCGACCGTCAAAATAAGCATGGTAAAAATCTGCCCCGTCAAGTCACCCAGATGCACTGAGAAGGCAACCATATTAATATTCACCGCTAGCAAGATAAGCTCGATGGACATCAAAATCGTGATGATATTTTTGCGGTTGAGGAAAATGCCGCAAATACCGATGACAAAAATCAACGTCGCCAGCATCACATAATGGCTAATCGTAATAGAGCCAAAGAGCGCGTGTTCCATTATGCCCCCTGCCCTGGTTGGCGTTTCACAATTTCTATCGAGTCTGCTTTTTTGCGAGTATTCTGCGTGTAAATGCGCTGCTTGCGCACGCCTTCACGCTGGCGCAGCGTCAATACGATTGCCCCAATCATCGCCACTAAGAGGATAACGCCTGCAAGTTGGAATAATGCGGCATAATGCGTGTAAAGCGACAGACCAACGGCTTCTGCATTCGTGGTTTGCGCGACATTCGGAATAGGCATCGCAGCGAGCGCAACAGGTGCTTGCGTGAATAATGACTGATAAAGTAGCGCGCCAATTTGAATGAACAACAATGCCGCTACGCCAAAACCAAGCGGCAGATGCTTGATGAAGCCAGCACGAAATTTCTCAAAATTGATATTGAGCATCATCACCACGAAAAGGAATAGCACCGCGACCGCGCCAACATACACAATCACTAATGTCATGGCGATGTATTCAGCACCCAGCAATACGAATAACCCAGCCGCATTAAAGAACGCCACAATCAGAAAGAAGACCGAGTGCACCGGGTTGCGCGCCGTAATCACCGCAAGTGCTGCGGCAACCAACACGAATGAAAACGCGTAAAACACAATATCTGTAATCGGAAATTCCATCACTTACCTGTATTCCGCATCGGCCGCTAAGTTGGCAGCAATTGCTGCCTCCCAACGGTCACCATTGGCCAATAATTTTTCTTTGTTGTAAAAAAGTTCCTCACGCGTTTCGGCGGCATATTCAAAATTCGGCCCCTCCACAATCGCATCCACAGGGCAAGCTTCCTGACACAGACCGCAATAAATGCACTTGGTCATATCAATATCGTAACGCGTAGTACGGCGCGAACCATCCTCACGCTCTTCCGCCTCAATGCTGATGGCTTGCGCTGGGCAAATCGCCTCACACAATTTACAGGCGATACAACGCTCCTCACCATTCGGGTAGCGGCGCAACGCATGCTCGCCACGGAAACGCGGGCTGAGTGGGCCTTTTTCAAATGGGTAATTGATGGTCACGGACGCTCTAAAGAACATGTATTTGAGCGTTAGCATCATTCCACGCAGAAGCTCGAAGAGCGTAAATGATTTAATTAATGAGAAAAGTTTCATGAGCATCTACCTCGGCAACGTATCGGTGTAAACGAGGTAGCCAGCCGTGCCGACAACCCACAAAAGTGAAAGTGGTAAAAAGATTTTCCAACCCAAACGCATAAGCTGGTCATAGCGGTAGCGTGGGAAGGTTGCGCGCACCCAAAGGAATACGAACAGACATGCGCAGATCTTGAGTACGAACCAGATAGGCCCCGGAATAAACTCGAGCCACGCACACGGAGCATACCAGCCGCCCATGAATAGAATGACCGTCATCGCCGACATGAGAATCATGTTCATGTATTCACCAAGGAAGAACAGCGCGAACGCCATCGACGAATACTCGACGTTATAACCTGCAACCAATTCACCCTCTGCCTCAGGCAGGTCGAATGGCAAGCGGTTGGTTTCCGCAAGACCAGAGATAAAGAACACCACGAACATCGGCAGCAAGCCCGAAGCGATATACCAATTACCCGCGCCACCTGCCTGCGCTTTCACGATTTCCGTTAAGTTCAAGGAACCAGCACAAAGCAATACGGTGATAATCACCAGACCAATCGATACTTCATACGAAACCATCTGCGCGCTGGAGCGAATCGCACCAAGGAACGCATATTTGGAGTTCGACGCCCAACCAGAAATGATAATGCCGTAAACCCCAAGCGACGAAATGGCGAAGAGATAGAGAATACCTACGTTAATATCCGCAATCACGAAATCTTCTGAGAATGGCACCACCGCCCAACCAAGCAACGCCAGCGCGAACGTAATCATCGGCGCGAGCATGAACATTACCTTGTTTGCCTGCGTCGGAATGATTGTTTCTTTAAAAATGAGCTTCAATCCGTCCGCAAATGGCTGAAGCAAACCAAATGGCCCCACTACGTTCGGGCCACGACGCAACTGCATCGCCGCAATCACTTTACGCTCGGCATAAGTCAGCATCGCCATACAAATAATGAGCGGCACGGTAACGGTTAGAATTCTACCAACGACTTCGAGCGTTGGCAGGATTATCTCCAACCAGAGCGGCTCGCTCATAAATTCATTCAACTCTTCGATCAGCTCGTTCATGCGGCCTTCTTATCTTTTTTGAGCACCAATTCCGTACATTGCGCCATCGTCTTCGACGCGCGGCTGATGGGACAAGTGCGATAGAAATTTTCAATTGGATAGTCAAAGGCAGGCTTTGCGATATCGCCTTTGGCTTTGCTTTCTTTGAATAGTGCAGCAGTCAGCCCACCAATATTTGCGAATGTTGGATGTGCTTTCACCAACGCCGCACGCAAAGCATCAAGCGAATTAAATGCGAGTGATTTACCCAAAATCGACGCTAATCGTGCAACGATCTGCCAATCTTCTTTTGCTTCACCTACAGGGAACACCGCACGGAAAGCTTCCTGCACGCGTCCTTCAGTATTTACATAAAGGCCATCTTTCTCGGTATAAGCCGCACCTGGCAAAATCACGTCCGCACGGTGAGCGCCAATGTCTCCATGGTGGCCTTGGTACACTACGAATGCATCGCCAAAATATTGCGTATCAATTTCATCAACCCCCAGCAGATAGAGCAGCTTGATTTCCTTTTTCTCAATCGCGCGGATAATGCCGTTCATGTCTTTGCCATTCAGGAATCCAACATCCAACGCACCAACACGCGCTGCCGCATGATGCAGCATGTTATAGCCATTATGATTTTCACGCTGGCACAATGCACCAATCGCCTTAGCTGCGGCTAAAATTGCTTCACCATCTTCGCGCGCGGTTGCCGAATAGCCTAAAATCACCACTGGCTTCTTAGCATTTTTCAATGCCTCCGCTACAGGGTGCTTACCCGAAGCAATTTCGGCGAGAATTTGAGGATTCACGCCCAACTGCTCTACAGGATACGTCAAATCATATGCCGCGCCGACATTGTAAGCCTTCATGCCACCACGCAGGTATGCTTTACGTAAACGTGTATTTACCAATGGCGCTTCCGCACGCGGATTCGTTCCGATGAACAATACCACATCCGCCGTTTCGAGTTCTGCAATCGGCGTATTCATGATGTAGGCGCCGCGATCCGAAGCATCCACCTTCGCACCGTCTTGGCGGCACTCAAGATGCGCGCCCGCCATGAGTTGCTTCAGCGCAAACATGCTTTCCACGTCCGCAAGGTTACCTGCAATCGCGGCTGTCTGCTCTGGCTTCAGTGTTTTCAATTTTTCGGCAACCACGCTCAATGCCTCGTCCCACGACGCAGGCTGCAATTTACCATTTTTGCGAACGTATGGCTTGTCAAGGCGCTGGGTCTTGAGCGCATCACACGCATAGCGCGTTTTGTCTGAAATCCAATCCTCGTTCACTTCCTCATTCAGGCGCGGCAAAATACGCAGCACTGCCTCACCACGTGCGTCGATGCGGATATTACTACCCACCGCATCCATCACGTCGATTGATTCAGTTTTTTTCACTTCCCACGGGCGAGCATGGAACGCGTAGGGCTTGCTGGTCAACGCACCAACGGGGCAAAGGTCAATCACATTCGCCGACACTTCCGAGGTCAGCGCTTTTTCGAGATAGCTGGTGATTTCCATATGCTCACCACGGCCAATCGCGCCAAGCTCTGGCACGCCCGCCACGTCTTCCACGAAGCGAATACAGCGCGTACAATGAATACAGCGCGTCATATGTGGCTTAATGAGCGGCCCCATATATTTGTCTTCCACGGCGCGCTTATGCTCGTGATAGCGGCTTTTGCCCGTACCATAGGCCATGGCTTGGTCTTGCAAGTCACACTCACCACCTTGGTCACATATTGGGCAATCGAGCGGGTGGTTGATGAGCAAAAACTCCATCACCCCTTCCCGCGCCTTCTTCACCATGGGTGACTTGGTGTTCACTTCCATATTTTCGGCACATGGCAAGGCGCATGATGCTTGTGGCTTTGGCGGCCCAGGCTTCACTTCAACAAGGCACATACGGCAGTTGCCCGCAATATGCAGCTTCTCGTGATAACAAAAACGCGGAATCTCGACACCAATACGATCACAGACCTGAATCACCGACTCGCCTGCGGTGAATTCCACTTCCTGACCATCTATTCTCATCATCGGCATATTAATCAACCACTTTCACATCAATCAGTTTCACATCAACATGCCTTGCAAGCGGATGCTTTATGGCAGAATCTTTTTCTTTCACAGAACGCCACCATTGCAATACTCCCGCTCCCCCAGCCGCAACACCCAATGGTGGATCAATATACATCGTAAGCGTATTAGTATCGACCATTTCGTTTTTTTCGTTTAGGTAAGTTACTTGAAATTGAATGGAAATAACAGTTTTAGGCGAGTGATTTTCAAACTGTGCCAGATAGCGTTCTTGATAGTCATCTGTTGGGCTGACTCGGCGCGCGTTCGTTATGGAGAAACTCCTAAGGAACCCTTGCTTTTCTTTTAACTTAATTGCAAATTCTTGGTTACGTTGTTTAATTTCTTTTTCATGTTTTTCCTGTGAGGCAATCGCGGCTTTTTCTAAGGATTCAATTACTTGTGTTTGCGATTCTTCCATTTTAGCGAGCATGGCTTCTATATCATTCTCGCTAATCGATTGCGCCCAGAGGTAAACGCCCCCATAGACGATTGCTGTCACAAAGAGCAGCGCTGCCACAATTGCGCTGAATAACCTCATGAAGCTCATGCTGCCCTCCGCGAGAACTCAACTTCCTGACTATTTATTTTCATTAAGGGCATAATTTACTCACAATGCGAACTAATATCTGAAACACCGCTTTCAATTGCATCTTGCGCGTATTTCACTTTTCGAAATTCATAGCTGCAGTCATCCCTACCTTGGCTTGAGCTTAGACAATTTGTGTAACGTTTCAAAGCATAGGATACGTCATTAATAGCGGTATTATAAGAATCTATGGAACTCTCGCAATCGTATCCATAAGCACTCGCCTGTAAGGGCAGAATAGCCAGCAAAACAATAAGTAACTTTCTCACGCAGCCCTCCGTGAGAATTCGTCGATACGGCGTTCGATTTCGCCACGGAAATGGCGCACGAGGCCCTGAACAGGCCATGCCGCCGCGTCACCCAATGCGCAAATCGTGTGACCTTCGATACGACCCGCCACATCCAGCATATGGTCGATATCTTCGCGCTTGGCTTCACCTGTTACCATGCGCTCCATCATCCGCCACAGCCAGCCTGTGCCTTCGCGGCACGGCGTGCATTGGCCGCATGACTCATGCGTATAAAACTTCGAAAGGCGCGCGATGGCTTTCACAATATCGGTCGATTTATCCATCACAATCACGGCCGCCGTACCCAAACCCGAACGCTGCTCGCGCAACGAATCAAAATCCATCAACACTGTTTCGCAAATTTCTTTCGGCAAGAGCGGAACCGAAGAACCACCGGGGATAATCGCCAGCAGATTGTCCCACCCGCCACGCACACCGCCTGCATGTTTTTCGATGAGTTCTTTGAGCGGAATGCTCATCGCCTCTTCGACGTTGCAAGGGTTGTTCACGTGGCCAGAGATACAAAATACTTTTGTGCCCGTATTATTCGGGCGGCCAATACCCGCGAACCAGCTTGCACCACGACGCAAAATAGTCGGCACTACGGCAATCGACTCCACGTTGTTCACCGTCGTTGGGCAGCCCCACACACCCATAGCGGCTGGGAATGGCGGTTTCAGTCGGGGTTGGCCCTTTTTACCTTCGAGTGACTCGATAAGCGCGGTCTCTTCACCGCAAATATACGCGCCCGAACCACGATGCACATAGACTTGGAAATCATAACCCGAACCACAAGCATTCTTACCCAAGAAGCCCGCTTCATTCGCTTCACGAATCGCATGTTCCAGCCTGTCGCCCTCTTCGCGGAATTCACCACGAATATAAATATAGGCCGCCACAGCACCAATCGCGAAACCACCAATTAGGCAGCCTTCGATAAGCTTGTGTGGGTCATGGCGCATCATGTCACGGTCTTTGCAAGTACCTGGCTCGCCCTCATCCGCATTCACGACCAAATACGCTGGACGACCGTCCGAAACTTTCGGCATAAACGACCATTTCATACCCGTCGAGAAGCCCGCACCACCACGGCCACGGAGGCCAGAGGCTTTCACTTCCTCAATAATCTTATCACGACCCCACGAGAGGATTTCTTTCGTGTTGCTCCAATCGCCACGCGCTTTAGCACCCTTCAATGTCCAATCATGAAGGCCGTAGAGGTTAGTAAATATGCGATCCTTATCGCTGAGCATCACGTTGCTCCTTCTCGTCCATACGCTTGAGGATGTGCGGGTGCGCAATAAATTCGCGCGGAATGAGATAATCAATTTCACCTGAGCTGTAAGGCCCAATCTGATAAACACCAAATTGCGCGTAGAGCCCGTCTTCCTTCAGCATCAAGGTGAATTCACGGTTCTTGTCCGAAATAAAGGGCGAGTATTCTTTTGCACGTGTTTCACGAATATCATCGAACACGCGTTCATCTTTCTCCATTTGGTCGAGCAGATATTCGTTTAACTCATTCGCTTTGCTCATATCCAGCAAATCACCCGTGCCAAGCTCTTTGCCCATTTTAGCGTCGATGATCACGCCCTCGCTGCCACCAATGCCATGTGCAGCGCCCGTGCCATAGGTGTAGGTATTCTCGGCGAAACTAAGCAGCACACCGTCATTCACCAATACATCATAGTTGCTTTTATAAACATTCGGCATGCGATCTGCCGTTAGGCCAACGGCAACTTTTCTGCCAGCACAACGCTGCTGTTCACCTTTTTGTTCCCATTTTTTATTAAGTGCCTTTTGGTTAGGCATATGCTCAATCCCATCAACCACAGGGTAGCTAATGTCACAATCACTCAAGCAGGCATCAGGGAAATCATCGTCCGTCTCACATTCGGGATCCTCGAAGATACCTTTTTGTAAATGCAGCATGCTTACATGCGGCTTCTCAGCCATCGCCAAGGCTGGCAATAATGCAATCACACCCACTGCTAGCACGCGCTTCATGCCGACACCTCTTTGAGAGACGTTAAGCCAGCCTTTGGCTCCGAAGACGCACGACCAACCTGCGAGCCTGCTTTAGGCTTTTTACCCTGCATAAGCTGCAGCAGAATTTCTTTGGTGGTTTCATAATTCAGGTCTTCGAAATAATCGTCATCCTTCGAGCTGGTCACCTGAATCATTGGCGCATTCACGCAAGCGCCCAAACACTCAACTTCTGTCAGGGTGAATTTACCGTCTGCCGTACTTTCGCCAAACCCAATACCCAGCGTATCTTTGCAGGCCTTCACCACGTCGTCGCTACCGCGCAGCCAGCATGGCGTCGTCGTGCAGCATTGAATGTGATACTTACCCATGGGCGCAAGATTATACATCGTGTAGAAGCTCGCCACCTCATAGGCGCGGATGTAAGGCATACCGAGCATCTTCGCGACATATTCAATCGCCACAACTGGCAGCCAGTTATCGTGTTGGCGCTGCGCGAGCATAAGCAACGGCATCACCGCCGATTGCTGGCGACCAGCAGGATAGCGCGCAATAATCACTTCCGCTTCCTTCAGGTTCTCCGCCGTGAATGCGAATTCCTTAGGTTGTTCAAATTTTTTAACTGCAACCGCGCCAGCCATTAGAGCGCACCCCATTTTTTATAAAGACCATCAATAATCGCTGCATTCTTGGTGCGATCCTCAGGCGAAACCATGCCCTTCAGCGAACCATCTGCGCCAACATCATATTGGAACTTACTCTGCAGCTCATATGGCAAATCCGCGCACATGCCATTATCAATATGGCAACTATTGATAGGAGCCGCTTTGGTAGTTTTACATACCGAACTCATATCCTGACGCAGATTATTAATCTGTTGCTGATCTTTTGCTAGTTCAGCACGTTTTTCTGCGCTCAAGGCTGTACGCGGCTGTAGCTGCACATACTTACATGCAAACGCAGGGCTTGCCGCCAACAGAACACACGTAGCGAGCACTAATTTTTTCATCGATCAATCTCCCCAAATACAACGTCGAGCGTGCCGATAATCGCCGAAACGTCGGCCAACATGTGGCCTTTACTCATGAAATCAAGCGCTGCCAAATGCGCAAAACCCGGTGCACGCACTTTGCAACGATAGGGTTTATTGGTGCCGTCACTCACCAGAAATACACCAAACTCACCCTTCGGCGCCTCAACGGCCGTGTAGGTCTCACCCGCAGGCACGTGATAGCCCTCGGTGTAAAGTTTGAAGTGATGAATCAATGCTTCCATTGATTGTTTCATATTCGCACGGCGCGGCGGCGCGATTTTCGGGTCACTCGTCACCACTTCACCTGGCTTCAACAATTCCAACGCCTGCTCGATAATGCGCACCGACTGTCGCATTTCTTCCATGCGCACCAAATAGCGATCATAGCAGTCACCGTTCTTACCAATCGCGATATCGAAATCGAGTTGGTCATAAATCTCGTAAGGCTGCGCTTTGCGAATATCCCACGCCACGCCAGAGCCACGCAACATCGGCCCACTAAAGCCCCACGCCAACGCGTCTTCACGCGAAACAACACCCACATCCACCGTACGCTGTTTCCAGATACGGTTTTCAGTGACAAGCGAATCAATATCCTCAAGGAGCTTTTTGTAGCCTTTGCAGAACTTAGCGATGTCGTCTTCCATGCCGCGCGGAATATCTTGGTGCAACCCACCCGGGCGAATATAGGCCGAGTGAAAACGCGCGCCCGAAGCACGCTCATAAAACTCCAAAATCTTGTCGCGCTCTTCGAACATCCAGAGCACGGGCGTCGTCGCACCCACGTCCATAATCCATGTACTGACATTCAGCGCATGGTTCAAAATGCGTGACAGTTCGAGGAAAATAACGCGCAACACTTTCGCACGGTACGGAATTTCGCAGCCGAGCAGCTTCTCGACCGCCAAGGCAAAGCCATGCTCTTGCGACATGGGCGACACGTAATCAAGGCGGTCAAAATACGGCAGCGCCTGCAGATAGGTTTTATGCTCAATCAGCTTTTCCGTACCACGATGCAGCAAGCCAATATGCGGGTCAGCGCGTTCGACAATCTCACCGTCCATCTCCAGCACGAGGCGCAATACACCATGCGCCGCAGGGTGCTGCGGGCCGAAATTGAGCGTCATGTTCTTGATGTCAACTTGGGTCATATTACTGATTCTCTGCCCTTCTCACACAGTCATTCAACCAACCAATATTTTGGGCAACATACGCTTGAGGGTCTACGTTGTTGCTCAACGCATGCGCCTCCATCTTTTCTTTACATTTTGTATAAGAAACACTTGGTTCAGCAGATGTATCTTGGCTTTGCGCCGCCATCGAAGGAGCGGTTGGCTGAACATCTACTGATTTACTTTGTTCTGGAACAGCATACCCAGAAACAGGTCTTTGCAATTCTAGGTTCACACCCTTCCAAATTCCAACCCCCATCAAGACGATTTGGAGGACGATATAAACTCGAACGAGATAACCCCAAATTTTCCAATTAACATTGAAAGCGCAACGCCAAACTGCAAAAACAACCCAAAGAAAATAAACTAAAATGATGAGAGAAATAAGGATTCTTGCAACAGAACCAAGCGATATCATCTCAGTCAGTATCATTAGAAGAACGGTGACAACACCAACCGCAAATAGACCAATAAAACCCCACAGCCAGAAAACTTTCCAAAGCTTTTCTTGTCCAGAAGATGCCTGTTTAAAAGACTCAATCATATCTCAAGCCTCCGCCAAAAAACGATGCATGATGTAAATATCCACGGGGCCGTGAACGGAGTGTCGGAACGATTTCGGTGCGCAGCCAATGATTTTGAAACCCATGCGCTGCCACAACTCCACCGCCAACGTATTGGTGGAAACGACGTAGTTAAACTGCATCGAGGTAAAGCCCAACCCCTTCGCGCGCTCCATAGAGTCATTGCACATTGCCTTAGCGATGCCACGACCGCGATAATCCGCACGCACCATATAGCCCGCATTGGCAACATGACTGCCCAAACCATAATGGTTCGCGCGCAGCGAATAAGTGCCGACAATTTCGCTACCGTCACGCACCACGAAGGTATGCGCAACTGTGCCATGCGCCGCACGACCCATCCAAATTTCTTTGGCGTCTTTTTCCGTAGTGTCGGGCGCGTACGCATAGGTGTCGCCCGTGCTAATCACGTCTTTGAAGATAGCCCAAATACCCGCCCAGTATTTGTCGCTGGCGGGCTCAATCAGCCACTGAGCTTGCGGCTCAGCCTGCTTTTTTGTCATCGCCAGTGCCATAATCAGGCCCTTCCCACGGTGAGAGGAAATCAAAGGAACGGAACGCCTGCTGCAATTTCACAGGCTCATACACAACACGCTTCTCGTCTTCGTCGTAACGCATTTCGACATAGCCCGTGAGCGGGAAGTCTTTGCGTTGCGGGTGACCATCAAAGCCATAATCGGTAAGAATGCGGCGCAAGTCTGGATGATTGGTGAAGAACACGCCATACATGTCCCACACTTCACGCTCGAACCAGTTCGCCGAAGGATACACGCCATTCACCGAAGCAACAGGCGTCGCCTCGTCGGTCGCGATTTTCACGCGAATGCGGTGATTCTTCGTCACCGACAACAGATTATACACCACCTCAAAACGCTCAACGCGGTTTGGGTAATCCACCGCCGTTACGTCCATCAATTGTTCGCACTTGGTGCGCGCATCGTCACGCAGAAAGGTCAGGAAATCGACAATCTTATCGCGCGGCGTGATGAAGCACAGCTCACCATTCGCAACCTGCACATCGCTCACGAAGCCAGCCTGCTCCGCCGCGATTGCATCCCCCAACTGTTTCAATACTTCACTCATGAGCGCGCAATCGTTGACGTTCTACGAATTTTCTTTTGAAGCTGCAAAATGCCATACATCAGCGCTTCGGCGGTTGGCGGGCAACCCGGCACATATACATCCACCGGCACAATACGGTCACAACCACGCACCACACTATACGAATAGTGATAGTAACCGCCGCCATTCGCGCAGCTACCCATCGAAATCACCCAACGCGGCTCGGCCATTTGGTCGTAAACTTTGCGAAGCGCAGGCGCCATTTTGTTACAGAGCGTGCCCGCAACAATCATCACGTCCGACTGGCGTGGCGATGGGCGGAACACCAAGCCCAAACGGTCAAGGTCATAGCGCGGGGCGGCGGCGTGCATCATCTCCACCGCGCAGCAGGCCAGGCCAAACGTCATCGGCCACAAGCTGCCCGTACGCGCCCAATTCACCAGCTTATCGAGATTCGCGACCACAAAGCCCTTATCGCCAAATTCGTCGAACACACGGGTCAGAATCGCGTCTTGGTCAGCACCCGGAGCAATCGGCTCATTAGAATGCACGAGGTCTACTCCCATTCGAGCGCTCCCTTTTTCCATTCATAGATAAAGCCAATGGTAAGAATGCCGAGGAAAATCATCATAGACCAGAAACCGAACAGGCCGATATCACCCAGCACAATCGCCCATGGGAAGAGGAAGGCGACCTCAAGGTCGAAAATGATGAACAGAATCGCAACGAGATAAAACCGCACGTCGAACTGCCCGCGCGCGTCACCGAAAGGTTCGAAGCCGCACTCATAGGCCGAGAGTTTTTCTTTATCAGGGCGCTGCTTGGCAGCAATAAATGGCAACAGAATCATCACGCAAGAGAGCGCGACGGCGATTCCTAAAAAAACCAGAATCGGAAAATATGATTCAAGCAGTGACGTCATTGTTTTTATTCAACCCTGTGCTGCCCCGCTTATAGCACCTAACGCGCCGCCGAAAAGGATTTTTTCGTAGTTTTTGGGGGTTGTGGAGAAATGGTTATTTTTAGTGCAAATTGGTCACGGGGGTTTTGCTTCAGAACTACAAAATATGTATGCGAAGGTGAAGGTTTAGCCTATCGCGGCCGCCAACTAGGAAACCCCTTCACAATTATTTTGAGGCCAAAATACAATAGACCGAAACCAAACAAAGCCAGCATAAATAGCTCCGCTCGCAATTCAGCCCCCATACCAGCATTATGAAAGTTTATGATTCTGGGCACGATGACGATAGAAGCAGTCACACCCATCGCTGCGATAAAGAAGCCAACCAATAAACGCATCGCCCATTTAAAAACAGAAAGCACGATAGATGATTCAGGATTTTTTGGAACAGCTAGGCGATGGTTGTCTTTAGGGTGCAATAAGCGCCAACGAGATGCCGTTCCCGGAATACTTATCCAAAAACATGACGCCGAACAGACTACGATTAAGCCGCCATAACCCGCCGGCCCAGTTATGCTCATGAGCCCTATACCATATACCAGCACCACAAGCGCTAGCAGCGTCATGGCTATATAGCCTATAAATTGTATTTTCACTTTATTCATGCACTGCTTTCATACACGCGATATTTCCAGCGTACCAAAAATAGAGTGAAAATGAAACAAGCATCACCTGTACGATGCTTTTGAATAATTGGCGAGAGTGACGGGACATGCTCGGCGCTAAAGCGCCTCCTCGTCAACGCTAAGCTCGTTCCTCGCTAAGCTTATGATCGAACCTGCAGATTCGAGGCTACGGCACGGCCGCCATTTAAAAAGCCGCCCACGTTAGTGGACGGCTTTTTAAATGGCGGGAGTGACGGGACTCGAACCCGCGGCCTCCTGCGTGACAGGCAGGCGCTCTAACCAGCTGAGCTACACCCCCGCACGGGGTATTATTTTAATCTACATCCCTTTTCTGTCACAGAAGAGGAATGGTGGGCGATCACGGACTCGAACCGCGGACCCTCTCGGTGTAAACGAGATGCTCTAACCAACTGAGCTAATCGCCCCAATCTTATTGATATTATCGCCAAGAGAGGTGTGGCTATAAACACAAAAGGCGCAGCTTGCAAGTGCAAACTACGCCTTCGTGTTTCAGCCCTAGAATTGGCCTAAGCCGCTTCTAAAGTGAACAAGGTAAAACTACGCAGCTTTACGCTTGTTTACTTGCTCTTTCAGAGCCTTGCCTGGCTTGAATTTTGGCTGGATCGAAGCAGCAATCTTGATTACTGCGCCGGTGCGTGGGTTGCGGCCTTCGGTCGCTTTACGCTTTACCGAGGTAAAGGTACCGAAACCAACGAGGCGAACTTCTTTGCCTTTAGCGAGCGACTTCGAAATTACTTCGATGAACGCATCAACGGTTTCAGCTGCTTTAGCTTTGGTGAGTTCGCAGGTTTCTGCGATTTCTGCAATCAGTTCATTCTTATTCATAAAGACTCCTAAGTTAGGAAGGTTACACTATGGAATGCCGAGTGATTAAGTCTCCTATTTTTCTAACGCGACGTGCGTTTTTTCTAGGATATTCCTCGTCACTAGCGAGGCGGAGATAAGCACTATTCCCAGATAGTGTAAACAACAAAAATCAAAAAAGTGGCAGGAATCTGCCACTTTTTTTACTTGCAATTTTTATTCACGGTCTCGCAAACGCGCCAAATCATACGAAAAAACAAAAATTAAAATATCAAAAAACACCGTGTTTTGCAGGGTTTTAGCGCTTCTCATCAAAAAGTAGATTCGTGAGGGCATTTGGAAATAAATCCAGCAACCGCATCAAAAAATAAAGGCGTTTCGGGAAGACAATCCTACGTTTTCCACAGGAAAGTGCGCGTATAATGCGCTGCACTGCACGCTCAGACGACATGATAAACGGCATTGGGAACGTATTTTTGTCAGTAAGTGGCGTGTGAATCCACCCTGGGCAAATCACGCTTACCTGCACATTGTAATGTTTCAAAAGCCCCGCCAATGCCTCGCCGTAAAACCGCACACCTGCCTTTGCAGCACTATAGGGTGGCGCGCTCGGTAGTGGGCGGAACGACGCAAGCGACGACATCATCGCAATCTGCCCTGCCCTGCGCTTCATCATGCGCGGAATAAGCGGATGAATCGTATTCAACACGCCCTGCAAATTAATATCGAATACGATTTGTGCCTGCGCGATATCATCTGCAACACCGCTTGTGGTGGCGGAAACACCCGCATTCGCAATCACCAGATCAACGGGATATTTCTCATCGAACTGTTCAATAAAGTTCTTGAGCGACATCGCATCACGCACATCAATTGTGGTAGTCATCACATGCGCACCACGCGCTCGGCACGACTTAGCTACTTCTTCCAAACGCTCCGCATTACGCCCTGTAAGCGCCAGCACCACGTCGTCATGCGCATAGGCAATCGCCAAATCAGCGCCAATACCAGAAGACGCACCAGTGATGAAAATATGTTTAGGGTGTTTCACGCCGCAAACGGCGGGCAATGGAAGCCCTTAGGCGAGGCCGTGAAAATCTCGAAACCATCTTTGGTAACGGCAATGGAGTGCTCGAATTGCGCGCTGAGCGACTTATCGCGCGTCGTCACCGTCCACCCGTCATGCTTATTCAAAATGGTTGGCGCTTTGCCGACATTAATCATCGGCTCGACGGTGAAGAACATGCCTTCTTCCAGCACCGTACCCGTACCCGCTTTACCAAAATGCATAATATTCGGCGCGGTGTGGAAAATCTTCCCTAAGCCGTGCCCGCAATATTCGCGCACGATGCCAAAACCAAACGGCTCTACATAACTTTGAATTGCGTGGCCAATATCGCCCGTCGTCGCACCAGGGCGCACCACTTCAATACCCTTCATCATCGCGTCATAGGTCACTTGCGTCAGGCGTTTTGCTTTAATCGGCACGTCGCCCACCCAAAAGGTGCGGCTCGTGTCGCCATGCCACCCATCGACAATGGTCGTCACGTCGATATTCACGATATCACCGTCCTTGAGTTTCAAATCCGACGGAATACCATGGCACACCACATGATTCACCGAAGTGCAGACTGACTTCGGAAAGCCGCGATAGCCAAGCGGCGCTGGAATTGCGCCCGCCGCAAGTATCATTTCATGACACTTCGTATTGATATCGTCCGTCGTGATACCAGGGCGCACGAACTCCACCATCGCGTCGAGGATCGTCGCCGCAAGCTGCCCAGATTTGCGCATGCCTTCATAGTCAGCGGCACTATGCGTGGTCACTGGACGGCTATCATACATATCATCTGCCTCATCATTCATACGATATTTAGAGCATAGAGCATGTCTGCTTGCAAGCCGCATAAAGCCGTATTATCTAGGGCGCATGAGCACACTCGTCACCGCATCGCTTTGCATTATCGGCAATGAAATCCTCTCGGGCCGCACGCAAGACAAGAATCTCGCCTATCTCGCGACCGAGCTTAACCGTATCGGCATTCAACTGCGCGAGGTACGCGTTGTGCCTGATATTGAGAGCGAAATTATCGAAGCCGTAAATGCCCTGCGCAGCAAATATGATTATCTGTTTACCACAGGCGGCATCGGGCCGACGCATGACGATATTACGACAGCGTCGATTGCAAAAGCCTTCGGTGTAAAGGTCATTCGCCACCCTGAAGCAGAGCGACTCCTGCGCGCCCATTACACGCCCGAGCAAATCAACGAGGCCCGCCTCAAAATGGCCGACGTGGCCGAGGGCAGCGAGCTGATTCCCAACGTGGTCAGCGCCGCACCAGGCTTCCGTATTGGTAATGTGTTCGTCATGGCGGGTGTGCCAAAAATCATGCAAGCCATGTTAATTGCGGCGATTCCGCACCTCAAAGGCGGCGCGGTGGTGCAGTCGGTGAATATCACCACCAACTTGCCCGAAGGCACGATTGCCGCAGGCCTGACCGACATTCAGAGCCGCTACACGGATATCGATATCGGCAGCTACCCTTTATACCAAGAGGGAAAACCTTCTACAACTTTGGTGTTTCGCGGCATTGAACTTTCCCGTGCCAAATCAGCCGCAGAAGAGACAAAGACACTCATTGCTGGATTAGGCGGGCATCTGGTGGAGAATACTTAGATAAATTATACGCAACTGCGTAGATACTTCGAATCTAGCACTGCAGTTTATTGCAGCCTTGAGAAAATGGACACTTTTTGAAAAGTTATTCACTTGCAGATTTAGCCCATCCTTCGCGCGGTGCAATTCCAGTCTGTTGTGGTGACTTTGCAAACTCTGGCGAAAAGGGGTTGACCAAGCGCTCAGGCAAGCCATGTTTGCGTACATAATGCAACGCATCTTCAATCTGCATTTTGATATCTTTAAAATGCAACGTGCCGGTTATGCTTTCCACATCAATATTGGTAGGGCCAAATCCTCTACTACTATCTTTCGATAACTCTTTTCCTTCTAACACCTGCATTGCGTGGTCGGTGGCCATAAGTGCTACTAACTCAGCATTTGTCCATTTTGGACTACGGTAGGCAACAACACGGTTATCATCCGTAAGAACATCCGCACCGATAATATTTCGAACACGCCTATCGAGGCCCTTATCACTTTCTTGCGTCGCAGCATTAAATACAGTTCGACAAATAGTTTTATCTACCACTGCATAATCTTTGAGGAAGGGGTATAAATGCTCTGCTTGTTGCATGATTGCCTGAACACGCGGCTCATTATTTGGTAGCCCGTTCTTGATATAATCATCCCATTCTTTGGGTAGCGGTGTGTGGCTGCTTTTATCGAAAATGTGCCGCGCAAATTGGCTTCCTTTTTCAGAAGGATAATATACCACCGCCAACCCTTCTTCCGTTTCTGTGGGAGGTACAACACAAGCAAACATGCAGCCGCCATCTTGTTGCAGAGTAAAATTAATATGTGAGACTTGATTGATTTTTTCTTTATCTGTAGTGGCAGGAAGTTTCAAAAACGTCATAGTATTGAGATAATATGTACCTTCTGCAGAAATCTTAGCATCTGCAAGTTTATTTGATATTTCAGGAATGCAATGCCCCGCCGCCAAAATAATGTAATCGGACTCTATCTGCTCACCTGTGCTGGTTGTAATAGTGTAACTATCACCATTTTTTTCAATGCTATCAATTTTTTGTCGAAACTTAGGTTTCACATGGCTAGCTCGCAACGCGGCTTTCAAGAAGGCATAGTAATGCGCCATGTTAATTCCAGTGCTTGAACCAGCGTACCCACCAGCAATATGAGCACATTCAGCATATTCTTCTGGTTGCAGGGCTCTAGCAAATGTTTCTGGTGTTCGCATCAACAGCCTTTTTGCTGCATCAGCCCCTCGCACTTCACTGATTGCATCAAAACGTTTCTGAAAATGTGAACGCATATGCTCGGCATTAGCAACAAAGCTATCAAGCGTAAGTCCGTCTTTTCCTAGCGAATCTTCAGAAATCATGAATCGTATTGGATTACCTGGGCCGCAAACACCACTTTGAAATGCACTTGCGGGATAAAGTAATTGTTTGGCAATAGCACCGTCAATACAGTATTCGCCCGTTTTTTGATGTCCTGCTTTGTGGTATTCAAAACCATCGCCATGGGTAATGAATGTTGCTTGCGGCGCGCCCTCCAAAATATCATCAGTAGATTCTAAAAGCGTTACATCAAACCCCTGTTTATCCAAAAATAATGCAGTGTTTGTCCCAACACTTCCAGCACCGATGATGGTTATTTTCTTTTTTGTATTCATCATTATGACTGCCTATTGTAAAAGCGTTATTGATATTAACCATTTAAATATGGTTAATATCAATATACGATTGTTAGAAGCATGCATCTTGTTAAACTCTAAAGATTCCAACCCCGACAAGCCAAGGTTAAGTGCAAACCACTTTTGCATCACCACTTCTAAAGTAGTACTTTCATCTTAAAATTTCTTCTGCGTCTTGCTCATCTAGCATAAGGGAACTTCCCTTATGCTATTGGTGCTCTCGGCCGGAATCGAACCGGCACTCGATTACTCGAAACAGATTTTAAGTCTGGCGTGTCTACCAGTTCCACCACGAGAGCACTGGCCGCAAACTAGCAGCGAATCCACGAATTGCAATAAGGGTAATGCATTTTACTGCTGCTGGCCTAATCCAGCCGCCGCGTCACGCGTTTGAGCGCGGATTTTGCGCAACTCCGCAAGCTCCTGCGTTACGTCGCGGGCGCGCTTTGTGTCCATCCCCGCGAGAATCGGCGCCACTTTACGCTCCGACATTTTATCAATCACATCCAGCAGAATGGGCATTTCAAGCTCATTGAAAATCGCCGCCGCGTCGCCAGGCTTCATCGCCTCATAAATCTTCACGAGGCCCTTAATTTCGCCTTCCTGCTTCTCGTTATACAACTTGAGAACGCTATCCAGATCGTCTTGCAGCTTTTTCATTTCGCGCACTTTATCGTTAATACGCTCTTCCGTTGCTGCCAGCACCGTTTGCTTCAGCATCAATTCTTCCTCACGCGCGTCTAACTCCTCGCGGCGCTTGGAAAGGTTTTGCAAAATATCCAATTCCACGTCGGTGAATTTGGTTTCGTCTTCTCTTGCTTTGAGAGCTTCAATCTCTTTAATCGTTGATTTGCCTGCGCCTTGGGCTTTTTCTTCCTCTTCATCTTTTTTCGCCTCACCGCCGCCATGACCGCCTTCTTCTTTTTTTGCCTCAGCATCTTCTTTTGGCTTTGCTTCAGCTTTCTCGGCAGGCTTTTTCTCTTCCTCGGCATAGGCAGAGCTCACCGTCAGCGTGCGTCGCAATTCCATGCTGCCAATGAATATATCATTCAGTTTAATCACCAGCATAAGGCTGAGCATCATCACCGTAAGCGGCATGAGGCGTAAGCGCGGGGTTTGTGGTTTCTTCTTTTTCTTCTGCGTTGCCATGTTATTCACCTTTGTTTTTGAGCGCGTCGAGCACTTCTTGTTCCGCGCGTGAGCGCTGGCGAACACGGCGGCTACCCTCGCCTTCATCGGAAATATTCATCGCCGAACCACCCGCAGATGCGGGCGTATTCACAGCAATCGACTCCACCCCGCGACGCGCCGATTTAGGCGGCGTGACAGGCGCAGGATTGCTTGAACGCATCGCACCCTCCGCAATACCAGCGACGCGGTTGCCCTTATCAATCATCGTTTGCAAATCACCGACCAGAAAATTCGCCTTGTCGATTTTATGCTGCATATTCTCGCTCAGACGGTGGGTCGCCTCATGAATCTCGGCAATGCTTTTGGTCGCGCGCTCAGTGGATTCATCAAACTCACGGATAATTTGCGCCAATTCTGAGCGGCTGTCTTGCAGCACCTGAATACGCTGATTCACGCGGCGGCAATAGAAGATGGTCACAATCAGCAACAGCGCCATCATGATGTTGATGAGGAGCGACAGCACCATTATTCGTACCCCTGCTCTTCAAGCTGCTTACGGAATTTTTTGATGTCGTCATTGATTGCAATCGCCATTTTATCGCCCACACGACCTACCTGCGCGGTGGTAAGCGGCACGCCGCCACACTTCACTTTTACAGGGTCATTCGGCGACGTATTCAGCAAAATGGTCGAACCAATTTTGAGATTCACAATCTCACCGAGCGAGATTTTACGCTCGTCCAATATCGCCTCAACATCGATATGGGTTTGGCCAACTTCTTTACCTAAATGGCGCTCCCACACGGAGTCTTGGCCGAATTTTTCGCCCATGAACATTTGCAGCAGCAAATCACGAATTGGCTCAAGCGTTGCGTGCGGCAACACAATTTCAATCATCCCGCCACGTTCTTCCATCTCCACACGCAGGCGCACGAGAAGCGCCGCGCTGTTGGGGCGCGCAATCGCCGCGAAACGCGGATTGCTCTCCAGTCGGTCATATTGGAAGGTAATGGGGGAAATCGGGTCGAAGGCGAGACTCATATCGTTCAAAATAATCTCGACCATCTTTTTCACGATGTCTTGCTCAATCGTCGTGTAAGGGCGGCCCTCAACACGGATAGGCTTTTGCGTACGACGCCCACCGAGCAGCAAGTCAACGGTTGAATAAATCTGCGCACTGTCGATCGTCAGAATGCCGAAATTCTCCCACTCTACCGCACGGTAGACCACCAACATCGCAGGCAGAGGAATGGAGTTAAGGTAATCATCGAATCTGAGCGACGCCATCGAATCGATGCTCACATCGACGTTGTCGGAGGTGAAGTTACGCAAGCTGGCTGAAAGCGACCGCACCAAGCGATCAAACACGACCTCCAGCATTGGCAGCTTCTCATACGCCATCATCGACTTGTCGAGAATCGCGTAAATACCGCTTGAGCGGTCAGGGCCCGAGGCGCCGCCATCAAAGCCTAACAGCAAATCAATTTCGTCTTGGTTGAGAACGCGCGCAGGCTCTTCACCGCCGCCCGCACCCTCAGCCGCAGGCGTGTCTGTGCCGCCCGCTTGCTCGGCTGCAAGCATCTTTTCCCAATCGCCTAGTGCGGCGTCGTTGGCATCTGCTGCTGTAGGATTCTCGTCGGCCATGGTACTTTATCTGGTTGCAAAACTAATGCCACCTGCCTCGCGAATTATCGTTTCTTGTTATTTTTTATACGCTTACTGTACGATAATTTCACTAAAAAGTATATCCTTAACCAAGCCTTCTTCTATCGTTTTGTTGATACGTGTCATCAATTCATCACGCAAACGGTGAATTCCAGCCGATCCGTTAAGGTCTGTTGGGCGCATTTCGCGCAGATAGGTGTTAAACGTATCGATGATGCGCGGCTTGTTCGCTTCTACCAACGCCACAGCCTCTTGGTCACGCAATTCAAGGGTCACCGACATCTTGAGGAAGCTAACACGCGCCGTTGAGCTGCTGAGGTTCACCAAGAATTCAGGCAATTCATAATAGACAGGCTTTGCAACGCCCTTGCCACCTTTAGCGTGAGCAGATTCTTCGGTTGCCGCTTCTTCTTCCTTCTTATCACCGCCACCGAGCACGCCCGATGCCATAAGCCCACCGCCAATCGCCAGCAGCAAGACAACAGCACCCGCAATCAGGATCAATTTACTTTTGCCTTTTTTCGCACCCTCTTCAGGCTCTTCGCCTTCTGAGTCTTCCGCTTCGGCTTCAGTTTTTTTGGTGGCCATAATTGATACTCCTGAATTCGTTCTAGCGTGCCGCACTAAGTTTGCAACTAGATAACATCAAATCATCCACAAACTTCTGAAAAATCATCATAGTTGGCAATTTGGCACGAGGCTTGCTTATTCCTTAGGCAAGGCGACACGTGAGACGCCTAGGGAGCACAAGAATGGACAATAGTATATATATCGCACTGTCACGTCAAATGACGATGTTTCGCGATATGGAGGTGACCTCCAACAACATCGCCAACGTCAATACGACAGGCTATCAGGCCGAAAAACTGCTCTTTCAGGATTTCCTAGTTCCCGACGGTCAGAAATTTAACAGCAAAATGGCATTTGCCCGCGACCCCATCAGTTACCGCGATGACAGCGAGGGCCGCATGAAAACAACGGGTAACACGTTTGATTTAGCAATCTCAGGTTCAGGCTACTTCAAAGTCGAAACCCCACTAGGCGAGCGCTACACCCGCGCAGGCAATTTCACACTGGACGCAGAGGGTACACTCGTTACGATGGAAGGCTACCCTGTACTTAGCCCCGATGGCGGCACAATCACGCTTCCAGACGCGGTAAATGATATTACCATAAATGGCGCAGGCGAAATCACTGGCGGCGGCGATGAGTTGGGCACGATTGGTATCGTAGAATTCGAGAACCCACAGGAATTAGAGCGCGTCGGTAGCGCCATGTTCAAAAGCAACCAAGAACCAGACCCTGCCGTTGCATCCAACGTGATGCAAGGTGCGCTTGAGATGTCAAACGTCAATGGCGTGGGCGAACTGGTGCGCGTCACGCAGCTCAGCCGCTCGGTTGGCAACACCGCTAAATTTGTCGAGGTCATGTATGACCTACAACGTAAAACATCAACGACCTATGGGCGACCAGCTCAAGGCTAAGTAACACAGGGAGTGTAACATGCGTTCATTAAACATAGCAGCAACCGGCCTTACGGCACAACAAACCAACGTCGATGCCATTTCGCAGAACTTGGCGAACATGACCACCACGGGCTATAAGGCGCAACGCCCAGAATTTCAGGATCTAATCTACCAAGATCTCAAACGCGTTGGCACCAACTCAACCGACCAAGGTACGATTCTGCCTGTGGGCGTTCAAATCGGTTTGGGTGTGAAAACAGGCGCCATCTCCCGCAACACGGGCCAAGGAACTGTTCAAGCCACCGAGAACCCACTTGATATCGCGGTTCAAGGTAAGGGCTATTTCCAAATCGAATTGCCAGACGGTACCACCGCCTACACGCGCGATGGTGCATTCAAACTTTCGCAAGACGGTATCATCGTCACCCGCGAAGGTTACACGGTACAGCCCGCCATCACTGTTCCTGATGACGCCGTGAATATCAGCATCAACACTTCTGGTCAGGTGGAAGTGCTGCTCGAAGGTCAGGTTGACCCTCAGCAATTAGGCCAAATGGAAATGGCGAGCTTCATCAACCCAGCAGGTCTGCAAGCGATTGGTGACAACATGTTCCTTGAAACTGCCGCTTCGGGCGACCCTATTTTGGGCAACGCGGGCGAAGATAGCTTCGGCACCTTGCTACAAGGCTATTTAGAAAATTCGAACGTTAACCCTGTCAGCGAAATCACGGACCTGATCGTCGCGCAGCGTGCCTATGAAATGAACACCAAGGTACTGACCGCATCCGACGAGATGCTACAGTCACTCAACCAGTCGGTCTAAGGAGCGATAGATGAATTCTCGTATATGCATCGCCTTGTTGACTAGCTTCTTCGCAGCGCCCTCTCTCGCTGGTGACTGGCTACCCGCAGCGCAATACGGCGCTAGCAAACAGCAAGTCGCGGCACTTGCACCTCTGCCTAACCAACCCACCTATTTCAACATCACCATGAAAGACGTAGAGAAAAAAGTGGCCGAAGCAATGGTTGGTGAAGGTGTCGCGGAATATGTTGAAACCAATGTACTACCTTCAGGCACACCTATTTTGTTCAAAGCGAATCACCCGATCGAGCTAGTGGTGCATGCGCTGCAAATCGACCCAGACGCAAAGCGCTGGCAGGCTGAAGCCTACATTATTGCCGATGGTAAGACTGAAGCCGTAAAACCGATTGCAGGACGTTACGACGAATTGATGCGTGTACCCATGCTCACCCGCCAAATGGGTATGAAAGACGTTATCACGTTGGATGATATGGAAATGCGCCTCGTCGCCAGTCGAAAATTGCGCAAAGACACCGTAACCGACGTTGATCAGATGATTGGCAAATCCGCACGCCGTCTGATTTCTGCTGGCCGTATGATTCGCCAAAGCGAACTCACCACTGCAATTGCTGTTGAGAGGGACCGCTCCGTCGAGATGGTATACCGCACGCCTACCATGTCGATCCGCACCATGGGCAAAGCATTAGAGAACGGCGCAGCAGGTGACCTGATTCGCGTCATGAACCAAGACACGCAACGCACCATCAGCGCAAAGGTGATTGATAGCTCGCGCGTGGAAGTCGCACCAATGAGCGCGATCAATTAGGGAGTAAGTTATGAAACAGCACACCCTCTTATTACTGACTGGCATGCTCAGCCTTACGGCATGCGCCAGCACCATTGAAAAACTGGAACGTACCGGCAAACAGCCGCCGCTCACGAAAGTTGAAAATCCGCAAACACGTCCAGACTACCAACCTGTAAGCTGGCCGTTACCAGATCCCGAGGCTTCCTCGGTGCGTACGGCAAACTCTCTGTGGCAGCCTGGCAGCCGCGCCTTCTTCCGTGATCAACGCGCTGCGCGTGTGGGCGACATTTTACGTGTGAACGTCTCGATTAACGACCAAGCACAGCTTGATAATAAGACCAATCGCAACCGCAACTCGACTGAAAACGTTGCCGCACCAATCGCTTTTGGTTTCGAGAAAAAGCTACCTGGCAACCCAGCAGCACTTGCGGATATTACCAGCGATACCCAAACCACCAGCGATGGTAAAATCGACCGTAAAGAAAAAATCACCACGCAAATCGCTGCACTCGTGACGCAAGTATTACCAAATGGCAATTTGGTGATTGAAGGTACGCAAGAAATTCTGGTGAATTACGAAATCCGCGAAGTAGCGATTAATGGCGTCATCCGCCCGCAGGATATTAATTCCGACAATACGATCGATTCAACCCAAGTAGCACAGGCGCGCATTACCTATAGTGGTCGCGGCCAAATCAGCGACGTGCAACAGCCACGCTGGGGCCAGCAGGTGTTCGAAGCAATTATGCCATTTTAGGGAATTAAGTTAGGCAGCGCGGAACCAACCGTCAATTTGCTCCATGCCACTTGCACGAGCAACGGTGTAGCCATCTGGCTCATGATCCAAGCCAACTGTATGCGTTGCATTCTGAGATTGCGCCGCGCATGCAAATTGCGAAACATCACTCACACCGCTATTAGCTAGAGCAGCAGCAAACGGGTTTGAATCCGTATTACTAACAGCCCATTCCAAACCATCATTTACACGTCCCAGAACATCACCAGCGCTTGGCAAAGCATTGCCAGCATAACTAACGCCTTCACTTGCGTAGTGGGTCAAACCACCTACAGTAGCTCCCAGCGCTTGTACAAAAAGTATGCCGCTTCTTTGGGTAAAATCCTCAATTGCATTGCCAGCTTCTCTAGCAGTAACAGCAACCAGACTTGTTATGAGGCCTACTAACATACTCCCTTTATACCACTACATTCCCTAATAAATAGTTAAGAATTGTCACGCAATTGTCATGAATTTATAAGTCATTGATTTATATAGATAATATCTATTCTCAGCCCTGCAAAACTGAAATGATAAGGCCTAAAGTGCCCCTGCACGGTAAATAAAGCATGGCGAGTTATTTGAGATAAGAACCTGACAGGCACGCTTAGCCTGATCTTCGGAAATATTCTCAAGCCGCGCACGATGAATGACGACCTGTGCAGGCGAGCCCGCACCCACCACCATGATACGTGAGCCTTGTAAACTTTGTTGGGCGAGCACCATCGCATTGGCAGCAGCGCGTTCTGCCTGCGCGCGGTCCGAAAACGCACCGACTTGAATCCCCCACTCTGCACCCAAATTCGCCACAGGTTGCCGTTCACGTAACTGCGCTTGCAATGTTTGTGGACGCACCGAGCTTGCAACTTGTACCTGCACATTTTGCTGTTCCGCGCGCACAATCCCTCTGTCTTTTGGAACGGCAGCGTACTGTGTCGCCGTCACGCGTTGATTAGCTGGCGCAATTGCAGGTGGGCGTAAATCATTTGGTAAGTTGCTAGCATTCAACACGCCGCGCGATACACCACCACGCTGTGCCAACACACGGTAGCTTTGCCCCAGCAGCGCAATCATACGGTCATCGCGCCAGCGACCTGTGCTGCCACCAAGCACCACGCCAACCAGTCTTCGCCCGCCACGCTCAACAGATGTTACAAGGTTAAAGCCCGCCGCATTAATGAAACCTGTTTTAATACCATCTGCACCAGTGAAGCGGCCAATCACTCGGTTGTGCGTATAATACGTCGCGCCTTTCCAGCTAAACTGCTTATCGTCGAAATACGTATAGTATTTCGGAAAATCACGCTTCAATGCAATACCGAGTTTTGCCATGTCGCGTGCTGTCGTCACTTGCTGTGCATTCGGCAGGCCATGTGGGTTTTTGAATATGGTATTATTCATACCCAGTGCCCGCGCCTTCGCCGTTGCCATCTGTGCGAATTTGTCTACCGAACCACCCAAATGTTCTGCCACCACTACCGCCACATCATTCGCCGAACGAATTACCAGCGCACGAATCGCCGTTTCAACTGGCACGGCATCACGCGTGCTGAGGCTGATATTGGTTTGTGGCTGAATCGCCGCCTGCGCTGAAACTTTCATGCGCGTATTCATGGTGACTTTGCCTTTTTCAAGCGCGTCGAATAGCAGATACAGAGTCATCATCTTGGTGAGTGACGCGGGGTAACGCCGCGCATCTGCGTTCTGTTGGTGCAATACTTCACCCGTTACCGAATCAACAATATAGGCTGCATAGCGGGGGTCGCTCGTACCCGTGCGCGGCGCTGAACGTGCCTGTGGGCGCGCCGCAGACGCATAAGGAGCCATCGTGGTTGATGTCGCAAAAAACGCTATCAACAGCAGGCACAGCCAACGCTTCATCAAAGCCCCTTGGGTTTTTTATTATTAGCTACAGATTGTTTTTAGTCGTCGCATAGCACTGCGCAACTGTTTGTTTTAGCCTGTGGATGATTAAGAAGCCTCGAGCAACTTGCGCATTGCTTCCCGACCAATCGCATAAAAATCCACCGCGATTTCTTCAAAGCCCAAGCTCTTATAGAAGCCTTGCGCTTCCACATTTTTACGCATCACGGTGAGCGATATCCAATGATAATTCAGCTCACTGACCTGCGCCATCAGCATCTTCAGTAACGTCTCACCCATCCCCTGTCTGCGATGTGAACCAGCAACCACCATATCCATTAAATGGCAGCCATAGGTGTTAGTGAGCGTGTCATAGCCATCATAGAACATGATAAGACCACACACCTGCCCTGCAGATTCCGCCACAAATGCATAGACACGCACAGGCGCATCTTCCGCGAACACTTTGCGCAAGGCATCCGCATCCATTTTTTGTGCGTAGCCTTCACGCTCGTTGAGTTCCGTAATGAGTTCCGCCATACGCGGAATATCATTCGGGTGATAGGGACGAACCATGAGTAATGTGGACAAATGCAGCCTCGACCTTGTAGGTTTCCACCCGCAGCTTTACCACGTTATCTCACCTATGCAAAGCGCAGCCATGCAATCCACTTCCGAACATTTTCCGCATCTTTCGGGTTTGAACCCCGAACAGCTCCAAGCGGCGACCACGACCGAAGGGCCATTGCTGGTGCTCGCAGGTGCGGGCACGGGTAAGACACGTGTGCTGACCACACGCATTGCGCATTTGTTGGTTACGAAACGCGCCTTCTCTGGCCAGATACTCTCTGTCACCTTCACCAACAAAGCCGCTAATGAAATGCGCGAGCGTGTCACCCACCTACTCGTCGGTAATGGCTTCGAACCTCAAGCCGCCGCCAGCGTTTGGCTTGGCACGTTTCACTCGATTGGCGCGAAGATTCTGCGCCGCCACGCCGAGTTGGTAGGCCTCACGCCTCAATTCACGATTCTGGATGATGACGATCAGCAACGTCTCATCAAACAACTTTTGATTCTTAATAATATCGACCATCAAAAGTTTCCGCCGCGCGCAGTGCTAACCGTCATCCAAAGCTGGAAAGATCGCGGACTGGCGTACGATAAAATCAATGCGGAATCGAATAACTACACGCTCGAAGGTGTAGGCGCGAAGATTTACCCGATATATCAAAACCGCCTGAAAGCCCTTAATTGCTGCGACTTCGGCGATTTACTTTTACACAACCTCACCATTTTCTCCGAGCACCCTAATGTGCTGCAGGAATACGCCAATCGCTTCAAATATATTCTGGTGGATGAGTATCAAGACGCCAACACCGCGCAGTATTTATGGCTGCGGCTACTCGCGCTCGGCCACCAAAACCTCTGCTGTGTGGGCGACGACGACCAATCGATTTACGGTTGGCGCGGCGCAGAGGTCGGCAATATTCTGAAGTTCGAAAAAGACTACCCCACCGCTCAAGTCATCAAACTCGAACGCAATTACCGCTCCACCGCGCCGATTCTCAAAGCAGCTTCTGCACTCATCGCTAATAATGAGTCACGCCTAGGCAAAACACTGTGGACGGAAGCCTCAGGCGGCTCACCCGTACGCATCAAATCCGTATGGGACGACGCCGAGGAAGCGCGATTCGTCGGTGAAGAAATCGAGTCCTTCCAGCGCGATAAAATTCCATTGTCGCAAATGGCAGTGCTGGTGCGCGCTGGTTACCAGACCCGCGCATTCGAGGAACGCTTCATGACCTTGGCAGTGCCCTACCGCGTGATTGGTGGCCTGAGGTTCTATGAACGTATGGAGATTCGCGATGCGGTGGCATACCTGCGCATCATTCACCAACCGCATGACGATTTAGCGTTTGAACGTATCGTGAATACACCCAAGCGCGGTATTGGCAAAGCCACTCTGGAACAGCTTCATATCAGCGCGCGTGAGCGCAATTCCAGCATTTATGCGGCGTTGGAATTCCTCATCAGCCACGGCGAACTCAAAGGCAAAACCGCAGGCACGTTACAAAACCTGCTCTCGCAATTTGCAGCGTGGCGTAAGCTCGCCACCGAAAAGCCACTCAACGAATTGGCCGACGCTGTATTGGAAGAATCTGGCTATCGCGCCATGTGGCAAGCCGACAAATCGCCCGAGGCATCAGGCCGTATCGAAAACTTACGCGAATTAGTGCGCGCCTTGGCAGACTTCAAAAACCTTGAAGAATTTTTGGAACATGTGGGTCTGGTGACCGACGGCAACCAACAAGCCGCCGACGATATGGTGAGCATCATGAGCCTGCACGCCGCTAAAGGTTTGGAATTTGACTGCGTATTCCTCACAGGTTGGGAGGAAGGTTTATTCCCCAGTCAACGCACGCTTGATGAGTTGGGCACGAAGGGCTTAGAAGAAGAACGCCGCCTTGCTTACGTGGGCATTACACGTGCTAAAAAATTCGCAACCATCAGCCACGCCGCCAATCGCCGCATCTACAATCAATGGCAATCATCTGTCCCCTCACGGTTCATTGAGGAATTACCACCCGATTGTATCGAGGCGATGGATGGTGGCCCTTACACCAAGCGCGCAGCAGGCCCTGCCCTGTTCCAACGCGGTATGGAAGAAATTCTGGCAACACGCGTGGAAACCAAACCCGAAGCCCTGCCTGCACTACGCAAAGGTGCACGTGTGAAGCACGAGCAATTCGGCTATGGCATCATCTTGAATGTCGAGGGCGACCATTTACAAATTGCCTTCAAGCATGCAGGTGTTAAAAAAATGCTGGCTGATTATGTTGAGGTCGCATGAGTGAACCACTCGCACTACTGAGCATTCTAGTCGCGCTATGTATTTGCGCGTTGGTAGCACAGCGCAGCCAACTAGCGCCGCCTGCGGCCTTCTTGTTCGGCGGCTTGGGACTAGCCATGGTACCAGGCATCGACATTAAGATTGAGCCCGAATACATGCTCATAATCTTTCTACCGCCCATCCTGATGGAGGCAGCATTTTTCACGTCCATTCGTGATTTTAGGCGCAACTTGCGCGCTATTATATTAATGGCCGTCGGCCTTGTTTTAGTCACAGCAGTCGCTGTTGGTGGTATGATGATGTGGCTAATCCCAGGAACAACATGGGCTATGGGCATGTTGTTAGGCGCTATCGTTTCTCCGCCCGACGCGGCCGCCGCAACCGCCGCACTCAAGAACGTGCATATCCCTAGACGCGTCATGACAATTCTCGAAGGCGAAAGCCTCGTGAACGATGCGAGTGGCCTGATTCTATACAAATTTGCGCTCGTTGCCGTAATGACTGCCAGCTTCTCGTGGTATGACGCCTCCATCCAATTCGTACTGAGCATTCTGGGTGACAGCGCTATTGGTTTTGTGTTGGGGTATGGCTTCGTAAAACTTTTCCCCTATTTGCGCGATCAATCGGTTGGCATCCTCACCACATTCGTACCACCTTATGGCGCATATCTGATTGCCGAATCACTGCACCTATCGGGAGTTCTCGCCGTGGTTGTCGCAGGGCTAGTGGTAGGCTGGCACGCACCGAGCATCTTCCATTCTAAATTTCGTATTCCCGCAGAAGCCGTCTGGAAAATGGTCGTGTTTTTCATGAACGCGCTCGTCTTTTTACTTATCGGCATTCAACTACCTGATTTGATGACGCGATTAGACGAATATCCACTACATATGTTGTTGATCATGTCCTTCACTATTTGCATGGTCACGATTTTGATTCGCTTCATCTACGTATATGGCATGACCTTTGGTGCCCGCCGAATTTTTCCGCGCCTCAATAGGCGCGGGCCATTACCTGCATGGCAGAATCTCTTTATTATTAGTTGGACAGGTCTACGTGGTGTCGTCACACTGGCGACTGCGCTGGCGCTTCCGTATCATCTACCCAATGGTGAACCTTTCCCATATCGAGACATCATCATCTTCCTCGCCGTATCGGTGATTATTTTCACGCTGGTTGTTCAGGGCATCAGCCTTCCTTGGCTTCTCAAAAGACTTAATTTACGCTTCGATCCAGGCTTGATGTACGAAGAATGGCTCGCACGCTCACATGCCACCAAGCAGGCATTATCGGTGTTAGCTGAGCTGGAAAAGGACTCGACCGTGCATAAACCTGCGCTCGACCGTATTCGCGCACATTACCACGAGCGCTTGGAATCGCTGGGCGACGGCCCCAACACGCCACTGGAACCAACCGAACGCGGTGAGATGACCAATCACCCCGTAATTCAGGCAGAAAATCGTATTTGGCAGGAAGTGCTGAAACAAGAACGTGATATTGTCGTAAACTTACGCCGTCAATTCTTCATCAGCGACGATGTGATGCACGACATCCTCCGCGAGATGGATTTATTGGCGAGTCGTTTTCACCACACGGCTTAAAATGCGTAGCGCCGAAGCTGCGCGGTCGATCTAGAAAAATTGGTACTCAATGTACCAATTTTTCGCGCATCGACCTTGCGGCGGAGGGAGTCACGAGGGAACAAAGGGTTCCCTCGCACCAAAACTACATCGGCGCGGTTGCTTCACGCAGCCATGTGCGCTCTGCCTCAGTCAGCGCAGCTTGGTGCGATTGATAGACACGCTCATGATAGGCATTTAGCCATACACGCTCATCTGCACGCAGTAATTCAACAGCAACCAACCGCCTATCGATCGGCGCAAGAGTGAGCGTTTCAAAACCCAGCAGCTTTTTACCCATTGCTGTTTGGCCAACCTGCACAACCGCAATCAGATTCTCAATACGAATGCCGTATTCACCGTTTTTATAATAGCCAGGCTCGTTAGAAATAATCATCCCCTCACGCAAGGCGACGTCTGAACCGCGCTTGCTGATACGCTGCGGCCCTTCATGCACACACAAATGCGCGCCAACACCATGACCTGTGCCATGGTCGTAATCCAGCCCTGCCGCCCAAAGATATTGCCGCGCGAGACTATCCAATTGCCCACCACTCGTACCTTCAGGGAAAACCGCCATCGCGAGCGCAATATGCCCCTTCAGCACCAAGGTGAAATGACGTTTCATCTCATCGCTTGGCGCACCGACCGCCATGGTACGCGTTACATCAGTAGTGCCATCATCATACTGCCCGCCTGAGTCGAGCAAGAATAGTTCGCCGCTTTGCGCGGTGCGGTTAGATGCCTCCGTTGCGCGGTAATGCACAATCGCGCCATTTGGTCCAGATCCTGCAATCGTCGCGAAACTAGGTTCGCGGTAGCTTTTGTCTGCCGCACGGAATTTTTCTAACTCAGCAACAACCTTAAGCTCGTCCAATCCATTTTGCTGGTCGAACCAATGCAGGAATTTCGATAGCGCCAATCCATCGCGCATGTGGGCGAGCCGCATACCATCCAACTCTGCTTCGTTCTTACACGCTTTAGCGAGTTGGGTTGGGTCGGATTTTTCAATCAATTCGATACCGAATTTTTCAGCCATTAGCACTAGCCCATATGGCCCATCATCAGCATCAACCATTAATCGACTTATCCCCATAAATGGACGTTCGGATAATTCCAATAAACTATTTATATTATTAATTTTTATTGAAACATACTGAATGGACGTTTGGAAAGAAAACAGCTCCATTTCACCCGAGGAACGCACCAGTAAATACGAAAGCAAAAGCGGGTTAAACGGAATATCCGAACCGCGAATATTCAGTAGCCAGCAGACCGCGTCTGGCTGCGTGATTAACAATCCATCCGCACCCACTTCTTTGATGCTTGTCACAATAGCATTTAATTTCTCATTTGTGCTTTGCCCCGCCAATGTCAACGGATGCGCGCACACTTTACCCTGTGGCGGCAATGGCCTATCCGTCCAAGCGGTATCGATAACGTTTGCAGGCACAAAGGTAACCCCAGCAAGTGCCGCTTTCTGCCATGCGCGAATCTGCCGCGCTGTGTGCAGCCACGGGTCAAACCCAACGCGCAGCGGTGATGCGGCATGAGGTTTCAGCCACGTGCTGAATGGTGTATCGCCACTATTGATGACATCAATGGCTTGCGTATCCACTTCCTGCAGGGCTTGAAGCGTGTAACGCCCATCAACAAATAAGGTGTGTTTCTTGGAAGGTTCCGCCCAAAATGCGCCCATGCCCGCCGAACCTGAAAAACCACACAGCCATGGCAATCGTTGGGCATAAGCTGCGACATATTCGCCCTGAAACTCGTCCGCGACAGGCTGCAGCCACATATCCAGTTGCTGCGCGCGCATTACCGCCTGTAATGCCGCCACCCGCTTTCCATGTTCATGCTTATTCATAATTTCTTGCGAATCTGTGTTCTGTCGCTATGGTGCATCGCTAAAACCATAGAAGCAAGCATCGAATGACGCACAGAATAGTAAGTTTGCTCACCTGCATGATTCTTTGTATCACGGCCACAACACCAGCGTGGGCGAAAGACGGCTTTGCGGCGAGTAAAGAAAAGAATTTCAAGCCAGCACTCATTTACGTATTGGGTGACAAAGACTCTGACCGCGCCTTTGTCGATGCGGCACGCGCAGGCGCTGAGCGCGCCGAAGATGAGTTGGGCGTTACCTTCACACAATATCGTATGCACGCGGGCGAGGATGTAACCGCACGTATCAAAACAGCTGCCGATAGCGGCGCCAACCCGATCATCGCCGTTGGCTTTCAAAACGTCATGCCCGTGCTGAGCTTGGCAGAGCGTTACCCCAACACACATTTCACCGTGATTGACGGGCTAGTGCCACCACTTTTCCCCAATGTTCAGTCGGTGATCTTCAAAGACCATGAAGGCGCGTTTCTCGTTGGCATCATCGCGGCTATCACCAGTAAAACCAAACATATCGGATTTATCGGTGGCATGGACGTTCCCATCATCCGCAACTTCGCGCTTGGCTTTGCGCAAGGCGTTCGCCACGCCGACCCACAAGCCAAAGTGGATATTGAAATGATCGGCAACACCACCAAAGCATGGAGCGACCCTGGCAAAGCGCGTGAGATTGCCTTGACCCAATACGCCTCTGGCATCGACGTAATATTTGCTGCCGCTGGTGGTTCTGGCGTCGGCGCACTCGAAGCCGCTAAAGAGACCGACAATTTTGCCATCGGTGTAGACATTAATCAGAACGCGCTATTTCCAGGCAACGTTCTAACATCACTCATCAAGCGCGTAGACATCGCCGTCTATGATGCGCTCAAAACCTCCAAGGACGGCAAATGGAGCCCAGGCATCAAATATCTTGGCTTGAAAGAGGGTGCGCTAGATTATGCGGTCGACGAGTATAATCGTCACCTCATGAACGAAGAAATGATTGATAAAGTGGCTACCGCCAAGGAGCGCATCATCAACGGCCTCATCACCGTTCAGATGTATAGCCCTAAGTAACTATCGCCTTCGCCAGATCTTTTGCCGCGTAGGTCAAAATCCCAGTCGCACCCGCACGCTTGAACGCTATCATCGTTTCCATAAGCGCCGCTTGCTCGTCGAGCATACCCGCCTCTGCGGCGGCTTTGAGCATCGCATACTCTCCGCTCACATGATAGGCAAACACTGGCACATTACATTCAGCACGCACCCGCGCAATGATATCGAGATACAGCGTGCCTGGCTTCACCATCACCATATCGGCACCCTCAGCGATATCTTGCGCGACTTCACGCAATGCTTCGTCGGAATTGGCAGGGTTCATTTGATAGGTGCGCTTGTCCGCCTTGCCGAGATTGGATTTAGAACCAACCGCCTCACGGAACGGTCCATAGAATGCCGAGGCATATTTCGCCGCATAAGCCAGAATAGGCGTATGTGGCAACTCAGTGCGGATCGCTTTCACTCGACCATCCATCATGTCCGACGGCGCCAGCACATCACACCCCGCCGAAGCCAAGGTGAGGGCTTGTTTTACCAGCTTTTCGACCGTCGCATCATTATCGACATCACCCGCCTTATTCAGAACACCATCATGGCCATGGGTGGTGTAGGGATCGAGCGCCACATCCGCAATCACACCGATTTCTGGAACCGCACTTTTCACTTCTTCAATCGCACGACACACCAGATTTTTTTTGTTCCACGCTTCACGACCATCTGCGGTTTTGAGTTTCGGGTCCGTCACAGGGAATAGCGCAATAGCTGGAATACCAAGCTTCGCCGCCTCTTTCGCTTCTTTGACGAGTTGGTCGATGGAAAGGCGCTCCACCCCCGCCAGCCCCTTCACAGAAGTGCGCTTATTTTTACCTTCTTGCACAAAGAGCGGCCAAATCAAATCGGATGCATGCAAGCGATGCTCCTGCACCATATCGCGCAGCCACGCAGACGAACGCAAACGGCGCAAACGAACATCAGGAAATGTGCCTTGAATTTTCATGGCGCGGAACTTAGCGGGATTTAAGGGATTTGCAAGCTTCAGGCAGCAACGCCGCCATGGCCTTTTTCTTTTTCATTTAGCCGAGCAAGCAGCTTTGCATGATTATTGGATTGAGCTTCATTAAGCGGTGTTGGTTCTTTTTTGTTAAATTGCTCAAAAAATTTATCGTACCACGTGCCCCATGAGTCCGTAGACATCCACAATGCACCAAACATTGCCGTTGCAGCACCTTCACGCCAAGCATTGGTAACGAATGTTTGAAATTGTTTACCAGCACCCATATTGGCAATTTCATGAGTGATCGGCTTCATTTGCCCACCCGCCATCACATAACCCGCGCGTTTAAGTACAGCATAAGCAGAAATACCAACCGCTACTGGTAAAACGCGTCGGAATATCAGGCGCGGCAATCCTGGATCATGCGTAAAGAATTCTGTGGCCTTGTTATCTTCTTTTTTCTGAAAGGATTCCTTTTCCTTGATGGGCGGCTCGCCAGTCGATTGATTAGGCGTATTCAGCAAACTATTGGAGGGGCCTTTCCACGTACCTTGACGCAGCTTCACATCTTTCTGAATACGCTCATCCACTTCAAAGAAAGCACTATAAGAAAGCGCCCAGATCGCACAGTTCTGCAATAATTTCGACGGGCCGCTCCATACGCGTCCAAAAGCCTGACCCAGCCCTTCTTTTGCACCAGTCGTTGCATCAGCAATGCGCATGTAAGGCGTTGATTGCTTGAAATTTGCGCCAATAAACCCAAGGGTAATAGCAGCCCAGAATGTCCCTACAGCCTCTGCCTTCCAGTTGACATTGGAAAGGTCGGTCACTGTGCTCCACCAGTTTTTCGTTTCCCGCTCAGTGTCTGCCGCACTGTTGTTTTCATCCATAATTTTGTCGCGCGTGCCTTTAATAAGGCTGCCGACAAATCGGAACATCGAGAACGCCAAGCCAATCTGCAATGCTGCGTTGAGCGGCGAATTCGCAACGCGAATCATATTGCGCCCAAGCTTACCTTTCCATCCTGCTTTGTGGAAATCGTGCGCAGCATCGCCAGTTTTATCAACGACATCGGTGATGGCTTTCGCAAAGCCACCCTTCATGCCTTCTTTGGCACCAGAAAGAGGATTATTAACGGGCGTATCAAAGGCAGCCTTGAATGCCTTGTTGCCTTCTTCGGTAAGACCTAAATCTTGCCCTTTCGCGCTCACCCAACCAAAAAGATGGTGAATCGCAGCCATGCCAAAACCGTAAGGAATGGTAGCCATCGCTGAGCGGAAAAATTGGTATGCAGTGTAACTGACGGGTTCTTTGGTGAACCAGCGATTGCGATGGAACCAATTACCTTGTGATGGCGACGCAGCTTGCTGCTGTGCCGACACACTGGTGCTGTCGTGCTGTTCCTGCTCAGATTGCATTGGTCGTTGGTTCATGGTTTTTCTCACCTTGAAATCTATCACAAAGCGACCTTTCCAAATGTGACAGTTCCATGAATTTGCTCGATTTTATTGCGGTGCAAAAAAGCGTGACAAATGGCAAAACCTCCGCCAAAACAACCCCACAAGAGGACATCATGACCACACAGCGCGTTTTCTCGGGCGTACAGCCCACTGGCAACCTTCACCTTGGTAACTATTTGGGTGCCATCAAGAATTGGGTGAAGATGCAGGACGAAATGGAATGCATTTTTGGCATCATGAATTTGCATGCCATCACCGTGCCGCAAGACCCCGCAGCTCTGCGCCAATCAACGCGTGAAGTGACTGCGGCGCTCATCGCTAGTGGCATCGACCCGAATAAATCGATTATCATGGTGCAATCCACCGTTAGCGCCCATGCAGAACTTGCGTGGATTTTAAACTGCCACACGCCCCTCGGCTGGCTCAACCGCATGACGCAATTTAAGGAAAAAGCAGGCACGCAAAAAGACAATGCGGTGTTGGGTCTTTACGCCTATCCCGTGCTCATGGCCGCAGATATTTTGGCCTATAAGGCAACGCATGTTCCCGTGGGTGAAGACCAGAAACAGCACCTTGAGTTAGCGCGTGATATTGCGGGCGCGTTCAACCGCTTCGTGGGCGAGGAATTCTTCCCACTTCCTGAGCCTAAAATCATGCCGCAAGCCGCACGTATCATGAGCTTGAACGACGGCACGCGTAAAATGAGCAAGTCTGAAGAATCCGAATATTCACGCATTAATTTGACCGACGATGCAGACGCCATCGCCAATAAATTCAAAAAAGCACAGACCGATTCGGAAGCTTCGCTCTCCTACGACAAAGAAAACCGCCCATCCGTATCGAACCTGATCACGATTTACGCCGCACTCGCTGATACAACGCCAGAAAAGGTCGTCGAACAATTTTCGACGCTCAAAACCGGTCAATTCAAAGCACAACTGGCTGACCTCGCCGTTGCCAAACTCTCGCCCATCACCGCGCGTATGCGTGAATTGATGAAAGAGGAAGCAGAGCTCGACGCGCTACTAAAGCGTGGCACCGAAAGCGCAGCCGCGATTGCTCAACCTATCCTCAAGCAAACCATGGAGAAGATTGGGTTGCTGGCGAGTTAGTCACCCGCTAAACTTGCCCAATGATTATCTTTCGCATCATCCGCAACTTGATTCGTTTAGCGCTGAATTTGCTGTGGCTGCCGTTTAGTCTGATTGGCCGCAACTTGTTTGGGTTGATATTGCTGGTAAGCGTCATCGCGTTCTTTGTCATGCTGAATAACGATAATTCTGGCGACACGAACCAGATAAACGTGCCCGCAGGTACGGTGCAAACGGGCGCAGTGAAAGTGCAGCCACCTGCCCCACCCACCCTCGATAAGAACGCGCCACCTGTGCTGCTCGAACCTGTTCGCAAAGTGGAGGACGGCAATAGCAGTTTCGCCCAAGACCTCATGAAAATGATGACGGACGATGAGCGCGCCTATTACAGCCAAATGTTCTATTGGACGATGAATAACGCCAGCGCAGGCAAAACGACCCATTGGAAAAACGCTAATACCTATGGCAGCATTTCACCACAGGCCATTTTCTTGAATAGCAAAGGCCATGCCTGCCGCAAATTCACGGAAGTGCTCAAGGTAAAAGACATTAAGCAGAATATTCGTGGGCTAGCATGTCAGCGTGGCGGCGGCGCGTGGTGCAAGCTCTCCCCCAATGCCACACCTTCGTGCGGCTTAGGGCAAGAGCCTTCCCTTTTACGGAATTTGGGTCGCTCAATCGGCTTCTAGTGCACCGACACCATCGTATCGACGGCATTGAGCGCACTTTCACGCAGGTGCTCACCCTGCGTGAAAAGCTGCCGTGCGAGGAGCTCGCTGCGTTGTGCTTCGCGCACATACGGCTCGGTACCCGAGCGGGCAAGCGTTTCTTTCGCATTACCCAGCGATGCTTCTATTTCTTTCACATATGCCATACGCTGTGCAGCAGCCTTCATTTCATTACTGGCAATCCACGTCGCACGCTTCCAGTGGGCAATGCCTAGCAGCACCTCTGGTGGCAATTCGCTGACCGTACCGTCTTGGCACAGCAACTTACCCGTGACACGAAAATCCTTGTAATCAATATGGCCCATAATCGTATGGCCTGCTGGAGTCATCAGCGTAAACTGATCGTCACCCTGCTTGTCATACCATTGCGTTGTCATATGCATCTCCTGTTTCCCTAGGCTCAGAATAGCAAACACGCTTTAATGATTTATTAAGGATTAACGGCCTTTAGCGAAAATTGTAGCTATTGTGCGCAGTGATTAATGAATTCTTAATTTCCTCAACATATCATCAAAAAATAGCCAAAAAACTACAGGGGTCGGTATGGGTGAAGCTGAAGATAGACAAAGAGCAGCAAACGAAGAGGCCTTGCGGGCATTAGGCATAGACACCGAAAGCTTGACACCAGAGGCTTCTCGTGCGCGGCTTAATGCAGAAAATGAAGTACAGGTAGCACGAGAAAGCCGCATGTACGAAGCATGGCGAGATGCGCCTTCGGTAACAGCGCCCTATCCTCAAAATGAAGTAGAATTGAATATTATGCCACCAGGTCGTTTGCCTGGTGGGTTTCAAGTGAGTGCAACCAATACAGTACGATTTGGAAACATTGACGGCACAATAACTGGTGGGCTAGCGAGTATTACTGTAGTTAATGGTGATACGGGCGTACCGACATCAAGCAATCTTGGGGTTGGTTTTAGACTTACAGCACGCATAAGAGTTCCTGGAGAATAATTAGACGCTAACGTTTCACGCGCTCCGTTAACTTCAGCACACTTTATTAACCATCGCCTATGTCAGGCGGCCTTTAGCGAAAATTGTAGCTATTGTGCGGGTGCGCAATCTTTTTTAGAACTCGGCCATAATCAATATTCTGTTCTTAATAATATATTAAGGACTGCTATAGTAATGTGTCGTTATGACAGGCACAACTACAGACACAGTTAAAGCCAACGACGATACTTCGTATGCGGACATCTTATCCAACGATAGTGGCGTCGCTACGATTGTTCCAAATCTGTTAGCACCAATAGGCCCAGCCACTCAAGACCGCGGTGATGTCGTTGTCGTGAGAGCGCCTAAATCACTAGGATCAACGTCATATGTACCAGATTACCGTTCTCCTGCCTTGGGCGGTATATTTGCTGCGATCGATAAAGATAATGCGACATACGACCGCCAACAAGCCCAACTTGCCTCATGGCGTGATGGCAATGACGACCCTTCCAATGGCCTGCCAAGTTACGGCGCCACAGCAAGCGTGACGCATGATTTGATACCCGATTCCGTGAAAGCAGCTTTGGCCGTAAGCGGCGTAACACTCTCGGCTGGCCTAGGAAATATCGACCAGTTCTCGTTAGATGGTCAGGGCAATAAAATTCAGAACGAGACCGACCGCGCCGCTGTTATCACGGGCGGCGTTACCTTCTAAAGCGTTGCCTTTATTACCATCAACACCTCATCGAACATTGCCTGCGTTAAGCGGCCTGTTGAAATATTGTAACGCGACGTATGGTAACTATCGGCAAGGATAATGCCGTTGGGCAAGCGGTGAACTGCTCCATGCGCAAATTTATAATCCACTTGTCTGCCACCCAAATTCTTCACTACGCTTTGGTGCGAAGTGAGCCCTAAACTCAGAATCACTTTTAAATTCGGCATCGCCGCCAATTCTTGTTTCAAAAAATTCCCACACATTTTCACTTCTGCGGGCGTTGGTTTATTTTCAGGCGGTACACAGCGCGCCGAATTGGTGATGCGCACACCCTTCAACGTCAATCCATCGTCTGGTCGCTCTTCATACGCGCCTTCGGCCAGCCCAACATTCAAAAGCCCACGATATAATATGAGCCCCGCATAATCCCCTGTGAATGGCCTGCCCGTTCGGTTCGCCCCTTTAAGCCCAGGCGCCAAACCCACCACTAAAAGTGAAGCCGAAAGCTCACCAAACGAGGGCACAGCCCCATTATAAAAAGAAGGGTAAGCGGCTTGATTTGCCTCACGAAAAGCAACAAGCCGTGGGCATAAGTTGCACGTGGGAGGCGGTGGAGTAAAAGCAGATGTCGTCATGGATTGGAACGTAGCGGCGCGGCTATCCATAGGCAAGTTGCATTCCTTCGCACAGGCTCGGGATGTTAAAATTTACCAACCACCCCTTGACGCGGGAACATAACCCCCCTATATCCCACCAGCAATCACGGTGAACCCCGCAGAATCACTGGGGTTTTCTGAAATGATTAGAAAAATTCTAAGGAGAGCATTATGACCAATATTCGTCCCCTACATGATCGCGTCATTGTACGTCGTATCGAACAAGAAGAAAAAACCGCAGGTGGAATCATCATTCCTGATACCGCGAAAGAAAAACCTATCCAAGGCGAAGTCATTGCAGTTGGCCCAGGCGTTCGCGATGAGAACGGCAAACAACACGCGCTCGACGTGAAAGTGGGTGATGTAGTGTTGTTCGGCAAATGGGGTGGCACGGAAGTGAAGCTCGATGGCGAGGACTTCCTCGTGCTGAAAGAAACCGACATCATCGGTGTCGTTGAAGGTAAATCGGCGAAGAAAAAAGCCGCATAACTGAAATCTAATTGAAGGAGATTACTATGGGTAAAATGATTAGCTTCAGCAGCAATGCTCGCGAAGAAATCCTCAAAGGCGCAGATATCCTCGCCAATGCGGTAAAAGTAACCTTGGGCCCTAAAGGCCGCAACGTGGTGATTGAAAAATCCTACGGCGCTCCACGCATCACCAAAGACGGTGTGTCAGTTGCAAAAGAAATTAACCTCAGCAACAAGTTCCAGAACATGGGCGCACAGATGCTTCGTGAAGTAGCATCACGCACCAATGACATGGCTGGTGACGGCACGACAACGGCAACTGTTCTCGCACAAGCAATCGTGCGTGAAGGTAGCAAAGCGGTTGCTGCTGGCCTCAACCCAATGGACCTCAAGCGCGGCATCGACAAAGCAGTGGATGCAGTGGTTGAAGCTGTAAAAGCAAAATCGAAGACTATCAAAAGCCAAGCTGAGATTGCTCAAGTTGGTACCATTTCAGCAAACGGTGACAAAGAAATCGGCACCAAAATCGCTGAAGCAATGGAGAAAGTTGGTAAAGAAGGCGTTATCACCGTTGAAGAAGCAAAAGGCTTCGACTTCGAACTCGACGTGGTAGAAGGTATGAACTTCGACCGTGGTTACCTCTCACCTTATTTCGTAACCAACGCTGAGAAAATGTCAGTTGAGCTTGATAACCCACTCATCCTGATTTTTGAAAAGAAACTCTCAAGCCTTCAGCCTCTGCTGCCAGTGCTTGAAGCAGTAGTTCAGTCACAACGCCCACTCCTCATCATCGCAGAAGATGTTGAAGGTGAAGCACTCGCAACCCTCGTGGTGAACAAACTGCGTGGTGGCTTGAAAGTGGCTGCTGTTAAGGCTCCTGGCTTCGGTGACCGCCGCAAGTCGATGCTCGAAGATATCGCTATCCTCACCAAAGGTGAAGTCATCAGCGAAGATCTCGGCATTAAACTTGAGACCGTGAACCTTGAAATGCTGGGTCGTGCGAAGAAAGTGACCATCACCAAAGACGATACGACCATCGTTGACGGTGCAGGTGACAAGAAAGCAATCGAAGCACGTTGCGCTCAGATTAAAGCACAAGTCGAAGAAACCACCTCGGACTACGATAAAGAGAAACTGCAGGAGCGCCTCGCGAAATTGAGCGGCGGCGTTGCTGTTCTCAAAGTAGGCGGTGCTTCGGAAGTAGAAGTAAAAGAGCGCAAAGACCGCGTTGATGATGCGTTGCATGCAACCCGTGCAGCCGTTGAAGAAGGTATCGTACCAGGCGGTGGCGTAACCTTGCTCTACGCTTCACGCGCACTCGATAAAGTGAAATCAGTGAACGACGATGAGCGTGCGGGTATCAACATCATCCGCCGTGCATTGCAGGCTCCAATTCGCCAAATCGTTGAGAACTCAGGTCTCGACGGTGCAGTAGTTGCGGGCAAACTGCTTGAGTCTGACGACACTAACCATGGCTTCGATGCTCAGAACCTCGAGTACACCGACATGATTAAAGCGGGTATCATCGACCCAACGAAAGTGGTTCGTACTGCATTGCAGGACGCAGCATCGGTCGCTGGCCTGATGATCACCACCGAAGCCCTCATTGCTGACGAACCAGAAGACGCAAAACCTGCGGCTGCTGGTGGCGGCATGGGTGGTATGGGCGGCATGGGCGACATGGGCTTCTAAGCCACTGTTACTTAAGCTTAAACAACCAAGGGCGCTGAGCAATCAGCGCCCTTTTTTGCACCCGCGAAAGGAATGGGAAAAAACCGTTCAATAACAGGCATATCTTCATAAAACCGTCACATTAGTCATAGGCAGTCTGTGGTATTCTCTCAAGTGGAGGATACCGTCTCTTGAACGTCGAAGAAGAACAGAAAACGAATAAAAATGGTTTAGCCCCCGCGGATTTCAAAACCCACGGCGAGAAGACGCATCACGCGATTTTCAATTCTGCGCTTAATTTCTGGCTCAATCTTACTGCATCGGCTGCCTTCTCTTATTGGGCGGCACATTCGCACAACAAGATCAAATTGAATATCGGCCCAATCAAGCCCATCAATTTTAAGGGCCTGAATGTTAACCACAGCCCATCTGAAATTCAGACAAATCTGGGTAACTGGCTACTGACGAAGACACCTTTATTCAAAGGGCTCTCCAATAAAAATTATGAGGAAGCCCGCAAGCGCTCACACGCGGTTGCGGAAGTTGTAACACTTCTGATGCCTGGATTTGCCATCATGGTTCCCTCGGTGTGGTTGGGCGAAAAATACAAATCATCGATCGTGCGCTACTTCGATAAACAGAAATACGGCGAACATCCCGAAGATAATCCCGTTATCGCCGAACGCTATGCAATCCTAGACGCTCAAAAAAGACCAACGCTTTTAGGTGCTGTGACTGCACGCTTTGGTACAATGGCACTGACTATGGGCACAAGCCGACTCATCGGCAGTGAAGGCAATTTTATTCATGGCTTTGGTAAAGCGATTAAGGCTGGCGATATAAAGCCTTTAGCGGGCAGCAAAGCAGCAAATTATGTGGGTAACGCATTAGAACAGTTCCCCGGCGTTAATCCGATTGCAGGCAACATCGGTACAGAAATAGGCACTGTCATCAATAGAATGCTTCCGCAATCTTGGAGCAAAGGCATTGTCAAATTCTTCTCGAAGCATGATTACAGTTGGTCAAATGACCAAATGAAACGCGCTGCGCACGATCTCGCAGATACTAACCTAGTCGCCAAAGCTCAAGCTGGGAGTGAGTCAGCTAAAGCAACGCTAGTGGAAGCGGAAAAGACCTTAATTGGCAAACCATTCCTCGAGGCAGCGAAACACGGAAAACCTAGCAAGGACGTTATCAACAATTACGATCAACCCCTGCAGAACTTTTCAAAATACATCTCGATGGATGTACTTTACACCCTCATCACGGCAACCGCCGTTCACCCCGTGCTAAACTTATTAGGCTTCATTCCAGGGATGAAATACACCCCCAAAAATGCTGAGCCACACCCAGAAATCGAGAAAAAGCGCATTCCGCGCGTCAATTATGGCTATGACAAGGCCGAGATGCCTGCTGAACGCCAGAATGAGCCAAGCACACGCATTGAACAAGCTTCGTATCACGACCGCGTTGCCGCCCATGAATTACGGGCAGCGCGCTCTAACTAGTGGCTTAAATCTCCGTTCATAAAACGGGGCTAAACCACTCAAAACCTTCACACAACCTTCACATTCGCACTTGCAAAAACATGGTAAATTCAAGGCTGGAGACGTGCGTGTTGCGCGTGGCCGAAAGTAATGGACTGAATGAAAGAAGTAGAAAAAACAACGCAAGATAAGCAGACAGACGCTGACGCGCACGAGAGCGCGCGCACGTCGAATGAAAAGCTTGTCGTGCCATCTACTCGCAACGAATATAATTTCGTTGCGCGCGGCCCCATCACGCATGATGCAGACGGTAAACGCCGCAAAACCAAAGGTGAGAAAACATTCGATTGGTTGACCTATGGCGGCTTTGGTTGGATCGCGAATGAATTTGTTTCTGGTGAAATCGCTGATCAGATGCTTGAGAAAGGCGGAAAACTAAACCGCTTATACGAACCTACTGTCAGAAAGCTGCACGAAACATTCAACGTTGCGCAGAAAAATATCAAAGGTAAATCATCGTGGATTACAACCGCAGCCACAATGTTCGTGATGACGTTGGGCGGACACACGATGGTCGGCCCTATTCGCTATCTCGAAGACCGTAAAGCTAAAGTCGTGCGTGGGCTAGACGTCATGATTGATGGTAGCCAAGCACTCGATAACCCAGAGACATCCGCCAAGCACGCTGCGATGGATAAAGAGCCACAACAATCATGGGGCTCACTGTGGCAAGGCCGCCTGGTAACTGTGATATCCGCCATCGCTATGCATTTTGCGATTGGTGAAAAAGACGCGTGGAGCACCAAGCTATTCTCCAAAGGCAACCCACTCAATAATTGGTCAAGCCTTGAGCGCATCAACACCAGCGTCTTCAGGAAGCTTGCTGTCTTCTCCGAAAATGTTTTGAAATATGATGTTGGCGCAGGGGAACGCATTGCTGCCGCAAAAGCATTCGAGACAGTGGATGATGTCGGTAACACCTACAAGCCATATGAATTCGATGTACTGAGCTCGAATGCTGTAAAACGAGGCCATGGCTACGGATTACAGCATGAAGGAAAAATCGCCAGCTTTGGTAAGAAATACGGCCTGATCTTCATGGTAAGCGGCGTGCTGGCAGGACTATTCTACGTAACATCCAAAGTATTTGCGAGCGACCGTGATAAGCAAAATCCCGATGCCCCTCGCCCATCGCACCATCCCGCTAATCCTGTATTGCCAGAGCGCTACAATGACCAACTGGATGCAGCACCTGAAGCAGAAACAGAAAAACCAAAGAACCGCGTTGAAAATGTTCAACCATATGCACGCTTAGAACAACAGCAGTCGGAGGTCGCACACGTCTAATGGCTGAGAACGCAACAGTGAAAAGCCGCATTGAATCAGAAGCCGAGAAAGAGGTTTCCAAGGCTCGTGAACGCGCGCTCAAAAAGGCGAAAGAGCGTAACGCTGTAAGCGAAGGCTTCAAAACCCACACTAAAGGCGAAAAACTATTCAATGACCTGACCTACACAGGCTTGGGCTACTTCGGCGTCACGGGCCTTAGCGTCTTCATGACATGGCTCATCCGCGACACTAAGCCGCTCAGCAACTACTTTGATAAAGCCGTCGAAGCCGTCTCAAAACTACCATACATGAAGAATGGTGCTCGCTCGATATTGAATATCGGCACGCTATTCCTTGGTGGATCGTTGATGACGGTGACGGGTGTCAAGATACTTGAGGATAATAAAGCACCCATCGTAAAATACTTGGATGCCAACATCTATTATGGGAAAGATGCGGTTGAGCATGATCCCGAAATAGTCGAAGCGCATAAAATTATCGACTCACAACCTAAGCAGACATGGGCTTCCGTGGGCTATAGCCGAGTGGTTGCGTTTGTTGCCACGATTTCGTCGTGGTTGCTGATTGGGCAAAACAAGGGATGGATATCCCAAAAGCTGAATACTTCAATTGATACCATGGGCACTATGTTTGGCCGTTGGAGTAGCCGCACACTCAAGCCAAGCCTAACCGAAAGCGTTGATAACGCAGTTGCATTAGACAAACAAATTGCCAAGGAAAAAGGCCTCGGCAATAACATGCGCGACCTCAATACCGAGGATAAACACTGGTCAACACGTGTGCTATCTTACCTCGGAACAGACGCTATCTACACCGTCATCACTTCGGTAGGCCTCTTTATTTCGACGCGTGTTTTAGCGCCTATATTTGATAAGCAAGGCACTGAGAAACTCACGGCAGCAGCCTATGAGAAAGAAGCACCTAAAGCCCTAGCACAGCAAACCGCTACACTTACCAGCGATGTACAGCGCGAGGACGAGCCCAAACTTCCGCGCGTCAAGGTCGAGAGCGTCTCAAGCGTTGAGCGTTTAAGCACACAGGCCGCAGAACAAACCGTATTACGCCCAGCCAATTAACGTCGGGCTTGGCATAACCACCTAAAAAACCTATAGATAGCTCATGCTAGGCATTCGTACACAACCTTCGCTACATCGCGACTTTACGCTGCTATCGCTATTCATTGTCTTTATTTTTATTCTAGTTTCGGCGTGGGTAGCCTACGAGACCTTCGAAGAACATGTCGAAAAAACAGCGCAGGAGCTGGAAAGCGAAGCACTCCGCATTGATCGCGCCTTGATTGTAGAAATCGAGAATGGCTCCTACATTCTTGAATCCATGGCACGGCAGATTTTAGCAAATGACGCAGAAAGCCTTGAAGCCATCAACCAGCTATTTAGCTCATTTGGTAAGCGCGGCTACACACGCAACAACGTCTTCAGTTGGGCGGATGATACGCAGGGCATGCGCGTCTCCAGCAATTTGGGCATACTCAAAAAAGCAATCGACGTCTCCGACCGCGATTACATTAAAAAAGCGATTTCGGAACCTTGGAAAGTCCATGTCGGAAGGCCTGTTGAAGGGCGCGTCTCACAAAAATGGGTGCTGCCATTAAGTATCGGCATTACCAATCAGACTGGCGAATTCATGGGCACAGTCACCCTCGCGCTGGACGTAAAACAACTTACCCACTCCGTTAGCAGTGCCGTACGCGTTGCCAGCATTGAATACGCGATTACCAATCTCACGCTATCCCTCATTACCCAAGTATCAGACGACGAGGCATTCTTCAGCAAGCGCTTCGATCTGGAAAAACTCACGCACATTGACTTCAAGAATGAAAAAAGTGGGCTGCTTTCGCGCCCAACCCTCATGGATTCAGGCACGCCATTTCGTTATTTCGAGGTTTCCAGCCAATTCCCGTTCATTATTTTTCTATCACAGAATCCTGAGGCAAAAGGCGGCATTTGGGGCGTAGTGCTACCCCGTTTGACGCAGTTGCTGGTCATCGCATTATTCTTACTATTCGTTCTCTACACTGTGCGTAAACGCGTTATTCAGCCCGTCATTCAATTAACTGAAGATACAGCAAGCATCGTTCGTGGTGAGGCTTTCAGCGCAGAATTACAATCTGGGCCTCTGGAGATTTACCAACTCGCCCTCGAGATCAAGCGTATGCACGACTACATCGAAGAACGTAAGCGCATCGAAAGCGAGCTGCGCCTTAAGAATCTTGAGCTCATCAAAATCAAGGAATCAGCGACACTAACCAATCAAGTGAAAGCCGACTTCTTCTCGCATGTTGGCCAAGAATTGAGCGAACCAGTGCAACTGATTCTGGAAGAAATCGAAACCATCAAAGACCAGCATTTTGGCCCTATCAACAACCCTCGCTACCAGCAGCACGCCGCCGATATTTACGAGCAAGCCCAGCAGTTATTGGCCATGTTGCAGGATATTAAAGCCATCTCCGAAGCAGAGACAGGGCTTATCGCGCTTAACGAAGCAGAGATTGATATCCAATTTGCCCTTCAAAAATGCGTGCGTATCTTCAAAGAGCGCAGCACCTACGGTATCGACGCAACGATCGATATCAACAATGTGCTCCCCAAAATCCGCGCCGATGAATTGCGCATCAAGCAGCTTATCTTAAACATTCTGAATTTCGCAGCACCACAACTAAGCTCAGGCGATGTGATTCGCATCAGCACCACCATGAAGGGTGGCGATATGCTGGTCGTACTTGCGTATTCCTCAAATGCCCGTGAGCGCCGCAAGAACCGCGCGGCCAGCAGCTTCATCCCAATTGATGCAACACCTCAGAACACACAATTAGGCCTTGGCATGGCCTTGGCGCGACTTTTGATTGCACTTCACCAAGGAACGATGGAAATTAAGACATTGCCTGACCAGACCACCACTATCACTGTGCGTTTCCCTGGTTCGCGCATAGCCTAATAGGAGATGTTATGCCACTTACCCTTCCCGTTCGCGTTGTATCACCGCAAGGTACTGCCGAAAAAGGCACCATCATCATCGACCCGCGCATTTTAAGCGCGATTGAGTCTGTTCAAGATAAGTTTCGCGCTAATGGTTTGGAAGAAGTGGTCATCAGCAACGATAATGTATTGCCCTATACCGACGCCTACACCTTCGACGCGATTGAGATTCATCTAAACCCGTCTGACCCACGCGCAGGCGCGCTACGCATGGCGATTTACGAATTGGCCGAAACGGTATCAGGATTTGATGGCGCAGCTAATTTGGTAACGTCAGGCAATCACTATTCGATTCGCATGTCGAAAGACGCCGTCACCGTTCAAGCAGCTTAACCAAAAACCGACGCATCGAAGCCCGTTGAGGGCGTAAGCCTCAGCGGCGCTTGAGCGAACTCAATTATTCTCCGAAGGAGTTACTACGCGGAAACCCCGTTGGCGGAATTTTGCCTTGGCCTGCGCGTTGTGCCAACCATGGCTTCATGTTTGATTCTGAATATTCACGCTTACCAGATTGCCAGCTTAGGCCTTCCTTCATGGTGAATACTTTCGCGTCACTCAGCTTCGAGCCTTTATATTTCTGAAGTGCCACACCCTGCCCGCGCTTCATCACTGGCACTTGATCAAGCGGGAATACCAGCATTTTGCGGTTCGTGCCGATAACAGCAACATGGTCGCCTTTGGCTTCGGCACATACAATCGCCTTCGAACCATCCGGTAACTGCATGACGGACTTACCACCGCGCGTTTGTGCTAGCATGTCTTTTTCTTCGACCAAGAAGCCCTTACCAATATCCGAAGCCAGCAACAGCTTACGCTCTGGCTCATGCACCATCATGGTGACGATATCTTGATTTGCTTCCAAATCCACCATCAGGCGCACAGGCTCGCCATGGCCTTTGCCACCTGGCAGATTGTTGCAGCCGAGCGTGTAGAACTTACCATCGGTTGCGAAGATGAGCAGCTTGTCGGTGGTTTTAGCCTTCAGCTCAAAACGTGCCTCATCGCCCTCTTTGAATTTCACTTCGCCCAGATCATCGTGGCCTTTGAATGCGCGGATCCAGCCCAGCTTCGAGCACACGATCGTGATTGGCTCTTTTTCGATGAATGCTTCGACCGAAATCACGGCAGCCGAAGGTGGCGCGGTGAATTCCGAACGGCGACCAGCGAGCTTTTTGTCCGAAGCAAAACGCTTCTTAAGCGCTTTCACTTCGTCGCCAATGGTCTGCCAGCGCAAATCTTCGTCTTTCAAGAGCGCTTTTAAGCTGCGCTGTTCTTCCTTCAGCGCTTTGTGCTCTTTCTTGATTTCGATTTCTTCAAGCTTACGCAGTTGGCGCAGACGCATGTTCAGAATCGATTCAGCCTGTAACTCCGTAAGGTCGAATTTCTTCATCAGCACAGGCTTAGGTTCGTCTTCCTCGCGGATAATTTTGATAACCTTGTCGAGGTTCAGGTAACAAATCAGCAAGCCTTCGAGAATCTCAAGACGGCGCGAAATCTGGTCGAGGCGGAACTCGCTCTTGCGCACCAATACTTCATGGCGATGGTCAAGATAGGCCTGCAACAGCTCGCGCAGGTTCATCACCTTCGGCACACCGTCTTTGGTAATGACGTTCAGGTTCAGACCATAACGAATCTCTAAATCGGTCACACGATAAAGCGACTCCATGAGCAATGCTGGGTCGATGTTTTTTGATTTCGGCTCCAATACAATGCGCACCGTATCGGTCGATTCATCTTGGATATTACCAAGCAGAGGCAGCTTCTTCTCGCGGAACAAATCAGCGATTTTCTCTATGAGCTTCGATTTCTGAACCTGATACGGAATCTCGGTAATCACGACCTGCCATAACCCATGGCTCAGCACTTCCTTGTTCCACTTCGCCCTTACGCGCAGCGAACCACGACCTGTGTTATAGGCATTGGCAATGGTTTCTGTCGCTTCAGCAATCCAACCGCCTGTTGGGAAATCAGGGCCTTGAATATGCTTGAGCAGCGTTTCAATCCGCGCTTCAGGGCTTTTGATAAGGTGCGAGAGCGCGTCACAAATTTCCAAGATATTATGTGGCGGAATGGATGTCGCCATACCCACGGCAATACCCTCAGCACCGTTGGCAAGCAGGTTAGGGAAGCCCGCAGGCATCACGATGGGTTCTTTATCCTCACCATCATAAGTCGGGCGGAAATCAACGGTGTCCGAATCCAGATCTTCCATCAGCGCGATGGCAACATCGGTCATGCGCGCTTCGGTATAACGCATTGCGGCCGCATTATCGCCGTCGATCGAACCAAAGTTCCCCTGACCATCGACGAGCGGATAGCGCACGCTGAATGTCTGCGCCAAGCGCACCATGGTGTCATAGACAGCCGTGTCACCATGCGGGTGGTATTTACCAATCACATCACCCACCACACGGGCGCATTTTTTATAGCCTTGCGAAGGGTCGAGGCGTAGCTGCATCATCGCGTAAAGCAGGCGGCGGTGAACAGGCTTCAGGCCGTCACGCACATCCGGCAGCGAACGTGCCGTAATCGTCGAAAGCGCATAGGCAAGGTAACGCTCGCCAAGCGCGTCTTTGAATTCGACATTCTCGATATGTTCAGGTGTTTGCGGTTTCGCCATAGGGGCGGGAAACTAGCGGAAATCCTAGTGAATGCAAGAAAAACTATCGTTAAGTTTGTACAACTGTATTGCCAATTTCGGTCACAGAACGCACTAAAGCTAACCGAGTTGGGCCTTCAGGCAGAGGGGCCTCTAGGCCCTCCGTGACAGGGGTATCTGGCCGTGCGTCACGTGCACGTTCCAATGCTTCAATGCTTGGTGCAGCTAGGGCTGCCGCAATTTGGGCATTATCTACGCGTGGGGGCACACCACCTGATGACGCAGAAACACTAGGGGAACCGCTATCACCGTCCCTACCCCAATCTCTGCCCATGTTAGCGCCCATGAAAAAGCCCAAAATTGCCAGTGGCCACTGGGCAAACTGCCCCATAGGACCGAACGCACCCGCGACAAAAAACAGTAACGCACCAATAACGCCACCACCCGCGATCGAGCCCATGTTCAGCCCTTCGCCGTCTTCACCACTGAACATGCCAGTGATGCTTTCCCATATACCACCAAAGAACTCAGAAATGCCCTGCAAGATGTCGTTGTTTTGCGATGGGGTATTAGCTGGCGGATTAGGTGGCGAACCACCAGTAAGACCCGCAATCGCGCTGCCAGCACTATCAATGAGGCCACGGCTAGTGGGGCCAAAACCTTGGATACCTGCAAGCAAATTATTCGTAAATTGGTTAGCCGCAACTTCTGAATTCGTGCGCTCGGCGCGCAGTCTGAGTACAGTCTCATTGTTACGTGTGCCGTCTGTTACTGTGAGGCTATTGACGGTTTGGAACAGCTTAATCGCATCCGTGAGATTCGCGCTCGTAACCGTAAATGCATCCAATGAACCAAGATTAAGACGCGCAAGTACTTCAGTAATTTGGCCACTTAATACGCTATTCGCAGGTAATTTTGCTCTAGTGATCCAGCCATTCAAAATGGCAATTGCGTCGGCATCTGGTATCGTCTCCGATGACAATTCGTGCAAACGCTCTGCCGCGAGAACCATATGGTTACGCTCAACGTTGGCCGAGTCATAGGTACCAATGCGATCACCAGGGGTAACAATTGCACCCTCAAGATTCAGAATTCGCTCACGTGCGTTGGCGCTCAATACTGAAATAATCGTTTCAGCCGAATCAGGATTCGCCGTTTCAAGCGCTGCTTCTGCAGCAACCAAATCGCGGCGCGCTCTAATCACATTATTCAACGCTTGAAGCTCTGTCATCGGTGGATTTACAAGTAGTTTGCCAGCAAATTCTGGCGGAACTTCTGTTAAATCAGCCGAACCAGCAGGCAACGTATAATTGTCTAAGACACCATCTAGGGCATCAAACATCTGACGGTTAGCAACGTCTCTAGCTGGATTATCAGCAGTATTCGTAATGGTAGCTGCCACCTCAGGAGAATTGACATAAACAGCACGGTTATATGCCATTAAGGCATCTACATAAGCCTCAATAGCGCTTGGCGCTGCTGACTCTGTAGTTGTTGGTGCTGGTTCAGTCATAAAACGTAATTTTCCCTACCCTCATCATAGCAAAAACTACGCTTAGGAATGTGACAGTCTTATGAAGATTATGCCTCAGTAAGGCGCGCCACCTGCTGCCCCAGACGGGCGCGGACAGGGGATAAGGGCTTATCCACCGCACTCAGCAGCCAGTGCTCAATAAAATGGCCGCTCAGCCGCAATCCGTCAGCCACTTCTGCCCAGCTAGACCCCGTCATTTCGTCCTTCAGGAACTCGGGCAAGGGCAATAATTTATCTACATAAGGGGCGGCAGCAGTGGCACTTACTGCCCTGCCCGATTTGGGCGATACATGGGTCAAATCCTCGCGCACCCCCGTTGCCGCACATTCGGATAAGTCGAGGCCAAACCCCAACTCCTCCAACAAGCGCACTTCCAACGCTATATAATGCGAAAGCCATTCAAACGGCTCAGCAGCTTCGGCCATGTGATTTAAGAATCCCTCGACCGCATCATAGAGTTGCGGGTGCGGGTCATGTTCAGGCAGCGTCGATTTCAATAACGAGCAAAGCGCACCAAGCGTAGTGAGTTTGAGCCTATCGGCCATCACCCGCGCCACAATCGCTGTTTCGATGTGTAGCTGCAACTTGCCCAGATGCTCCTGCAAACGCGCATTCCAATGCACCTCGGCGATATTCCCGCACTCCATATCCGCACGGTTACGCTTACTGAGCGCACCTTTGCAGATACCTTTATAAATACCATGTGTGCGCGAGAGCACCGTTACAATCGCGTCGTTATCAGCGAATTTCACTGCCTCTAATACAATTGCTCTGTCACGCCATTCAACCATGACTCAGGCCTAATAATCGGTAGGTTTCAGGATTGTCTTTCCAGTCCTCGCGCACCTTCACAAACAGGAAGAGATGCACCTTCTGCTCCAATGCTCTGCTGATTTGCTGACGCGCTGCCGCGCCGATTTCTTTTATCTGCGCACCACCTTTGCCCAACACAATCATCTTTTGCCGTTCATTCTGCACCACGATGATCTGGCGAATCTCCACCGAACCATCGGCACGCTCTTTATATTCCTCTGTATCCACAAACAACGTATAGGGCAGCTCTTCACGCAGACGCAGGAAGCACTGCTCACGCGTAAATTCCGCCGCCATGAAGCGCACGGGAATATCGGTCAACTCGTCCTCAGGGAACAGCCACGGGCCAACGGGCACCTCGCGCGCCATGACCTCTAGCACATCAATAATGCCGTCTTTTTTCAGCGCCGATATCATAAAAATATCTTTGAACGGCGCGCGCGCATTAAACCACGTGCCAAGTTCCAAAAGCTTCGCCTTATCTTCCAGAATATCGACCTTATTCAGCACCAGATAAAGCGGCTTGCCAGAGTTTTTCACCTGCTCCAACATTTGCTCGGTCTCATCATCGGGCGGGCGCTTCACGTCATGCATGAACAGGACAATGTCCGACTCCCCTGCGCTGCCCCATGCGCGCTCTACCATCGCTTTTTCAAGCTTCTGCTTGGCGCGGAACACTCCCGGAACATCGACGAGAATTAATTGCGCGTTGTTATGAATGCACACACCCGTGATGCGCGAACGCGTCGTCTGCGCCTTGGGCGTGACGATAGAGATTTTCGCACCAACAAGCGTGTTGAGCAGTGTTGATTTACCGGCATTTGGCGCGCCAATCAGCGCCACAAATCCGCATCGTGTTTCTGGTTTCATACGCCAACTATAAGGGAATTGCCCACATCGGCAACGTAAATGCTTGTAATTGAGGCTCATACACCTATGTTTGATGCGCAACTGATGTAATCTTCACAGGAGGTAGGCCATCGTAACGAAGCCATGGGAGCATATGTGGGACGTCGTCTCCCCACTCATGCAGAAATTCTCAACCAAGACAGACGAGATCAGTTTCATCAGTAACGGCATACTGACCTTGGGAGTCGAAATAGAACTCCAACTGATTGACCCAACCACGCATAATCTCTCTTCCCGTGCCGAGGAATTACTGACCGCTACGGCGGCAATCAAGAAGGTGAAGCCTGAATTTTATCTTAGCACGATTGAGATAAACACCGACAAGTGCAACGACGTTCATGAAGCTGAAGAAGATTTACGCGATACGCTGCGACAGCTCGTACCGATTGCAGAAAGCATGGGCATCCATCTTTCAAGCACTGGCTCGCACCCTTTTGCGAAATATTCCGATTGTATCATTGCGGCTGGGGAGCGCTATCAAAGCCTGATTGACCGCAACCAATGGCTTACCCGCCGTATGACGGTCTACGGCCTGCACGTGCATATTGGCATGGAATCAGGGGATGATTGTATCCGCTACAATAATTTCTTCATGAATTTCCTACCGCACTTATTGGCGCTTTCTGCCAGTTCTCCCTTCTGGCAAGGCACCGATACGGGCTTGGCAAGCTGCCGCCCCACGACCTACGAAGCATTGCCGACGGCTGGCCAACCCTATCACGTACGCAATTGGCGCGAATTCGAACATCTCTATCATACACTCAAGGCGTGCGGCTCCATCGAATCGATGAAGGATTTGTGGTGGGACATGCGCCCTAGCCCGAATTTTGGAACACTCGAGATTCGCGTATGCGACGGCCCCGCCACCTTGCGTGAAGCCCTAGCGATTGTAGCGTTCATCCATAGCCTTTCTCACTGGTTTAAAGATAACGGCAGCTGGCTGGAGTCGGTGAATTACCCGCCGCGCTGGCTAAGCCGTGAAAATAAATGGCGCGTCATGCGCCACGGGCTCGAGGCACAGCTTGTAATGAATAGCGAAGGTAAATTGAAACACGTGCGCGAAGACATCGCTGAGTGGGTCGAGCGCGTAAAACCCTACGCTGAAAAGCTCGGCTATGAGGAGTATCTGAAAGACGTTCTGGCCATCAGCCAGCACGGCAACAGTTCTTCGCGTCAGCGTAAGAAATTCCAAGAGACCCAATTGCTTGAAGAAGTGGTCAAGCTCACGGTAGATGAATTTATGAACCGCCAACCCCCATGGACAGACACATGATTACTCGTTTTGCACCCAACGTTTTACGCGAATTCCTGAAACTCGAATCCGCAGGTGGCATCATCATGCTCGCCGCGACCGCACTGGCACTGTTCTCGGCCAATAGCTTCCTCGCCGAGGGCTACCAAGGCCTCATCCATTACCACATCAACATCGGGTATGACTGGCCGCTCAGCCATTGGGTCAGCGAAGTGTTGATGGTGATATTCTTCCTCGTTGTCGGGTTGGAACTGAAACGCGAAATGGCCGAGGGGTTTTTGAGCAAACGCGAGCAAATCGCCCTGCCCCTGCTCGCTGCATTGGGCGGCATGGCAATCCCCGCCCTGATTTTCGTTGGCATCAATGCGGGCACCCCCGAAAATCTACATGGCTGGGCAATCCCCGCCGCCACCGATATTGCCTTCGCCATCTGCGTACTCACGCTCGTGGGGCGCGGCGTGCCGCCTTCGGTCAAAATCTTCCTGCTCGCCATTGCGATATTTGACGATCTGGGCGCGATTCTGATTATCGCCTTTTTCTATAGCGGCATTAAAAGTGTGGTGGCGCTCGGCCTCGTCGCGCTTGGTATTGCTATTCTCGCGCTACTCAACCGCGCCAAGGTCAACGCCATTGCGCCCTATATCCTCACCTGCGTTTATCTCTGGTTCTGTTTGCATGAAGCAGGGGTGCACACCACCATCGCAGGCGTGCTGACGGGTCTATTCATGCCCACCAAGGGGGCGGAGGGGAAATCCGCAGTCGATACGTTGCTCCACACGCTCCACCCCTATGTCGCCTTTGGCATCATGCCGCTTTTCGCATTCGTCAGTGCGGGTGTTGCGCTGCAAGGCCTGTCGCTGCAAGACGCACTCTCGCCCTTACCGCTTGGCATTGCGGCGGGGTTATTCTTCGGCAAACAGATTGGTATTTTCGGCGTCACATGGCTGGTGATTAAAAGCGGCCTAGCATCCATGCCAGAAGGCGCTACGTGGAAACATATTTACGGCGTGTCGATATTAGCGGGCATTGGTTTCACCATGAGCCTGTTCATCGGCCTGCTCGCCTTCACCGACCCCACGCTGCAAGACGAAGTGAAAATCGGTGTTCTCACCGGCTCGCTGCTTTCAACCATTTGGGGTGCTGTGGTGCTCAAATGGGCGCGGGGATAGTTGGGGGTTGTTATAGTTTCTTTCGCCGACTTACGGGCGACCGAGGAAGCCTCTTAGGTTTGCCCCTCTTACTTTTCTTCTTTGCTAAATTAGGAAAGAAACTTTCTGCGATTTGTTTGTATTCATCAAAATCTATAATAAAACATTCTTTAAAATCTCTATGATGATAAGACCTTTTCAGAAAATCGTCCCAAGTTACATTATTAGTCTTATTGAATTCTTCTTTAGTGAGACCAGCGTTAAGAAGACCTCCCCACCCCAAGCTTTGAAAAACATAATTTCTAGTTATAACCTTAATGGCCGCAGCACCAGAAACACCATTAGCATTACTCACCAGCAACCTTAAAATATGCCGTAATAATCTTTGATTTTCGTCAGTCCTGTCTTCTACTTCGCTCAAAGTTCTAAATGTTATATCATTATCGTAATTTGGAGTTGGTTGACTCTCAACGGTGCTTTGTACATCAAGAAGACTGGCAATGATTTCCTCGGTTGCTGTGGTTTGTTCATCAATAATTGCATGAGCAGTGTTTAAAATTTCCTGATTTAATGCTACAACTTGCTCTGACAGAGATTGCGTTGCTGCCTGAAAGTTAGAGAGAAATTTTGATTGCTCCTGCGCAAGAAAAATTAATAGCAATTCAGAAGGATCTAGACCTCTTGTAATAATGCCATCTCTAACCACGTACTCACCGCTTGGAGCGCTGTGAGGTCTTTTTGAACTTGGTGGAATGGTTATTTTAATTACAGCCTCACCAGCAGTATTCTCAAAGCTAATATCCAAATCAATCGCAGGTTTTGCTTCTTTTGCTTTATTGCGCAATGATTCTTCTGGCTGATTCCCAAGATTACAACCAACAACTTTTCCTACTTTTAAGCCGTCTTTATCTACTTCATCTACTCCAACTAATATTGTACCGCCCGCGGGAGTGTTTGCTATGGCTGTTAGGGTTCTAACCTTTACTGCTTCTAAGTTACGCTTGAACTCAACAGTCTGTGATTCGCCCTCCGCAAGTAAGCGTTTTGTTTCTACTGTTAGGGTCTGACTTCGTTTTATCATGGGCGATAAATTAATTTGTTTTTATGCGTAAAGCAACCGCCTCGGCTACTTTAATCCCATCCACGCCTGCGCTGAGAATTCCGCCTGCATAGCCTGCGCCTTCGCCTGCGGGATAAAGGCCGCGCGTGTTGATGCTTTGATAGGTTTCATGATCGCGCTTAATGCGTATCGGCGCGCTGGTGCGGGTTTCCACGCCTGTCAAAACCGCGTCCGCCATATCGTAGCCCTTTATCTGGCGGCCAAACACGGGCAGCGCTTCGCGAAATGCCTCCATCACAAAATCGGGCAGGCATTTTGCCAAATCCGTGGGCGTAACGGCGGGTTTATAAGACGGTATCACTTCACCAAGCTTCGTCGAAGCTCGCCCTGCGAGCAAATCACCCACCAATTGCGCGGGCGCGTTGTAATTACTGCCACCGGCGACAAACGCCGCCGACTCCCACTTGCGCTGGAAGTCGATACCCGCGAGGGGGTGGTCGGGGTAGTCCACCTCCGGCGTAATGCCCACCACGAGGCCGGAGTTTGCATTGCGCTCATTGCGTGAATACTGGCTCATGCCGTTGGTCACTACGCGCCCCTCCTCACTCGTCGCCGCGACCACGGTTCCGCCAGGGCACATGCAAAAACTATACACATCGCGGCCATTTTTGGCGTGGTGCACCAGCTTATAATCCGCCGCACCCAATATCGGGTTGCCCTTGCACGCACCATAGCGCGCTTCATCAATAATACTTTGCGGGTGCTCAATCCGCACGCCGATGCTGAAAGGCTTCGCCTCGACATACACACCGCGATCATACAGCATCTGGAACGTGTCGCGCGAGCTATGGCCAATCGCCAGCACTACATGGTTTGCAGCAATACGTTCACCATTCTCTAGAATCACCGCCTGCACTTGGCGCTGCGCATCTATCTCGATATCCGTGACTTTGCTCTGCCAGCGATATTCGCCGCCCAGTTCCTCAATCGTTGCGCGCATATTCTCGACCATTTTCACCAAACGGAACGTGCCGATATGCGGGTGCGCTTCGTACAGAATATCTTCGGGCGCTTCGGCCTTGACGAACTCATGCAACACTTTGCGCCCCAAATAGCGCGGGTCTTTGATTTGGCTGTAGAGCTTGCCGTCGCTGAAGGTGCCTGCCCCGCCCTCGCCGAACTGCACGTTGGATTCAGTGGTGAGCACCGATTTGCGCCACAGCCCCCATGTGTCCTTCGTGCGCTCGCGCACGACTTTGCCGCGCTCCAATATAATCGGCTTGAAACCCATTTGCGCCAATATCAGCGCGGCGAATAATCCGCATGGCCCCGCGCCAATCACAATCGGGCGCAGCTTCAGATTTTCGGGCGCTTTGGTGACATGGCGATATTCCATGTCGGGCGTGGGTTTTACGTTCTGGTCTTTGGCGAACTTTTTGAGCAGCGCGGCTTCGTTCTTCACTTCGCAATCGAGCGTGTAGACGAGCAAAATATTCGGCTTCTTGCGCGCGTCATTGCCGCGCTTGAACATGGTGAAGGAAAGCAAATCCGATTTCGCAATACCCAGCTTCGCCAGAATGGCTTTTTCAATAGCCTCGGGCGGGTGGTCGAGCGGCAGCTTTATCTCGGTCAGACGAATCATGCCTGTTTATAGTGGCAATCTTTTGGCAGAATCAATGTTCTTCACGCGGGCGACGCGAAATCCATGGTGCGTGTGCTAAGTCTGGCACTTTACTTATTGTTCCAGCTTACGTAACATCACCAAAGAAAGTAGGTGCTTCATGATTCAACTCGACAGCCACGCCTTCAAAGGTTTTGACGAATCCCTCCATAAGCTGGTGGACTTGTTATCCAACATGTCGAAGCAGGTGGAATCACTGATTACACTATTGCCCGCAGGCCTTGAAGCCGCCGATAGCCGCGCACATGCGGAAGCAAAGAATATCGATAAGCTGATTAATGACGCTGAAATCAACACCGACAAAGCGGTGGCTGAGATTGTCGGCAAGTTTAATCTCGTAGGTGAAGAATTGCGCTTCGTACTTGGCTCCGTAAAAGCCGCAGGTGCATTGGAACGCCTCGCTGATCGCATGAAAAATTGTAGCAAGCGCCTCGCGAAGATTCCTCACCCGATGGACGATGAGATCAAGCATATCCTCAGCAAAAGCATCAGCTCACTTAAAGCGATGATTCCATTAAGCCTGCAGCAGCTTTTTGATTACAAGCCTGAGGTCAGCAAAGAGCTGCTCAATCTAGGTGCTGAAGTGCAGCGCGCCTATCGCCATACCTTGCTGCGCCTGAACGCGCTTAAGCTTACCGCAGAGGATACGCACCATATTCTGCTGGTCGCGAAAAACCTTGACCAAGCCTCCGATATGGCGATTGAGATCATGAAAATCGGCCACTATGTGAATCTCGGCACGAAGTACGAGAAAGCTTCGTAAAATCAGAGCGTTCTAGAAAATCCTTGTCACTCGCGGGCATTCTGGTAATCAGCGCACTTCAATGGTGCGGACAGGTGACCGAGTGGTTGAAGGTACCAGTCTCGAAAACTGGCATAGGGGCAACTCTATCGAGGGTTCGAATCCCTCTCTGTCCGCCATTCATTAGAAGCGTCATCAGCACACCTCGCACAAGGCGGCTTTCATGCAATCATCGCGCTCTTTCAAACTGATTCTTGCACTTTTTGTAGTGATGCTGGGTGGGTTCTTGCTTCACCAAAAATACAATGCACAGCGCGATGACGCGACCAGTCTATGGTTTCAGCAGCCAGAATCTCAGCAGGCAACCAATCTTGCTAGCACGCCAGTCAAAGAATGGCGCGTAACCGTTGAAAACACCCCGCACCCTGATGAACCTCGCGGCACGATGTTCGAATGGAAGAGCAAGGACGGCGCGCTGAAGTGCGCTGCAGGGTTTGTGTACAGCATTGGCAGCCATGCGTTCTCTAACCAGAATCAGTTGGAATTCTGGTGCCGTGATGCCAAACTCAAACCACTTACATTCACTGCACTCGCTCGCCCTAAATCTGATTTTCCACAAAGCTATATCGGCAATATTAACGGTGAACTTTATGATTACACCACCTATCGCGTGTATGATTTTGATTGGAATGTCTGGCGCGAAATCAGCGACCGTGATTGGGCAGATCTAGGCGGCGCATTGCCTGACATCTTCCAATACACCAATGATACGCCAGTGGTGATTACCACGGATTACAAACACTGTGCAGGCGTATCACTATTCTCGCCAAAGGGCTATCTAGGCACCGTTGATACTGGCAGTAACATTAATAGCGTTTTTATCTGGCGCGGCGCCGTGTATCTTAACGCTAATCGCCAAGTGTGGCGCGCTACGCTACCACAGCAAGTACAAGTAGGTGATGGCACATGCCAAAAGCTGGATTACGAAGTGGTAAGCGACCACTCTGATTGGATTTATACATTTTTCCCATTTGCCGATTCGCTCTATTACGGCGGATCGTTGGATTTCAGCGCCGATGTTAGCGATAAAAACTGCGCACAACTCTATCGCTGGGATGATACGCAGGGCCGTTTTGTTGGTAATAGCATCGCGCATCTAGATGGATCATGCGGCAACCACAATATCACGGAAATTTACAGCTTTACGCCTGCCAACCAGAAAGCGTGGGTCGGTAATTTCCCACACGCAGGAATCGTGGAGCTTAACGAGGCAAATGCCACGCTAACCAATATCGCCGCCCCCACCAAAGACGATTACGGCTTCAAACAAGGGCAGAACTTCTACCGCGAATCACAAACCGTAAGCTCAAGTTACGGCCAGTTATTCATAGGCATGTTCCCGTGGGCAGAGTTTTATCAAATCAATCCAAAGACTGGCGAGGAGCTCATTCAACGCCTCATCGCTCACCCTAAAAAAGAACCTATTGAATCGCCTTATAATAAAGACGGCATCACAGAAGGTAGTGAAACCGATCACACGCATTGGGGCCAACGCATCACGCGTATTGCTGTACTGAATGGTAAGCTATGCGCAGGAACAGGCAATAAACGTGGCAAGCGTTACAGTGCCGCCGACTTCCCCAATCTTGATGAGAAAGATACGCTGGATTACGGCAAAGTATTCTGTGCGAATTTACCGAACCACACCATGGCCGCGCACCAGATTGCGCCCAAGGCAGAGCTACGCTTTGTCATCAGCGACAAGGAAATGCTCATCCTCGCGGATGGTGTGGTGATCGCACGCAGCCCGCATTCATTGTCAGCCGCAGAAGTAGCGAAACTCGCTGATGATGGCCAGCAAACATGGGGCAAGGGTGATTACGGCACGGCACAGGGCGAATTGAAGTTTTGATTGCCTGAACCTAGTGCGCCACCTACATTGACGCGATGATAGCAACGCCCGCCCAGATTCTTTTCATCGCCCCTACCCGTATCGGCGACGCAGTGCTGGCAACGTCACTGCTTGAACATATCCGCACCACCAATCCCAATGCGCAAGTCACCATTATTGCTAGCCCATTTTCGGCACCGCTCTTTAGTGGATACCCCAATCTAGAGGCTTTGCACATTATCGATAAGCAATCCTTCAGCCGACACTGGCTACGCATCTGGAAAATTGCGATTACCAAACAATGGGCTGAAGTGTGGGATATGCGGGGCTCAACACTTGCTTATCTGTGCGCTGCGCGTAAACGCCACATATTCAAATCATCCCCACAGCCGATGCCCAAGCACGAGCAATATCGCGTACAATTAGGTCTATCATCACTAGCTTACCCAACACTCTGGCCGCAAGCAGCCGATAATAGCAAAGCCGAACAACTCATCGGCAGCCATGATAAGATCATCGCGCTTGCGCCGTGCGCAAATTGGATTCCGAAGGAATGGCCTATCGCACATTTTATCGAGCTAAGCAGACGCTTGTTCAGTGAGTTATTCAAAGGCTATCGCCCACTCATAGTGTGCGCAGCCCATGAACGCGAACGCGCCTTACCTTTGCTCAATGCTTTGAAAGATTTTCACCCCATCGACGCCACAACGGGTGATTTGCCATTGCTTGCGGTATATGCCGCATTCTGCAAAGCACATGGCTTTATTGGCAATGACTCGGGGCTCATGCACATGGCGGCTGCTGCATCTATTCCAACACTGGGCTTGTTTGGTCCGACGGATGATGTCACCTACCAACCATGCGGCAGCAAGGTGGCCTATGTTGTTGCACCAGAGCGCGACTTGAAGAAGCTTCAACCCAAAATAGCATTAGAGAAATTTGTTACACTTGTAAGTAGAGAAGAGTCGCACTAAGCATGAGTCATGCGCCTTCTCTTTCTATTGAGCACCGCACTTGCTTTGATTGCCAACCAAGCGTGGGCTTTGCCAAAATCTATCAGCATCGTGGCCGATGCGTGGTGTCCCTATAACTGCGACGCTGAAGGGGATAAAAAAGGCTATGTTGTCGACATCGCCAAAGCGATTTTCGAACCCGAAGGCATCAGCGTTCATTACGAAATAATGCCATGGACACGGGCGATTCGCCTCACCCGCAACGGCACCCACACCGCAGTGATTGCCGCCACAACGAACGAGGCCAAAAAATTTGTATTTCCTCAAGAAATAATTGGCATATCAGACTATCGTTTTTATACGCTCGCAGATCACAAATGGCGATTTAATGGCGATATGCAATCCATACACCCCATATCTCTCGGTGTCGTGGACGGTTATAGCTATGACATTAGAATGGACGCATTCATCAGCAAACATAGGAATCACAGAGAGCATATCCAAGTAGTTGGCGGTAGCAACGCCAGCAAACAGAACATCAAAAAATTAATCGCCAAGCGGATTGAAGTTATGCTCGAAGACCCTAATGTTCTAGCCTACAAAATGAACGAGATGGGTGTCACAACATCATTGCGTGATGCTGGTGCACTAGATACAACCATCGAGCAGGATGAATTATTGTACTTGGCATTTTCACCAAAACACCCAGATGCAAAATCACTTGCCACTCTTTTCGACAAAGGCTTGCGCAAATTGCGTAAAACGGGAAAACTCAATAGCATCTTAGAACGTTACGGAATAAAAGACTGGAAATAACATGCCTATATTTCCGAATTTTCAGCTTAAAACCCGCATCGCGCTTGTCAGCGCGCTTGGCATCGTCTTGGTGGCAGCAAGCTTACTGTTTTATACTGAGCAAAATACAGAAAAGCAGATGATTCAAGCCGCGCGCGCACGTGCGGAGTTAATTACCGAAACAAACGCTAACGCGCTCAGCATTCCCATGTGGGATTTCGACCAAGACCACATTACAAGCGTAATGAGCAACATGGCGCGCGATCTGGATTTTCAATATGGCCGCATCATCAGTGAAAGTGGTGAGTTGGTTATTGAAATGGGCGTTCGCGTGGAAGCAAGCCCAGACATCATTCAAGCTGATGCACCGATTGTTTACCAGCATGCCAACAAAAAGCATGAATTAGGTATTTTAACCATTCAAATGAATACCTACCAATATGCGCAAAGCATACGTGAACATCTTGTCGTTACGGCAACCGTCTATTCACTGGTAGTGCTTGGCATTTCTATTTTGATTTATCGCCTGCTTTCTCACGCACTAAGCCCTCTTTCATCACTCTCACGGGTGATGCACGACTATTCACAAGGCAATCGCGCCACAGAGCTAAGAGTGGGCAATGCTACGCCTGAGATTCAGGCACTGGTCGAAACGTTCGATGAAATGCGTCACAAGGTGGATAATTACCAAACACACCTTGAACACGAGGTCGAAGTCCGTACACGTGAACTAGAAAGCGCACGCCAAGCGGCAGAGGCAGGAAGCCGCGCAAAATCAGCGTTCCTCGCAACCATGGGACATGAAATCCGCACGCCACTTAATGGTATTATCGGCATGGCTGATTTGCTATCACGGCGCAACTTGGGTGAAAAAGAAAACCAATTCGTCAAAGTAATTTTGCGAAGCGGGCAGACACTGCTGCTGATGATCAATGAAATTCTTGATTTCTCCAAAGCAGAAGTTGGCAAGCTAGTGATGAATATCGGCTCGGTAAACCTGAACGAGATCGCCCAAGACAGCGTAGCGCTTATGCAACCATTAGCGGAAGAGAAAAACCTAAAACTCACCACCGATATTCGTGATGATGTAGTCGCATCAGGTGATGCCCAATACGTGAAGCAAACTTTGCTGAACCTTGTTAATAACGCCATCAAGTTCACCAAGGAAGGCAGCGTTACCATTCGCTTGGAGTATCGTGATGACAAAGCAATTGTCAGTATTATCGATACGGGGATTGGTATCAGCCCTGAGGATCAGAATCGTTTGTTTCAGGCCTTCTCACAAGTCGATGATGGTAGCGACAGACGCTATGAAGGAACAGGGCTAGGTCTCGCCATATGCCGCCGCTTCATCGAGCAGATGGGCGGCAGCATAGGCGTGGAAAGTGAAGCAGGAAGAGGTTCACGCTTTTGGTTCGCGCTTCCTACGCACTCGGTTTGTCCCATCCCCCATCGAGCGAATAGCTAGAACCTTCACCGTGAATTGCACGATCAAGCCCCTCACCCTCCGCCATTTCATCAACGCGAATCGCTGCGAATAACCCTACCACTTTGACGATAACGACTGTCGCCACCATGGAGAACAGCGCCACCACGAATACGCCATGCAGATTGGCATTGAATAATGTTGGGTCACCTGAAATCAGGAAGCCTTCATTAGCAATGGATGGGTTCACCGCTTTACTAGCGTAAAGCCCTGTCATCACCGCGCCGACAACACCACCGATCCCATGCGATGCGAATACGTCCAGCGCGTCGTCGAGATGGGTGATTTTGTTAAGGGCTTGAATGCTAAGGTTGCTGATAATTGCCGCCACGCCACCAATGACGAACGAAGCAGAAATATCAACATATCCAGCCGCAGGCGTGATGGCCACCAACCCTACCACCAAACCGATCGACGAGCTCACCGCTGAAGGCTTGCCATGGAAAATCCAGTCCATCGCCATCCACGTAATAAACGCAGCAGCCGCACCAATAAAGGTGTTGATGAACGCATAGGAAGCAAGCGCCCCTGAAGTAATCGCCGAACCAGCATTGAAGCCGAACCAGCCGAACCATAGCAACGCTGCACCCAGCATGATCATTGGTACATTATGAGGTGGTGCTGGGTCATGCGCCGTTGAGCGTTTACCAAACAGCAACGCCGCAACCAAACCCGAGAAACCCGCCGTAATATGAACGACCAAGCCACCCGCAAAGTCCAGCGCGCCTTTTGCACCTAGCCAGCCTGAAGGCCCCCATACCCAGTGCGCCACTGGCACATAAACCACCAAGCTCCAGATCGCCATGATGAAGATCCAAGCCTTGAAGTTAACACGCTCAGCGAATGCACCCGTAATAAGCGCGGGCGTGATGATTGCAAACATCATCTGGAATGCAACGAAGGCTAATATTGGCACGCCCGTTTCACCATAAAACTGCGTGTCGAGGCCTTTGAGCATGACGAAGTCATAGCCACCAATGTAAGGCGTACCCTCACCAAACGCGAGGCTGTACCCAACAATTACCCAGAGAAGGCCTACAATCGCGAGCGCTACATAGTTTTGCAGCAAGGTTGAAACGACGTTTTTCTTGCTGACCATGCCGCCATAGAAAAAGGCAAGGCCTGGCGTCATCAGCATGACGAGCGCCGCGCATATCAGCAACCATGTTGTATTACCTGTATCCGCAACGGGCGAAGCCAGTGCGGAAGACGAAAAGCCAGCAGCACATAATGCGACAGGCAGGAGACGCTTAATCATAACTTCCTCGTGTTGATATTGTTGATGGTTTTATTTGCCCTGCAACACGAATACTTCATGCAGTTGTAATGCACTGCAACATGCGGTCAAGAAAAATTCTTAAATTGTGGATGCGAATGGTTTTCTTATTGCACATTCATCAGCCACTGCTTCTATGGGTACATGGAAAAAATTGGCGCCAAACTGCTCGACGCATTGAGTGCATGGGTCATGAACATCGCGGATGTGATTCACCACGCTAGCGATGTCGAAAAAATAAGCGCCGTACTACTACCCATTATCGCCATATTGGCCTCCGAATGGCTCAACGCCCGTATTGACCGCATCTCCCGTAAAAGCTGGGTCACACGCATTATCGATTTTAGCGGGCCACTCCTTGCTCCCATATTGGCCATTCTCTTCACAGCATCATTGGTGTTTTCGTTCGTCATCACCGAGGAATCCCACCAGCTTCTCAATTTCTTATTCAAATTAGCGATTGCATGGCTGGCTATCCGCGCGGTGGTGCTCATGTCA